>JAVEYE010000135.1:0-9498 GCA_034003665.1 Rhodospirillales bacterium | reverse complement strand
ACCGTCTACCTCACAAGAGGCTCCAGAACATGCGCAGCGAAGTGACCAGCAGGAAGAAGCCGAAGGCCAGACGCAGGGTGCGCGGTGCGATGGTGTGGGCGTTGCGCGCGCCGATCGGCGCCATCGTCATGGTCGCCGGCACGATCAGCGCGAAGCCTATGAGGTTGGCGTAGCCGAGGCTCAGGGGCGGCAGGTTGGGTGCGTCCAGCCCCGCCAGGATGAAGCCGATGGCCCCCGGCACGCCGATGATGAAGCCGATGGCCGAGGCGGTGCCGACAGCACGGCGGATTGGATAGCTGAAGGCGGTCAACAGCGGAACGGTCAAGGTGCCGCCGCCGATCCCCATCATCACCGAGAAGGCGCCGACCCCTAGCCCCATGGCGGCGCGCCCAATTCCCGACGGCAGGGTGTCGGCGATGGTCATGCCCTCCTTGCGGAAGGCCATGTTGGCGGCGACCAGGAGGGCGATCACCGCGAAGATGGCCGTCAGAACGTGGCCGCGCACGTTACCGCCCAGCACGGTGCCGGCAAGGACGCCGATGAAGATCGCCGGCCCCCAAGACTTCAGCAGATCGACGTCGATGCCGCCGCGTTTGTAGTGAGCGCGGGCCGACATGATCGAAGTGGGAATGATCGTGGCCAGCGACGTGCCGACCGCCAGATGCATGCGCACGGCCTCGTCGATGCCGAGGAACAGGAAGATGTTGAACAGGACCGGAACAATGACGATGCCGCCGCCGACGCCGAGAAGACCGGCCAGGATTCCGGCAACGACGCCGGCCAAAAGGATTCCGCCCGCGAAAAGGATAAGAAATTGCGGGTCCGCCGCCAGGGTGCTCGACATTTGTTCTGATCCGTTCGGACGTTTCGCTCAGGAACCGGGCGCGACGGCCAAGGCTGGGCCGTCCTCGACACAGGCGTGTCGGTATCCGTTTCAGCCGATAAGCGCTGTCCGCGCGAAAGTCAACGGCGGCGGTCGCCGCGGTGCGGAAAAACGCCAGGACGGAAGCGGCGGCTCAGGCAGAAACGGCGCCGGCCTTGCGTTGGCGGTGGCGGCGCAGCCGATAGGCCGTAAGCAGGGCGAAGGCCGGGGCGCCCACCGCGGCGCCCACCACGAAAGGCATCTGCCAGCCCAACCAGACCACCGGCGCGAAAAGATAGAGTACATCGTCGAAATCGAAGCCCCAGAAGCCGGGATAGGCCTTCTCGCCGGTATTCGTGCCGTCGCGGTCGATGATCTCGGCCAGGATCTCTGCGGCCACCACGCCGGCCGCCCCCAGCGCCCCCATCAGAATGGCCCATCCGCCCAGCTCGGTGCCCCGAAGGCCGATGCCGGCACCCAGGAAAAACAGCGCGGTGACGCCGATGTCGGCAACCATGTCGTACTTGTGGCCCCACGGGCTGGTCTTGCCGCTGACCCGGGCCAGTTCGCCGTCGGCGCGATCGAGAAAGGCCGACAGCAGCCACAGCCAGCCGCCGGTCACGTCCCACGAGCGCTCGCCCACGGCGAAGGCGGCGCAGGCGGCCAACCCGGTGATCAGCCGCAATGTGGTGATGTGGTTCGGCGTCACCGGCGTGTTGACCAGCGGAAGAACAACCACGCGGGCCATTTTGTGGGTCCAGGAATCGCCGACCATGACATGGGGCTCCGGTTCGAAGGGCTGCGTCAGGCGGTATCACAATCCGCGAAAGGTCGTCAACTCGGCGTCCGCCGCGGCCATGCGCACGGCCGGATCGATCAGGGCTTCGAACTCGTCCTCGAAGCCGAAATGCGCAGCCTCGAGTTCGATTTCCGGCCACCGTCGGGTGGCGGGATGGCAGAATATCTCGGATATCCCCTCGGGAAGATTGGCCAGAAGGGAAAGCAGACGATTGCGGTCCATGTGTCCGCAATCGCTGATGCCGAATGCAAAATCGTTGTGGCGGATGCCCGCGGTGGCGAGACGGCGCCTCATCAGGGCGATCCACAGGCCGAGGAAGACACGACCCAGCCGCGCCGCCAGGCCGCCGCCGACGTGAGGCTCGAAGGGCAGACGAACGGCCGTCATGCCGTATTCGCGGCCAATGCGCAGGACAAGGCTCAACACCGTCGGATGGACATGCATATGGTTGTGGGCGTTGACGTGATCGAGCGGCAGGCCGGTCCGCCGGAAGGCCGCGAACTGGGCGCGGATCTCCGACGCCAGTTGACGGCGCACCCTGGGCAGGAAGAAATAGCGGAAGCCGGCCCGTACGAGGTTGGCGTCGAACCGCCCCTCGCCGTCGACCAGATCGGGAACGGCCGCCGCCGGCATGACCGGACGGCCGCGCACCACCACAAGATGAAGCCCCACCCCCAGATCGGGCAGACGGCGGGCCCGCTTGATGGCGTCGGCCGCGGCGGGGGCGCCGACCATCAGGCACGTCGCCGTCAGGATGCCCCGCCGATGGGCTTCCTCGATGGCTTCGTTGACCGGCAGCGACAGGCCAAAGTCGTCGCCCGTGACGATCAGGCGTTTCAGACTGCGTTCTCCCGACCCCACAGGAAGCGGAAGAATTCCACCCCCTCGCGCAGCTGGCGCTTCATCACCTGCCAGTCGCGGCACATCTCGAAGAAGAGCGACGCCATTTTGCGCGGTCGGAAATAGAAGCGCTTGTAGAAGCGGTCCACGGCGTCGAAAATCTGGGCGCTGGTCAGGTGCGGATACTCGATCACGCTGTTCTGCACGCCGTGATCGTCGACCAGATGATCAGCCCGCTCCGGAGCCAGCCAGCCGTTCTCGATGGCCTGGTCGTAGAGGAAGGTCCCCGGATAGGCGGCGGGCAGAGACACCTGGATGGTCTTGGGATCAAGCTCCTGGGCGTAGCGGATGCTTTCCTCGATGGTTTCGAGCGTCTCGCCGGGCAGGCCGACGATGAAGGTCCCGTGAATCAGGATTCCAAGCTCGTGACAATCGCGTGTGAACTGGCGGGCCTTGGTGACCAGGATGCCCTTCTTGATGTTGTTAAGGATCTTCTGATTACCCGATTCGTAGCCCACCAGCAGCAGGCGCAGGCCGTTCTCCTTCATCACCTTCAGCGTGTCGTACGGCACGTTGGCCTTGGCGTTGCACGACCACGTCACGCCCAACTTTCCCAACTCGCGGGCCAGCCCCTCGACGTGGGGGATGTTGTCGGTCAGCGTGTCGTCATCGAAGAAGAACTCCTTGACCTCCGGAAAGTTGTCGCGCGCCCACTTGATCTCGGCGGCGATGTTGGCGATCGAGCGGGTCCGGTAGTTGTGCCCTGAAATCGTTTGCGGCCACAGGCAAAAGGTGCAGCGCGACTTGCAGCCGCGCCCCGTGTAGAGCGACATGTAGGGGTGCAGCATGTAGCCGTTGTAGTAGTCGCTGGTGACCAGGTGCTCCTTGTAGACGGGCGTCACCCACGGCAGCGAGTCCATGTCCTCGATCATCGGCCGCTTGCCAGTGAAATGCGGCACGCCGTCCTTGAGGATGGTTATGCCCAAGACCTCGGAAAGCGGCCTGCCCTCGGCGATCTCCTTGATGGCGAAGTCGAACTCGACGTCGCAGACGAAGTCGATGGCGGGCGACGCCTTGATCGAGGCCTCGTTGTTGATCGCGACGTGGGCGCCGCAAAAGCCGATCAACAAAGCCGGGTTCAACGCCTTGAAGGCCTCGGCCACCTTGACGTCGTTTCTGAACGACGGCGTGCTGGTGTAGATGACCAGAAACTCGTAGTCGCCTGCCAGCGGCAGCAGGGCGTCAAGTTGCAGGCCACGGGCCGGGGCGTCGATCAGCCGGCTGCCGGGCACCAGCGCGGCCAATTGGGCCAGCCAGGTGGGGTACCAGAACGACTTGACCTCGCGCTTGCACTGGTAACGCGAACCGGCGCCGCCGTCGTAGCCGTCATAGGTGGGCGGGCTGAGGAACAGGGTCTTCTTCATCGTCAACACCAATCCTTGCAACCAGTCATTTCGCGGCGGTGAGGCGGTTGCCGTCATGAATGACGAAAGCCTGCTCGCGCCACAAGACCTTGCTGCCAAAAAAGCTGGCCACGCGAACCGCCAGAGACAAGAGGTCGCGTAGCGGAATGAGCCAGAATCGTCCGCGGCTGGCGGCCGGCAGGATCGAGTGCACGGCGGCGTGCTGGGCCAGGCGCACGGCAACCCCGCCGGCCGCCAATCCAATAGCCGGCATCGCCGAAGCGGAGACGGCGACAAGCAGGCCGGCAGCGAGGAAGGTCAGGGGCAACACCTCGGTGATCGACATCAGGGCATAGCCGATGGGCCGCACCGAACGGATGGTGCGGGCCCAACGGAGCTCGTGAAGAAAGAGCCCCTTGAGGGTCGGCTCGTCGACGACGTTTTCCACCAGATATGGAGCCAGCGCCACCTTCATGCCGAGCGCGGCAACGCGGTTGCCCAGCATGTAGTCGTCGGCCAGCAGATCGGCCAGCGCCTCGAACGAGCCGATGGCCTCCAGCGCGTCGCGGCGCACCGCCATGGTCGCCCCGAAGCAGAAGGAAAGCTTGCCGAAGACGGCAGGAATGAGCGCCGAGGCCAGGAACCACTCGTTGATGAACATGGCGCCGACCCGCGAAACCCAACCCGGCCCGGGCCGCCCGCAATAGACGCAGGTGGCGGCGCCGACCGCCGGGTCGGCGAACGGGGCGATGACGCGTGCCAGGCAATCGGGGCCGACCCGCATGTCGCTGTCGGAAACGACGATCAGGTCGTAGCGGGCCGCCGGCATCATGTTGGCAAGGTTGCCGACTTTCTGGTTGGAGCCCACGATGGTGGGATCGACGATCAGCGCGATGTCGCGCTCTGGGAAGCGGGCGCGCAGGCGTTCGACCACGGCGACCGCCGGATCGGCCGCATCGTGGACGCCGAACACCACCTGATAGTCGCCGCCTTCCTGCCGGCAGAAGGATGCGAGGTTTTCCTCCAACTCGAATTCCCGGCCGCAAAGCGGCTTCAGCAGGGTCGCCGGCCGCCACGTCGCCGCCGGCCGCGCCCGCCGCAGCCGGATGCGAAAGCGCAGGACCGCCGCCATCGAGACGACAGCGTAGGCAAACGATGCGGCGACAACGACAGTGGCAAGGATGACCAGGAAACCAAGCATGGCGGATCGCCCTCAGGCCCTGCGGCGGCGCAGCAGGACACGGCCCTCGACCACCTGCCAAGCGATCAGGCCCGGCACGTCGATGAGGAGCTCGCGAATGCGAATGGCCAGGGAAACAGCCAGGGAGACGTCGGGAGCGAGCCCGATCAAGCCGCCCACCAGGACGAAGGCGCCTTCCTGGATGCCGTAGCTGTTGGGAACCACGAAAGCGGCGTCGCTGACCGTGTTGCTGAGACTCTTGAGCATCAACGCCTCGATCAGCCCGATCGGATGACCGAGCAACAGGGCCGCCAGCCACACCTCGCCCGACTGCCAGATCAGGGCGGCCATCCGCCAGACGATGGCGGCGACCAGCCGGCGACGCTGACCGTAGAGCGCGCGGATGACGCGGTCGACCTCCTCGGCCATGCCGACCAGCCGGCCGGCGGCGTGCGATCCGGTGAGGCGATAGGCCAACCGGGCCAGATAGCCGAACATCCCGGCCCGCTGGACCGCGATGAATCCGAAGACGCCGACGCCGAGCGCCACCAGCCCGAGCAGCGAGCCGGCGACCAGCCCGTCGTCCAGCGCCATCGCGGCCAGGAGCGCGATGCCGATCAGGCCCCACAGCACGATGGTGATGACGTCGATGGTCTTGTCGACCACCGCCGCGGCGCTGGCATGATGCGGATCGGCGCCCCACAGGATAAGGGCGCGTGCCTTGACCACGTCGCCCCCGATCGAGGCGACCGGCAGCAGGGTATTGATGGCCCGGCCGATCCACTGGGCATAAAGGGCCCGCCCGAACGTCGGCGTGTGTTCCCTGACGAACAACAACTGCCAGCAGCGCGTATTCATCGGCAGCGACGGCAGCCAGATCAGCGGAATCAACGGCAGCGTCCAGCCCGATGCCAGCAACAGGCCGCCGATCTCCTGGACGCCCGCCCAGGCGACAAGGGCGGTCATGACCGCCAGGCCGACGAGCAGGCCGATGTAGGACGCAACTTTCATGCACGCTTCCGCCTGAGAAAGAGCCCTGCCGCCGTGGGCGGAGCCCCGCCCTCTTTTAAGGATTGCCGCCTCGCCCCGCCACCATGAATTTGTCTCGCCGGTCCCGCGGAATCCTTGCAACCGCCCGGGCCGTTGGCTAGAGATGACGGCACGGCCATCGCCACCGGGGAACGATCGCATCGTGTCCGCCCTTTCGCCTTCCGAAGCCACCCTTGCGCCGCGCGCCCCCGTGCGCCTGTTCCCCCTGACGCGCCATCTTTCGTACCGGCTGACCCCGCTGCTCCTGCGCCTGGCGCTCACGCCCAATCAGGTGACCGGGCTTTCGCTGACGGCCGGGCTGCTGGCGGCCGGGTGTTTCCTGGCCGGAAGCTGGGCCTGGGGAATCGTCGGTGGCCTGATGATGATCCTCTGCTACACGCTGGACAACTGCGACGGCGAGGTTGCGCGCATCCGGAATATGTCCTCGGAATGGGGGGCCCGTTTCGACGACCTGGCCGACTGGCTGGTCGACTCCGCCTTTTTCGCCGCGCTGGGCATCGGCACATGGGGCGCCACCGGCAACGCGCCGTGGCTGTGGTTCGGCCTCGCGGCGGCGGCCGGCGCCACCATCGACTACGGGGTCGATCTCGTCCATCACGCCCGTAACAGCAGGAAGGCCAAGCCCAGCCGCGAAGAGGTGGCCAAGTCCGAGCGCAAGCCCGAGGACACCGTCGACTGGCTGATCTATGTCTTCCACAAGCTGAGCCGGGCCGACTTCTGCGTCATCGTTTTCGGCCTGGCGCTCTTCGACGTCGTCTGGGTGCTGCTGCCGCTGGGCGCCGTCGGCGCCCAGGCCTTCTGGATCACCGACCTGTTCCAGCGTGCTCGCGGCTGGCACACCTGAGCGAACCGTGACCGCCAAGGTTCCCCCTCCTCCCGCTCCCACGATGCCGCCGGCCGCCATCGCCACCGGCATCCTGCTGATGGTGGTGGCGGTGGGTTGCTTTGCCGCGACCAACATGTGCGTCAAGTTGATCGGCACCGATTACCACCCGGTCGAGGCGGTGTTCTTTCGCAACCTCATCACCGCCGTGCTGACGGTGCCGTTCATCCTGTCCTTCGGCGGTTTGCGCATCCTCAAGACCAAAAGGGCCGGCATTCACGCCATCCGCACCGTCACCGGGGTGCTCAGCAACGCCTGCTATTTTTACGCCTACCAGCACGTGGCGCTGGCCGACGGCATGGCGATCGCCATGTCGGTGCCGATCTTCGCCACGTTGTTCGCCATTCCTCTGCTGGGCGAACGGGTCGGCCTGCACCGATGGCTGGCAATCGTCGTCGGCTTCTGTGGCGTGCTGATCGCGTTGAACCCGCAGGGCGACATCCAGACGGGCAGCCTGTACGCCCTCGCCGGGACCCTGTTCTGGGCGGTGGCCTTGCCCTACGTGCGCATGCTGGGCGCCACCGAGAGCCCCTATACGGTGGTCTTCCACTACATGTGGGCGAGCACCCTGATGACGGCATGCGTGTTGCCCTTCGTATGGGTGACGCCGACAACGGAGGTGATGATCCTCTACCTCGCCACCGGACTGGCCGGCACCATCGGCCAGATCTGCATGACCTATGCGCTGAAACTGGCGCCAGCCTCGATCATCAGCCCCTTCGAGTACACCAAGATCGGCTGGGCGATCCTTTTCGACCTGACGCTGTGGGGGGCGTCGCCCTCGGTCACCACGCTGCTGGGGGCCGGCATCGTCATGGTCACCGGACTTTATATTCTCTATCGCGAGACGCGACACCGGAAGTAGGCGCGCACGACCGCCGCCGCCCCATGCAAGAAGAAATTGTTTCCAACACGAGGCCGCCCGCCCGCTGGCGGCGGCGGACAAGTGGGGTGCAAAAGGATTTTCTTAACCAATCACGGCTAGGACTCCGTTGCACACCGTGTCTTTTTCTGGGTATCGGGTGCCACAAAAACCGAAGCCGCGAGGCAAGTTGGGAAAGAGGAGCAGGATGAACGAACAGGATAGGCCGGAGGCTCCCCACCCGGAAACGGGCCACGCCGCGCGCCCGGACGGCCGCGACGACGATGGCGCGACGTCGGCTAGCGCCCTGCCGCCGGCAAGGTCCGGCGGGAGACGATGGCGGGCGTCCTCGCCTGAGGTCGTGATCTTCCTGGCCACCCTGGCATGCGCGGGCAGCATCGCATTGACCGCCCTGAAGCTGACCGGCGTCGTTGACTGGCCCTGGCTGTGGGTGCTCTCGCCGCTGTGGGGGGTGTTCAGCGCGACTCTGCTGTTCGCGCTGCTCTTCGGATTGGCAGCCGCCTTCGCCGCTATCGCTGGACGAAGGACCGGCCGATCCGAAAGACCCCAGCGCGACCCAAGGTAGAGTCGCCGAACAACCACCTGCCAAACGCCTGAATCGGCGGGAATCCTGGCCAGCGCGTCGAACGCCGATCGACACGCCCCCCATCCGATCGGTGGCCGGCTGAAGAGTAGGCTAAAATCCCGATCCCAGGATGCCTCGCCGGTCTTCAGTCCACGAACTCGCACCCTTTTTCGGCAAGGGCTTTGTCGACCCACGCCCGATCGACGGTACCGTTGCGGATCGCCTCCATCTGGCGGCCTTCCGCCTGGTGCTTCGATTGCACGCGTTGCAGGATCCCTTCGGCCGAGATGCGCGGCACCACGATGACCCCGTCGATATCGCCGAGGATGAGGTCGCCCGGGCAAACCACCATGCCGCCGAGACCGATCGGAAAGCCGATCTCGCCTGGCCCGTCCTTGTAAGGTCCCCGATGGGTGACGCCCAATGCGTATACCGGCAAGTTTTCCTCCAGGAAGGCCTGCCGGTCGCGGATGGAACCGGTGAGCACGAAGCCCGCCACGCCCCGTCGGACGGCGTGGACGAGCATGAGTTCCCCCATCAGCGAGTTGGTGACGTCTCCCCCGGCATCGCAGACGATGACGTCGCCGGGTTGGGCCATGTCGATGGCCTTGTGGAGCATCAGGTTGTCGCCCGGTCGCGTGCGGACCGTAAAGGCCGGCCCGGCCAGCACGCCTTCGCGATGCATGGGCCGCAGGTCACATCCTCCGGCATCCATGCGTGCCATGCAGTCGCTGACGTTGGCCACCGGCAGCGGGCGGAACTTCTCGACCAGATCCGCCGATATCCGGGGCCAGCTTTTCTTGATGCGGAATCCCTCGCTCATTCGCCATTTCCCTTGGTCTACCGAAACCGAACGGCGTCGATCGTCGTCCGTCGAAACGCCCGTCACTTACGCGGCGGCGGGAACCTTTAGCCTTTTGAAGACCTTAACGGCATTCCGGTAATAAATCTTCTCCTTGTCTTCACGGCTGAGGGCCGAGTTGGCCTCGATGTACAGGCGCGTATCATCGAAAAAGTGGCCAGTATCCGGGTT
>JAVEYE010000134.1:0-9536 GCA_034003665.1 Rhodospirillales bacterium | reverse complement strand
GCTCTTGGTGCTCGAAAAAAAAGCCGAGCTCGCTCCCCGCATGCGTGCGGCGATCGAGCGGATCCTGGTGAGCCAGACCTACGCGCAGGACTGGACGATCCAGGGCCAGGGCGACGCGGCCCGGGCCTGTCTCTCCTCCGCGGGTGCGGAGAGGATCGCGAGAAATTTTCCGATCCACTACGACCGGGTGCAGATCAAGCGGGAGGACTGGTCCGACACCGAAGGCCCGGCCTACCGCTACGTATGCACCGGCTACGCGACGCTCTACGACCGCGGCGTCTACGCGGAGGGCAGCTACTCGACGCGAGACGAGTTCCTCGGCAAAAAGGGCGGCAAGTGGCGACCGCTGGAAGAGATCAACGAGGGCGACATTCGAAGCGCCGCCCACCATATTTTTTGTGGCAACGCGATCAAGGAGCTGCTCGGCCTGCGGGGCCTTCCCGCTGCCGAGTACCAGCGGATCATGGGTTCCACAGGCCAGGACGCGACCAAGTCTGGCCGGGTCACTCGCGGCCGTGGCACCCAGGGCGGCGCCACGCCGGAGGAACAGGCGGCCCAACGCGAGCTGGCGGAGATCTGTATCGGTATCGCCAACGACGGCTACGTGGTGGACGAGATTGACGGCGAGTGGCAGGTGATCGCCAGGGCGCCGGATGACGACCGCGACGCGATGGAGGTGGCGAAGGATATCTGCCGCGACCTGAGCAGTTTCCCGCGGGAAAACGGCGAGATCGTACCCGGCAAGCTCGCCAAGGAACTGCGGGGGAAGTGGCTGGGGGCGACACTGGTTAAGGCACGGAAGTTGGCGGGAAAATGAGCTACGCATTCCATCCAATCGCTTCGATGTTCCCGTTGCTCGACGAGGTCGAGCTCGCGGCTCTGGCGGCGGATATCCGCCAACACGGGTTACGCGAGCCGATCGTGTTGCTCGACGGGAAAGTTCTTGATGGCCGCAACCGCACGACGGCCTGCACCATGGCAGGCGTTGAGCCTGCGACGAAAGAGTTCCACGGTTCCGAGATCGACGCGATTGATTTCGTCTACTCAGAGAACCGGCGGCGGCGTCATCTCAACTCATCCCAGGCGGCGATCGTGGAAGTGAAGCGGTCGGAGATGATCGAGGGCTGTCAGGCGAAGCTCGCCCAGATCAAGGCCGACGCCAAGCAACGACAGAGCGAAGGCAGAAGCAAGGGAGGAAAGGCTGCCGGCAAAGGCCGACCCAAGGATAGCTCTACTCAAACAATTGAGCAAAGCAAAGCCGTCGACCGCAACGAGCGATCGACCGACGCCGTCCGAGCCAAGGCGGCGGGGACGAATCGGCAGTACATTGCCGACGCGGAAAAGATCGTCAAGCACCCGGAGCTAGCCGAGAGAATCGAGCAGGGCAAGCTCACGATCCCCCAAGCGAAGCGGGAGATTGCTCGCCGGGAAAAACTGGTTGCGATGGAAACGAAGGCCGCTGACGCGATCGCCAAACAAAACGGCTCATCGCCATGGAAGATCGTCCACGGGAACTGCCTCGCCGAACTGCCTAAGATCAAAGGCCGTGCCCGCCTGGTCTTCGCCGATCCGCCCTACAACATCGGGGTCGATTACGGTCGCGGCAAAGACGCCGACAAGAAGCCGGCCGAAGACTACCTGACTTGGTGCCATCAGTGGATGAGCCTTTGCGTTAACCAGCTCACCCCAGACGGCGCCATGTGGGTAATGATCTGCGATGAGTGGGCCGACGCGTTCGGTCTGATTCTCGGAGAGGTAGGCTTAGAGCGCCGTGCGTGGGTGAAGTGGTACGAAACCTTCGGGGTGAATTGCAGCGGCAATTTCAACCGCTGTTCTCGCCACCTGTTTTATTGCGTGGTCAATCCCAAGAAGTTCGTCTTCAACCGGGAGGCCGTAAGCCGGCCGTCTGATCGGCAGACGAAGTATCAGGACAAGCGGGCCGATCCCAACGGCAAAATCCTTGATGACGTGTGGCAGGTTCCCCGCCTGGTCGACAACAGCCCGGAGCGGATACCTGGTTTTCCAACACAAGTTCCCTTGGAGATCATGCGGCGGATTGTCGGCTGTTGTTCGGAGCCCGGGGACTTGATTGTGGACCCGTTCAGCGGCAGCGCGAGCACCGGCGCCGCGGTGCTGGAATTAGGACAAGGCCGGCGATATGTCGGCATTGAAAGAGAGGAGCGATTTTGCCAACTGTCAACAACGAGGCTGAGTTCTATTTTGTCTGCGACCGATGCGGAGCCAAGTGGTTCGCCAGGCAAGCGAAAACGCACTGCCGCCGCTGTGGGAAAACGGTAGTGAGTCGGGAGCGGTTTGTACCGCCATGGAGCCAAACTGATGACGTTTCAAGAGCTGCCGCTGTACGAAGCAATCCATGATGTATACCGCCTGGTCCGCTCGCCGCGGTCCGATGAGTGGATGACACTGCGCGCCGAAGAGCTATGCCGCATAATTCAAGGTCACCTTCCCATTGGTCATCCGTTTCAAATGCGGCAGATGCTGGCCGCGTGGTCGGCGTACGGAAAAAGCCCCAGCTCCGGCAATGGGTCGCTCAAAAAACTTGAGCTACAGATTCTCGTCGCCAAAACGCACGGCCGTCAGTGTTTTTGGGCCAACCGCGGAAAGGGCGACTGCAGCGGGGAGGTCACCACCGACCGGCTGCTGCCTGGGGCACGCGGCGGAATGTACACGGTTGAAAATTGCGTCCTTGCCTGTTCGTACCACAATTCGCAACGGAATGACGCCACGGTTGAAGCGTATCTGAATGGATCGCAAAAGACGTTTCTTTGACCCAACCCCCCTTTTTTCACGGAGGAATTCCATGCTTGTACTCACCCGCAAACGCGGCCAGCGGATCCTGATCGGCGAATCGATCACGGTGGAGCTGCTCGACTGGGACGGCTCGCAGGCCCGAGTGGGCATCGACGCCCCGATCGAAATCCCCATCCGCCGCGAAGAGCTCCCCGACCTCGACCGCCGCGACGCCGCACTCCAACTATTCCGGGAGGCCGACCATGCGTGAGATCAACACCCCCGACGATCGCGACCGAGAGATCGAGTGGCTGAGGCTCGAGAACTACGCGCTGGCTCAGTCCAACGCCACCCTGCGCGAGGCCGTGAAATACTGGGAATCGCTCTACAACACCGCCTACTCCCTCCGCGCGCTGATGCGCGACCGCATGCAGGCCCGCATCGACGAGCTGACCCGCGAACGGAACGAGGCGCTAGCGATCCCGTGGGCCGTCGAGGAGTGGGCCCAAGGCCGCTACAGCGACGACGATCTGCGAGCGACCCTCGAGGCCAGCAGGCCCCAGGAGGCGGCGCCGTGAAACCCAGCACCACCGAATGCCGCCAGTATTTCGTCTACTGCGAATTCACGCGCCGCCCGCCGCCGTGCTCCGGCCTGTCGGGCTGCGGGCCCGGCTCGGCGTGGCTCCTCGGCGCGCTGGCCGTGCCGATCGGCGAGACCACAGGCGAGCGACGGACCTGCCGCGCCCGGGCGAAGATGCTCGCCGTCTGCCGCTATCCGATCAGGCCGTGGGAGCGGCTCCGCGTGATCCCCGTCCGCCGCGAGAGCGACCGGCAGGAGGCCGCGCGGCTGGACCTCGCCTGGCGTGAGGAGCAGGAGCGATTTGAGCGATTGATGACGGCGATTTGCGAGGGGAGGGTGAGCCGGTGACCGACCCTGCACTCACGCGGCTACTCGAGACATGCGACCGACTCGCGGAATATATGGCCGATTGGCTGAGCCCGAGAGGGATCGAGCTGCGCGACGAACTGCGGGAAGCGGCGGAGGAGGTACGCGGCGTGGCATATTGCCGCGACCACGAAGCCTTGGAGGCAATGCGGCAGGGCCGTGTTGAAATCGTCAAGATCGCCGCCTGCCAGTCGTGCGGCCGATTTTACGCGCGGGGAGACCGTTGCCACTACGCCAACGATCCGGCCGACGCAATCCTCGCAGCGGCTACTGAGACGAATATTGAGGGGCAGCCTTGACCACGAAAGAACTCTTGCATGGACGAACCCATCAGGCCGCCACCCGGCGGCCAGAAGCCCCTGCCGTGGGATTACGGCGAGAACCGCGACGCGGCCTACCTGGCTGCGGTCGACGATCTGGTCGCGGCCGGATTGCCGAGAGGCCCGGCCGAGCTGCTGCGGTGGATGATCCGAGAGGGGCGGCCGCGCGGCCTGGCTCGCGCGGCGCCGCCGCACACACAGCGGAGTCTCTCGGCGCTACTCGGTTTCAGTCAATCGACGATTTGCGAAGCACGGAAAACGCTGAAACTCTCCCGCCTCGTGTACGAGGCGGATGGCGCGTACCAACTGCACCTGCCGTGGTTGGTCGAGCTGGCCGAGGAGGCCCGCTCGCGAAGGCAGATGGCGCTAGCCCCTGACACGGCACTGACGGTAGCCGACGCGCTGGACGTGATCGGCAGTGATCGGCAGCGATCGGCGATGATCGGCGATGATCGGCAGCGATCGGCGCCGCGCCCGTACCGTAAAAAAGAAAATCTAAAAACCGTATCCGTACCGACTAGAGATCTCAGCGCTACGGACACGGTAACGGATACGGGCGCCATCCGATCGGCCGATCACAACCGATCACAACCGATCGCAACCGATCAAGGGTTGACAGAAAGCGGACCATGGCAGCGACTGCAAACCAAACACCTCCGGCCGGAGATCGACCTGGCGGCACTGCGCCCGGCGTTCTACGCGGCGGTGCAGTCCGGGTTGATCGACGATACGCACGAGTGCAAACTCCGCTGGCTCGCCACCGTCTACGACGTGGCTCGCGACCGGCGAATCAACAGCCCGGCCGTCGTGCTCCGGTACCGGACGGAGCAGCGGACCTGTTATCGGATCAGTGAAGAGGGACGGAGGTGGGCGATCGGAATTTTGAGACCAACGACCAAAGGGCAATGACCAGTGACGAATGAAGTCCGAAGAACGAAGAACGAAGAATCGATCGTAGAAAGGATCACAATGAAAACGCTCAAAGGATTGATCGGCCAACTGTTCGGCCACGGCAAAACCGCCCCGCCGCCACTCACCGCTCGCACGCACCCGCCGACCTGCCCGGTCTGCGGCGGCAGCGGGCGAGCGAGGCTCAATATCGTGTGCCTGCTGCTGCCGACGCTGCCGATCTGGGAGTACTGCCGCGCGTGCGGCTCGGCCGGCGTGGTACCGGCGGTGATCCTCGCACGGGATCCCGGGGATGCGTCTGTGCTGCGCCGCTACGCGGCGGCCGGCGAGTGGAATTGAGTGGCCCATTTTCTTCGCCCGCGCCGGATCCCGTGGTAGACTGCGGCTGAGCGGAGCCGCAGGCCAGGGACGGCCGTGCCCACGGCAGGACGCCACCGGGCCGACTCCGCTCCCTCTCTATCGAGGCGCACGTGACGATCACGCACCAGCCGCTGTGGCCCTGGATCGTCGGCCCGGCCGGGCTGGCGACCGACGAGCTCGCCTCGCCGCTGGCCGAGCTCGTGTATTATCCCGGCTACGATCCCCGCCCAGCCGACACCCTGCCCCAGTCCCACGTGAGCGAGCACCTCCTGCCGCGCCGCGGCCACGGAGGCGAGGCGTCCGAGGTCCGGGTCGGAGTGGACGCCGACCACATCGAGGCCCTCCGCCGCCGCGTGGCGTCCGGGCTGCCGCCGACCGGCGGCTACCACGGCTCGCGGACCCTCGCCGGGTTCGACGCCGAGTAGCCAATTTCCCGGCATTCTGCCGACCCTACCCCCCGCCAGAAACCATTTCCGAAATTTTCGGATATTTGGCGGATCGGATATTGATCCGTATCCGATGGATTGTATAATGGAATCAGACACGGGAGAAAAAGACATGGCCAAGAACGGACGATCAGGGAAAAGGGCCTCGGACAGCCGACGGGCCTACAAGGGCGTGTGCGTCCGAAAGGACCTCCGGCTGGCCATCTACCTCCGCGACAGCTTTCGGTGCGTGTACTGCTGTGCCGACCTCCATGGGGCTCACCCCACGGATATCACCCTCGACCACGTGGTGGCCGAGAGTGACGGCGGCTCGAACGAGCCGAACAACCTGGTCACCGCCTGCCGCCACTGCAACAGCTCGCGGCAGGACAAACCGCTGGCCCGGTTCGCCGGCCCCGAGACCCGGGCCGACATCCGCCGTCTGACGCGGCGGAGCATCAAGAAGCACCGTGTTCTCGCCAAGGCCATCATCAACGGCGAGACGGAAGACCCGAGAGGGAACATCTGATGGCTCGCTACCAGCAAAAATTCGGCTCGCCGCGGTTGGCGGCAGATTTTGCTGCCGACCTATTGGCCCGTGGCGAGCGGGTCCGAGTCGCGTGGAGCGGAGATGGCTCGTTCCATGACCACCACATCGACCCCGTCGTACGATGGGGCAATGCGATCAGAAAACCAATGTCCGCTGCCGAGGTGGCCGCGGAATTCGGGCCGGAGAATCTCAGGAGGATCGCAGCCAGGGAGCTGGCGGTCAGGAGGCTAGTGCTATGAGCTGGATGAATGCGAGTCTGGGTGGCCACCTCGACAGGATGGCTGCCCCTCGAACCGAAGAGGTCACCTGCTCGGACTGCGGGCAGGTAACCGTGCACGAAATCACGTCCAGTGAAATCGAGTCGCCAGACGGCTACGGCGTGAGATCGCAATTCACTCGCCGCCGGATCTCCGGTGGTTGCGATTGTGCGGCCCGCCGGGAAGCAGCCGAAGCGGCTCGATTGGCCGCTGAGGCTGAGTCTCATCGGCAGAGACAGGCTGCCGAGGTAGCGGAAGGGGAGCAGTATTGGCTACTCCCCGATGCACCGCTTGACGCGGTGCTCGAATACGATCTCGGCTTGGACGCCGAGGTTAGTGTCGGCCAATGGCTAGCCAATTCGCGGCGGCGGAATGCCGTCGCGGTGAACATGGGCGAGCCCGAGACGGAATATCGCGTCGTGGTAGATGGCGACAGTCTGGTCGCTCTCTGTCGCGATGCCGACGGAGCACGCGCCCTGTGCCGGAGAAAATCGTAGCGATCATCGCGGGGACCACTGAGGATCCCCGCGGCAACCTGTAACCGGCGGCCCCGGCCGCCACAACATGAGGAGATGACGAGATGACGAAAACGACCGAACTAATACTGACCTCTGCGAATAAAACATCCCGAGTCCGAGTGCCGGCGGATCGCCTGTCCCTGACGGATCGGCAGGTACGGATCGCCCGAAAATGGCTCGGCGACGGGTGGATTCACGTGGAAACACTCGACGGATCGGACGTGACGTGCCAGAGCAATGTCAACGAGGAGCGAAACGGGTACACGCCGGTTTTGTCGACGTGCAAGCCGCGGTGCCGATGACCTAACCCGGCGGCCCCGGCCGCCAACAACCACGAGGGAGAATGAGATGACGACTGCAACCCACACATTTTTTGGCAACCTCTACGACGAGCACGGCCGCTTTCTTCGAGCGGCGACGCAGGCAGAAAGGGAGCAGTGGAACTTTGAGCGCCGAATTAACGGCACTCGCTGGATCTGGGTCCGTCTGCCTGACGGATTGCTCGCGCGATGCGAAGTCCGCGACTAACCGCCCCGCGATGGCCGACCGCGGCAAACGTCGGCCTCCGCCTCCGCCCCGGTGAATCCGGGGTGAGGGCGGCACTGCGGCGAGTGACTGCGGGCCGAATTACCACCACTACTACTACGAGGTGACGAGATGACAGAGCGAATGGCAACGCGGTGTGGAGTGACGGGGCCGACCGAGCTTTGGAAAGCCGTCGGGTACGAGGTGTACACGGCAGACAGCGATACGTGGGAGGTCCGGGAGCGGTACGACGGCCGTGACGCTCTCGTGTACGAGGGCCGCCGCGTCACGGGCTGCGACGACTGGCGCGCACTGGCATGGGCAGCGGCAGAGGAGCAGCGACGCTCCGAGGCTCGCACGTCGGCTACGGCTTTGGCGCGGGAGGCGGAGGGCATCCAGGCCCTGGCCAAGTCCCTTAGCCAGATCAGTGATCAGAGCGTCCTGGAGCGTATCATCAGCCGCCTCTCGGAGCGGACTCAGTACGCAGTTCGCTCGCAACTCAAAGGCACCGGCATTGCCGGCATGTGACGATAACTGCACCGTCCTAGCCAGGCCCAGGCGAGCGGATACCGGGCAACGGCCAGCCGTCAGGCAGGTAACGTGTGGCCGCTCGGCGGTGCTCCGCCCCCGCCCCGCAACGCGAGGTGGAGGCGGGGAGCGAAACCGAAAATGGAGTGCGCATGAAAACCAAAAGCAAACCACTCACCACCGGCGCCAAGATCCGCGCCGCCCGTGAAGCCGCCGGTCTCACCCAGGCCGAGCTCGCCGAGGCGGCTGGCACCCGGCAGTCTCACCTCTCGGCCGTCGAGGCCGACCGCCACGAGGTGACGATACCGATGCTCCAGCGCCTCGCCGCGGCCCTCGGCGTGCCATGGCGAGACCTCGCCGGGGACTAGCACCCGTCGCAGCCCGACAGCCTGGCTGATTGGCACAGCGGGCACTGCCGTGGCTCCTCCGCGGCGAACACCCACCCGCAGCCCAGGCACCGCCAGAGCAGTGCGCAAAGTCGCACGGGCCCGCGGGGCTGCGCAGGCGGTCGACGGTCGGCGGCTGGCTCGGCGATCATGATCATGGCGGCGGAATAATAGCGGGCTGCATCCTAACTGCCAAGACGGCAACGGGTTGCGGCTGGTTCGCTCGTATTGCGGGATCCGCACCTGCCGGGTACAGTACCGGCTGAGGGGCACGCCCCCTATACCTGCCGGTATGTTGCCTCCACGGGGGCGTGTCCTCATTATTTTTTCGCCGATCGCGAAAAAACCAATCGGGGCCCTCCCTACCCGCGAATCTCCCTCGACGGATCCGGCCCGGCCGGGTACCATGCGCGCGCAACATACCGGCCGAGGCAGGGGAGAGGCTCTCCGTGTCGTCCGCCGTGCTGCCCACCGACCTGCTTGTCCACGCCGGCGCTGCTCCGTCGGCGCCGGTGGCTTCTTTGCGCGGCCCTCTATGCCGCGCGAAATGGAGGGCGCCGTGATCGATCCCTCCCCCGTCCAGCGCGCCGCCCGCATGATTGCCACCCGGCGGTACTCCCAGCGTGAGATCGCCGCGGCTACCGGCGTCAGCCGGGCGACGATCGGCCGGATCGTCCGAGGCGAGCGGCGCGTGGAACTGGTACCCGATCCCGACGCCGAGCCGCTGGCCGACTACTCCCGCACGCTCACACCAGGGCAGTTCGCGCGGTACCGGCGGGTACTCGCGCGGAAACTGAGGGAGGGCGATCGTGCAGCGTGATCGCCTCCACATCTACGTGCCGAGCGGCGAGGAGCCCGACCTGGTCGAGGGCGATCCCTGTGTGGTCCACTTCCCGGTCGACGAGGCCGACTCGATCCGGCGCGGGGATTTTCTCTGGCTCGACGGCGACGACCTGGACGCGACGGTACGGCCCGCGAGCGAGCTCTGCCTGCATTTCGGCCGACCCTGCACGTGGCGCGAATTGCAGCGGCGCTTTGCCGCGCTGTTTGCCGGGATCGCA
>JAVEYE010000133.1:0-9561 GCA_034003665.1 Rhodospirillales bacterium | reverse complement strand
AGGGGCACACCGCGAGTGGCCGGGCGGCTCCTGCGTCGGGTGCGCGATTTCGCCGCCATTGACGGGGCTTCCGCCGTCGACGCCCGGACGGCCGATGCCGCCTTGAACCGGCTGGAGGTCGACGGCATGGGATTGGACGCGATGGACCGGCGCTACCTGCGGTGCATCGCCGAAAACTACGGCGGCGGCCCGGTTGGCGTTGAGACCATGGCGGCGGCGCTCTCCGAGCAGCGCGACACCATCGAAGAGGTAATCGAACCCTACCTGATTCAGCAGGGTTTCCTGATGCGCACGCCACGTGGCCGCATGCTGGCCGCCCATGCCTATCGGCACCTGGGGTTGAAACCGCCGCCCGCGTCGGCCCAGTACGAGTTGATCAACGGCATCGAGGCCGGCGATGAATGAGACAGCGGGCACGGTCCGCGGCGGGATCCACGTGTTTTCGGTGCGGGTTTATTACGAGGACACCGATGCCGGCGGCGTCGTCTATTTCGCGAACTACCTGAAGTTCGCCGAACGGGCCCGTACGGAATTGTTAAGGATTCTGGGCATAGAACACTCCCGCTTGGCCGGCGACGCGGGAGTGGTATTCGTCGTGCGCCGTTGCGCGGTCGATTTTCTGCGACCGGCGCGGCTTGACGATAGGCTGGAAATCCACACCGGCGTTTCTGACATCAGGGGGGCCTCGGTGGATTTGCATCAAAGCGTATGCCGGAACGGCGACGAACTGGTGTGCATGGATGTTCGGATCGCCTGTATTAAACGCGCCGATCCAGGGCGTCCTGTCCGCCTTCCCCAGGGAGTGCGGGCGGCCTTCGAATCTTGGCGTGATGTGCGTTGACAGGACGTGATTGATGGAAAGAGCGACAATTGATGCGGTAAGCCTCGGCGAGTCCGTTGCCGGGCTGGACTTTTCGGTGTGGGGATTGTTCCTGCGCGCCGATATCGTGGTGCAGGTGGTCATCGTCGGGCTGCTGTTGGCCTCAATCTGGTGCTGGGCGGTCATTTTCGAGAAACTGATCGGACTGAGGCGCCTGAACGCCCGGGCCAGCGAATTCGAGACAGCCTTCTGGTCGGGCGGCTCGCTCGATGCGCTTTACGACAACATCGGCAGCTACCCGCGCGATCCGATGTCGGCGGTCTTCGTGGCCGCGATGAAGGAGTGGCGGCGCGCGCTGTCGAAGGGCCGCAACGGGCCCCGCTCCAGCCGGGTCGGCCTGGGCGATCGCATCGACCGGGTCATGCAGATCACGGTCATGCGCGAGATGGACCGGGCCGAGCGCTACATGACCTTCCTCGCCTCGACCGGTGCGACGGCGCCGTTCATCGGCCTGTTCGGCACGGTGTGGGGCATCATGAACAGTTTCCAGTCCATCGCGCTGGCCAAGAACACCAGCCTCGTGGTGGTCGCCCCCGGCATCGCCGAGGCGCTGTTTGCCACGGCGTTGGGTCTGTTGGCCGCCATTCCGGCGGTTGTCGCCTACAACAAGCTTTCGCGCGAGCTGGACCGCTATGCCGGACGTCTCGACAGCTTCGCGGGCGAATTTTCCGCCATCATCTCGCGGCAGATGGAGGATGCGGACTGACCATGGCCTTCACGATGCCAAGACGGGGCCTGAAGCGCCTGGGCACGCGCCGCGCCAGCCGGCCGATGAGCGATATCAACGTGACGCCGATGGTCGACGTCATGCTGGTTCTGCTTGTCATCTTCATGGTGACGGCGCCGCTGCTGACCGTGGGCGTGCAGGTTGATCTGCCGAAGACGCAGGCCTCGACCCTGGCCGGCAAGGACGAGCCGCTGGCCATCACCGTGGACGCGCAGGGCCGGATCTTCATCCAGGAAACCGAGGTTCAACTCGACGCCTTGGCCCCGCGCCTGGTTGCCATTACAAACAACAACGCCGAGGCCCGTATCTTCGTCCGCGGTGACCGCGCCATCAACTATGGGCGGGTCATGGAAGTCATGGGTACGATCAACGCGGCCGGATTCGGCAAGGTGGCTCTGGTCACCGAGCAGATGCCGGAGAAGCCGTCGACGGCCGCGGGGAAGAAGGCGCCCAGGTAATGGACATGCGCCGGAGCATCGTCCTTTCGTGCATTTTGCACGTTGCGGTGGGTGCCGTGGCGTACTTGGGCCTGCCTGAGTTGCGCCGGCCGTCGCCGATGGTCGATACGCCGATCATGGTCGAGATCCTGACCGTCGCCGAGAGGACCAACGCGCCGCCGGCCGCGCCCAAGCCAGAGGCCAAGCCGGAGCCGAAACCGGAACCGCCGCCGCCCCCGCCGCCGGCGCCCGATCCGAAACCGGAACCGCCGCCGCCCCCCAAGCCGGCGCCGCCGCCCGAGCCCGAGCCCGAGCCCGTGGTTCTGCCGCCGCCCCCGGCGCCGAAACCGGAGGCCAAGAAGCCTGAGCCCAAGCCGGAACCGAAGCCGGAACCAAAGCCCGAACCCAAGGTCCTGGCGCCCGAACCCCTTGCCCAGGCCAAACCGAAGCGCAAGCCGAAGGCGCCCGACACCTTCGCCTCGGTCCTGAAAACGGTGGAAGACCTGAAGCGGCAGGCCCCGCAGGCGAAACCGGACCCCGCGCGCAAGGAGCCGGAAAAGACCGAGGCCAGCGACACCTTTGAGAACCAGATCGCCCAGGCCCTGCGTTCACCGCCGCGCTCCTACGACGCATCTCAGCCGTTGACCATCAGCGAAATCGACCTGGTCCGCCAGCAGATCGCCCGGTGTTGGAACCTTCCGGCCGGCGCGAAGGACGCCAAGGACCTGATCATCGAGATCCACACGACCATGAATCCCGACGGAACGGTTCGCGACGCCCGCATCGAGGATCAAAGGCGCATGCAAAGCGATCCGTTTTTCCGCGCCGCCGCGGAGAGCGCACTGCGGGCGGTGCTCAATCCGCTGTGCAGCCCGTTACGGTTGCCGCCTGCAAAATACGACCAGTGGAAAGACATGACGTTGAACTTCAATCCGAAGGAAATGTTTTGAACATGATGCCGCATCGACGAATTTTCATCGCAAAGGCGGTCGGCGCGCTGGTTGCAGCATGGTGCCTGCTCGGCGTGCCGAACGCCATCGCCGAACTTCGCATCGACATCACCCAGGGAACGGTCGAACCGCTGCCCATCGCCATCACCAATCTGGTCGGGGAAACGCCGCAGGCGACACAGTTCGGGCGGGACATCTCGGCCGTGGTGGCTGCCGATCTTGAGCGCTCCGGGCTGTTCAGGCCGCTTGATCAGCGCGCCTTCATCCAGACCGAGGCGGCCTTGAACGTCCTGCCCCGGTTTGGCGATTGGCGGGTGATCAACGCCCAAGCCCTCATGCACGGACGCGCCGACGTTTTGGACGACGGACGACTCAAGATCGAATTCCGCCTGTGGGATGTGGTCGCCGAGCAGCAGATGGTCGGGCGCGCCTACACCAGCACGCCGGCCAACTGGCGACGCGTCGCCCACATCATCGCCGACGCCATCTATGAGCGCATCACCGGGGAAACCGGGTATTTCGACACCCAACTCGTCTACATCTCGGAAAGCGGTCCGGCCGACCGCCGGATCAAGCGGTTGGCCATCATGGACCAGGACGGTGCCAACCATCAGTTCCTGACCCAGGGCAACGAACTGGTTCTGACGCCCCGCTTCTCCCCAAACCGGCGGGAAATTACATTCCTGTCCTACTTCCAGCGGATTCCGCGCGTCTACATCTTCGATCTCGATACAGGCCGTCAGGAAATCCTTGGCGACTTCCCGGGCATGACCTTTGCCCCCCGCTTCTCTCCGGAAGGCAAGGGGGTGATCATGAGCATGGCCCAGGACGGCAATACCGACATCTATCACATGGATCTGCGAACGCGGGTGGTCAGGCGATTGACCAATCATTCCGCCATCGATACCTCTCCGGACTATTCGCCGGACGGCCGCCAAGTTGTGTTCAACTCGGATCGCGGCGGCGCGCAGCAGTTGTATGTCATGGATTCCGACGGCCGCAACGTCAAGCGGATCAGCCACGGGGTCGGGCGTTACGCGACGCCGGTGTGGTCGCCGCGCGGCGATCTCATCGCCTTCACGAAAATGAGCAACGGCCGGTTCTATATCGGTGTCATGGGGGTTGACGGGGGGGGCGAACGCCTGCTCGCCGAAGGCGTCCTGGTCGAGGGGCCGACATGGTCTCCCAACGGACGGGTTCTCATCTACTTCCGCGAGGTTCCATCGGGCAAGGACGGTAAGGATACGCGCTCCCGGCTGTTCTCGATCGACCTGACGGGATACAACGAACGCGAGGTAGTAACGCCCCTCGATGCATCCGATCCGGCATGGTCCCCCTTGATTCCCTGACGCTCCCGGCATATAGTCCCAGACGACAAGGGGGCTCCGTGACGCTTGCGAAGTCTACCTTCTATTTGCAGGACACCGACACGCGAATGGGTTGAGACGAAGGTCTCCGCGGTTCGCGTGTGTATTTTCGTCAGCCAAGTACTCCGAAAGAGGGGATGTTTAGATGCGCTTTAAAGTTCTGGCAGTGGTTGCCGCCGTGGCCTTGATCGCGGGTTGTGAGACAGCTCCCGAGCAATCAGCTGCGGCGACTGGGGCTGGCGGCTCTGCTCAGCCGACGGTCGCACAGACCGCACCGGCTCAGCGGATGGGCCCGGTGGCCGGCTCGAAGGAAGACTTCGTGGTCAACGTGGGTGATCGCGTGTTCTTCGATTTCGACAAGTTTGACCTGAAGCCGGAGGCCCAGGCAACCTTGAAGAAGCAGGCTGCGTGGCTTCAGAAGTACCCGAGCGTCGTCGTCACGGTCGAAGGCCATGCCGACGAGCGCGGCACCCGCGAATACAACTTGGCGCTCGGCGAGCGCCGTGCCAACTCCGTGAAGGATTACCTGTCGGCGCTGGGCGTCGCTCGTACCCGGATCAACATCATTTCATACGGCAAGGAGCGCCCGGTGGCTCTCGGCCATGATGAAGCGGCGTGGTCGCAGAACCGTCGCGCCGTGACGACACTCACCTCCGGTGTGGCCGGAAGCTGAGTTCCGTCAGCCAGAATGACGTATTTGGGCGCTGGCCCTGCCGGATTATTCCGGTAAGGGCGGCGCCCAAATTTTGCCCCAAACTCGCGGCATGATCCGTTGCGTTGCGCAACTGTCGTTACCGGACGGGTCCGGGGAGCCGGACCAGGGGAGAACATGATGGGTGTCGCCATTCGCTTCAGGAGCGACCGTGGAACGGGGCTGGCCCGGTTGCTGGCTGCTGCATTGGCCTCGGCCATGCTTCTCTTGGCGATGCCGGCGTTGTCCCAAGAGAATGACCTCAAACCGCTTTTGGACCGCCTGCAGCGGCTTGAACGCGACATTCAGACGATGAACGTCCAGCTGTCGCGGGGGGGCATGACGCCGCCGTCGACGGGTGCGCTGTCAGAGACGTCGCCAGGGATGGCCAGCGGAGGCGGGGATGCGGTGACGATTGCCCGGCTCGAGGTGCGTCTGACCGCCCTGGAAAGTGAGGTTCGGGCCGCGACCGGCCGGGCCGAGGAAATCAGTCACCAGATCGACCAGATCAGCCAGCGTTTGGACAAGCTGGTGGGCGACGTGGACTACCGCCTCTCGCAGCTCGAGCGGGGAGGAGTCGAGTCCCGTGGCCAGGCCACGGGCGTCCAACCGCGCCAAACCGGGGATGCCGGTCGGGCTGGCGCGTCCACTACCGCGGTGCCGCCGTCGGGGCAGATGACGCGTTCGGATTCGTCGGCTCCAGGTCTGGCGCCGCCGCCCGGCGTTCTGGGGACGTTGCCCAGGCAGGAAGCTGAAACGGCCGGCCAAGCCGCTGGCGCATCGTCCACCGGCCGCGGAACGTCATCATCACCAACGGACTCATCGGCCGTGGTCAAGGCGGGGTCCGTGGCAACGGGTTCTTCGAAGGATCAATACGACCATGCCTTCGGGCTCTTGCGGCAGGCCCGATACGATGAGGCCGAGGTGGCATTGCGTGCCTTTCTCGATGCACACCCAAAGGATCCGCTGGCCGGTAACGCCAATTACTGGCTGGGCGAAAGTTACTATGTCCGGGCCGATTACGTTCGGGCGGCCGAAGTTTTTCTCGAGGGCTATCAGCGAGAACCAAAGGGATCGAAGGCGGCGGACAGCCTGCTCAAGCTCGGCATGTCGCTATCGAACCTCGACAAGAAACGCGAAGCCTGTGCCGCGTTCGACAAGTTGACCAAGGAGTTTCCAGACGCCCCCAGCACCATCCAACAGGTGGTCAGTCGCGAACGCCAGAAAAATTCCTGCAGGTGATGCCTGTCTGTCGGGGGCGGAGGATGGCGCAGCCACTCCGTCCGGCACGATCATGGGCCAACCCGTTTCCGATGTAGAATTTGCGGCATTAATGGATGAACTCGGCCCGTTCGAGGGCCGTGCGCGCCTTGCCGTCGCCGTATCGGGCGGACCCGACAGCATGGCCCTCTGTCTTTTGGCCGACAGTTGGGCGCGCCGGCGTGACGGCCATGTCGTTGCCGTGACCGTGGATCACGGGTTGCGCGCGGGATCGGCAATCGAAGCGGCCACCGTCGGCCGCTGGATGGCAGCGCGCGGTATCGAACATCGTGTGCTGACCTGGGACGGAATCAAGCCTCGCTCCGCCATCCAGGCCAGGGCGCGAGCGGCCCGCTATGATTTATTGACGGGTTGGTGTCGACGGGCCGACATCCTTCATCTGGGCTTGGCCCACGAATTGGAGGATCAGGCGGAAACCGTCGTCATGCGCCTGACGAAAGGCAGCGGAGCGCGCGGTCTGGCCGGGATGAGCGCGATTAATGAGATGACCGGCGTCCGCATTCTGCGACCGCTGCTTGCCGTTGAAAGGGGCCGGTTGACGGCCACTTTGCGGGCGCTGGGGCAGGCATGGGTTGAAGACCCCTCCAACCGGGACACCGCCTTTGAGCGGGTTCGTGCCCGCCAATTGCTGCCCGCCCTGGGTCAGGCTGGCTGCGGTCCGGCCTATCTCGCAGGGCTGGCCGACGCATTTGCCGACCGGCGGCTGGAATCCGAAAGAGCCGCCGCCGGACTGTTGGCGCGGTCCTGCCGTCTGTCGCCGGTCGGGCACGCCGTGCTCGATCCGTCAGCCCTGGCCGTAGCGCCACCGGAAACCGCCCTGAACGCGCTGTCCCGGGTGCTCTGTACGGTCGGCGTGGCCAGTTATCCAGTGCGTCGCGGCAAGCTCGACGCCCTGTGGTCGTGGATCAGCGGCGGGGCCGGCCCCTCATCGGTGACCTTGGCTGGCTGCCGCTGTCTGAGGCACTCGAGCGGAATCGTCATTTGTCGGGAAGGTCGGCACCTGCCAGCCCCGGTCGCAATGACCCCAGGCGAACGGATCTTGTGGGACGGTCGGTTCGATATTGAGATCGTCGAGGATGGAGCTGATGGCGGAGCCGCCTCGACGGGCACGCCGATGCTGGTCGCACTGGGTCGCGACGGATGGGCCGAGGTTGCCGAAGCGGCACCCGATCGGCGACGGACGCCGATCCCCTATCCAGCCAGATTGACCTTGCCGGCCGTGCGCGATTCGGCCGGAATTGTCGAGGTCCCTTTCATAGGCTATAGACGCGGCCGGGAGGAGGGGATGGCGAGCCTTTTCAAAAGGATGGTCTTTTCGCCGAGAAACTCCCTGTCCGGCGTAGGGTTTTGCCTTGCGCCCAGGGTTTCGCATACTATCTGATGAGAAGCGGTGGGATGGTGATGCCCGCCGTTACGTAGCGGTTGTCAAACCGGCCGATGCAGGAAGGAACGTTTCGTGAATTTTAGCCGCAATCTGGCACTGTGGGTCGTCGTCGCGCTGCTGGTGTTCGCCCTGTTCAACTTGTTCCAGGGGTCGCCCAGCCGCGGACCGGAAAACAGTCTGGCGTTTTCCGAATTTGTTAGCGAGGTGAACCGCGGAGAAATCCTGGATGTGACCATCCAGGGCCGGAAGGTCACCGGACATTATCGTGACGGCCGCAGCTTCGGCACGTACGCGCCCGACGACGCGAGTCTCGTTCCGCAACTGATCGAACGCGGTGTGAGGATCACGGCGGTGCCGGCCGACGACGGGACGCCGACGTTTTGGGGCATCCTGATTTCCTGGTTTCCGATGCTGCTGCTCATCGGCATCTGGATCTTCTTTATGCGCCAGATGCAGGCGGGCGGCGGCAAGGCGATGGGATTCGGCAAGTCTCGGGCTCGCCTTCTGACCGAAAAGACCGGGCGGGTGACGTTCGAGGACGTGGCCGGCATTGACGAGGCCAAGCAGGAGCTCGAAGAGATCGTCGAGTTTCTGAAGGATCCCCACAAGTTCCAGCGCCTGGGCGGCAAGATACCCAAGGGCTGTCTGCTGGTGGGCCCTCCGGGCACCGGCAAAACCCTGCTGGCCAGGGCCATCGCGGGCGAGGCCAACGTGCCGTTCTTCACGATTTCGGGTTCGGACTTTGTCGAGATGTTCGTCGGCGTCGGCGCCAGTCGCGTGCGCGACATGTTCGAGCAGGGCAAGAAGAACGCGCCATGCATCATCTTCATCGACGAGCTTGACGCCGTCGGGCGCCATCGCGGCGCCGGCCTGGGCGGCGGCAACGACGAGCGCGAGCAGACCCTGAACCAACTGCTTGTTGAGATGGATGGCTTCGAGTCCAACGAGGGCGTCATCCTGATTGCCGCCACCAACCGGCCCGATGTGCTTGACCCGGCGCTGCTGCGACCCGGTCGCTTCGACCGTCAGGTGGTGGTGCCCAACCCCGACATTCTCGGTCGCGAGAAGATTCTCAAGGTCCACATGCGCAAGGTGCCCTTGGGCACCGACGTCGATGCCCGCGTGATCGCGCGTGGAACGCCCGGATTCTCGGGCGCCGATCTGGCCAACCTCGTCAATGAAGCGGCGTTGCTGGCGGCGAGGGCCGGAAAGCGGCTGGTCGGCATGGCGGAATTTGAGGCGGCGAAGGACAAGGTCATCATGGGGGCCGAACGGCGGTCCATGGTGATGACCGACGAGGAGAAGAGGCTGACGGCCTATCATGAGGCGGGGCACGCCATCATTGCGCTGTACGTGCCGAAGCATGACCCTCTGCACAAAGTGACGATCATTCCGCGTGGCCGAGCCTTGGGCGTCACCATGTCGCTGCCCGAGCGCGACCGCTACGGCTATTCGAAGCTGGAGCTCGAATCGCGGATCGCCATGACGTTTGGCGGCCGTGTTGCCGAGCGGCTTGTGTTTGGTCCGGAGAACATCACCACCGGGGCCGGAAACGACATCAAGCAGGCCACCGAAATGGCCAGACGCATGGTTACCGAGTACGGTTTCTCGGAAAAGCTGGGGCCGCTGCGCTATACCGACAACGAGGAGGTGGTGTTCCTCGGTCATTCGGTGACGCAGCGCAAGAACGTTTCAGACGCCACCGCGAAGCTGATCGACGATGAAATCCGCCGGCTGATCGACAACGGCGAGATGTTGGCGGTGAAGTTCCTGACCGAGCACCGCGACGTACGGGAGTAGTTGGCGGTGGCGCTGCTTGAATACGAGACGTTGAGCGGCGTAGT
>JAVEYE010000132.1:0-9579 GCA_034003665.1 Rhodospirillales bacterium | reverse complement strand
GCCCTTGCGGGTCAAACCGGCTTCGGTGGTCTGGCCGTAACGACCGACCAGATTCCCGACCACCGGAAAGGGCAGCTTGCCCCGGGCCCGGCTGATCGGGATCAGGTCGGCGCCGTCGGGCGGCGTCTTGGCAACGGCGGAGGCCGGCGGCGCGGCCGGCGGCAATGTCGCGACGCGGGTCTTTTCCCGCTCCAGGCGGGTCTTCTCCTCGGCGGCCCGCGCTTGGCGCTCGGCCTCGCGGCGGCGGCCTTCCTCCTCGATCTTGGCCAGAAGGTCACGCAGGTCGCGGGCCTCATCGGCCAGGGATTCCATCCGCGCCGCCGCCGCCCGGCTTTCGGCATCCGCTTGGCGTTTGAGCGCGCTCTTGCGCCCGATGAGGCCGTCCAGTCGGTGGCGCTCAGCCTGCAATCTTTCGGTCGCCGCCGCCAGTTCGACGCGCCGCTGGGAGGCGGCTTGGCGGATTGTGCCGATTTCGGCCAACTCGGCGCGCAGCGCTTCACTACGCAACTCGATCTCGGGAACGACGGCGCGCAGCAGGACGGCGCTGCGCACGACATCGCCCGCCGCCATAGGCTGGGCGATCAGCGCCTCGGGCGGATGGCGCGCGAGGCGTTGGAGCGCCATCAGCGCGCGAGCGAACTGCGACTGCCCCGTGGCCAGTTTCGCCATCTTTGCGGCCTCGACGCGGTCAAGTTCCGCCAACCGCTCTTGCAGGCGGGCGACCTCGGCCTCGTGGTTCTGGGTGGTGGCGGCGGCGGCAATCATCTCGCGGCGAAGGGCTTGAACTTCCTGTTCCAGGGTTTCGGCCTTGCGCCGGCCGGCTTCGCTTTCGCGGCGCTTTTCCTCGATCACGCGGTCGATTTCCCGCAGGCGGGCGCCGGGATCGGCGGATCCCTCGGCGGCGGCCAAGAGGCCGATCGGGGTCAGCAGCAGGGCGGAAATCAGGGCTGTGGCCGAAAGGGCCCACCGCGACCGCAAGCGGGTTGGCGTTCTCGGCACCTTATCCGGCGGCGGCTTTACGCGCGCCCTCTTCGACAAGGAGGGAGCGGCCGGTCATGGCCGCCGGCTGGGCCAGACCGAGGAAGCGCAGCAACGTCGGCGCGATGTCGGCCAGACGGCCGTCACGAAGGTCCCGCACCCAATCCGGCCCATTGACCAGAACGATCGGCACCTGGTTCAGGGTGTGGGCCGTGTGCGGCTGCCCGCTCCCAGGGTCGCGCATCATCTCGCAGTTGCCGTGATCCGCGGTCACCAGCAGGACGCCGCCGGCTTTTAGGATGGCCGCCTCGACGCGGCCGAGGCAGGCATCCACCGTCTCGACCGCCTTGACGGCCGCCCCCAGGAAGCCCGAGTGGCCGACCATGTCGCCGTTGGCGAAATTGGCGACGATCAGGTCGTATTTGCCCGATCCGATGGCCTCGACCAGCCGCTCGGTCACTTCGGGCGCCGACATTTCGGGCTGGAGGTCGTAGGTGGCGACCTTGGGCGAAGGAACCAGAATGCGATCCTCGCCGTCGAACACCAGTTCGCGACCGCCATTGAAGAAGAAGGTGACGTGGGCGTACTTCTCGGTTTCGGCCACCCGAAGCTGGGTCAGTCCGGCTTCCGACACCACTTGGCCCAGGATGTCCTCGAGGTCGAGCGAGGTGAACAGCGCCGGGAAGAAGGCGTCCAGTTCGTCCGAATACTCGGTCATGCCCAGGCGGGCGGCGAAATCAACGACGCGGGGCCGCTTGAAGCCGTCGAACGCCGGATCGGCCAGGGCGCCCAGAATCTGCCGCACCCGATCAGCCCGGAAATTGGCCATCAGGAGGCCGTCGCCGTCCTTCATGCCGGCGTACCCGTCAATGACCGTGGGCAGCACGAACTCGTCGGAAATGTCCTCGTCATAGCTGCGCTGGACGGCGGTGGCGGCGTCGGGCGCGCGTCGCTCGCCCTCGGCGTCGACCAGGGCGCGGTAGGCCTTTTCCACGCGCTCCCAGCGTTTGTCGCGGTCCATGGCGTAGTAGCGGCCGCTGACCACGCCGACGCGAAGGTCCGCGACGTCGGCGGCGTCGGCCAGGAACTTCTCCATGTAGCCCTTGCCGCTGCGCGGCGGCGTGTCGCGACCGTCAAGCAGGGCGTGCACCACGACCGGCACCCCGGCGGCCCGCACGGCACGGGCCAGGGCCACCATGTGATCCTGGTGCGAATGGACGCCGCCCGGCGACATCAGGCCCATCAGATGGCAGGTGCCGCCGCTTCTTTTCAACGCGGCGATGAATTCCAGAAGTGCCGGGTTTTCGTCCATCGAGCCGTCGGCCACCGCCTGGTCGATGCGCGGCAGATCCTGCATGACCACGCGGCCCGCCCCGATGTTCATGTGGCCGACCTCGGAGTTGCCCATCTGGCCGTCGGGCAAACCCACTTCCAGGCCTGAGGCGTTGAGCCGGGCCCGGGGATTGGTCGAAGCGATGCGATCCCAGTTCGGCGTTTTGCCGATGGCGATGGCGTTGAAGTCGCTGTCGGCGCGGTTCCCCCAGCCGTCGAGGATGCACAACATCACGGGGCGCGGCCGGACGCCGCCTGGGTTCTCGGTAGCCATGGCTTGAATATAGGTCGAATTGCCGAGGTTACGATAGGGCCTAGCGCGTTTATGCGCGATGATACGGATGGCCGGCAAGGATGGACTGGGCACGAAAGATCTGTTCGGCGATCAGCCCGCGAACCAACAGGTGCGGCCAGGTCATCGGACCCAGAGACAACACCAGGTCGGCGGCCTGCCTTACCGCCTCGTCAAGACCGTCGGCGCCGCCGATCACGAAGGCGATGTGACGACGGCCCTCGTCGCGCAGGCGACCCAGGCGTCCGGCCAGCTCCGGGCTGGTCAACTGGCGGCCCCTCTCGTCGAGCGCCACCACGAAAGCGCCGGTCGGCAACGCGGCCAGCAACAGTTCAGCTTCGCGGCGCCGTCGCTCGGCCGCCGCCAGCGGCCGTTTGTCCTCGACCTCGACGAGGATGGGCGGCGGGACGATCCGTTCGGCGAAGCGTTCGAACAGCGCCCGCTCGGCCGCGTGGGCGCGCCCTCCCCCGAAGCGGCCGACCGCCGCGATGTGGAACTGCATGACTCGGCTCCGACCCGCCGGCTTCAGGCGTTGGCCCGTGCCGTCGTGTCCAGTCCGCGACCCGGCGCGGGCTCGCCCCACATCTTTTCGAGGTTGTAGAATTCCCTCACTTCAGGGCGGAACAGGTGGACGACGACGTCGCGGGTATCGATCAGGACCCAATCGCACTGGGTGGCGCCCTCGACGGCGACGCCGCCAAGGCCCTTGGCTTTCAGCTTTTCCCGGAGGTGGTCGGCCATGGCGCCGACCTGGCGCTGCGAGGTTCCCGAGGCGATGACCATGAAGTCCGCGATGCTGGTCTTGCCGTCCAGATCAACGACGACAACGTCCTGCGCCTTGTCGTCGATCAAGGATTGTTGCACCAGCGCAAGCACGTCTGCCGCGGCCGGTGGCTTCTGGGTGCGTCGTGGTATGACCGTTCCTTTCTATCCGTTATGATCAGCGGTCCGCCGGGCGCGAATCCGGCTGGCCGATGCCGCGTGCAACGGGATCCTCAGGAACACCCAGGCCGGAGGCGTCATCGCCGCCAGATCCGGGGCTCGCGAGGCCAACTGCCGGGCCGCTGCAAAATGCCATGCCGCGCACCCGAACCGTGCCCTTAAAGAATACGAAGGCCTCGCAAAAACCGCAATGGGAACGGCGCGGAAAACGTCGCGCCAGCGTTTCCAGCGCGGCAATTGCACAAGGATGTCGGCACCCATCAGCCAGACGAACCGCAGGCCGGGAAAGCGGGCCTTCAGGGCGATCAGGGTGTCGGCGGTGTAGCGCGTGCCCAACTCGCGCTCGATGGCGCCGACCCGGATGCGCGGATCGACCGCCGCCTGCGCTGCGCCGGCCAGCCTTTCGTCGAGCGGCGCCATGCCGGCTTCCGGCTTAAGCGGGTTCTGCGGCGACACCAGCCACCACACCTGATCGAGTTTCAGGCGCTCGAGCGCCTGACGGCTGATATGCAGGTGCCCGGCATGGGCCGGGTTGAACGAGCCGCCCAGCAGCCCGACCCGCAATCCCGCCGGCGGATCGGCCGGAATGGTCTCTACGGCCGACACTGCCCGTTTCCGCGCACGACGTATTTGAAGGTGGTCAACTGCTCGACCCCGACGGGGCCGCGGGCATGCAGCTTGCCGGTCGAGATGCCGATCTCGGCGCCCATGCCGAATTCGCCGCCATCGGCGAACTGGGTCGAGGCGTTGTGCATGACGATGGCGCTGCCGACCCGGGCCAGAAAGCGCTCGGCCGCCTCGGCGTCCTCGGTGATGATCGATTCGGTGTGTTCCGAGCCGTAACGGGCGATGTGGGCGATGGCGGCGTCGATGTCGTCAACCACGGCGACCGACAGGATGGCGTCCAGGTACTCGGTCGACCAGTCCTCCTCGGCGGCCGGTCCGATGCGGGGATCGGCCGCCCGGGCACGTCCGTCGCCACGCAATTCGCAGCCGGCGGCGATCAGGTCGTCGGCGATGGGCGTCAGGTGTGTCGCCACCACGTCCCTGTGGACCAGCAGCGTCTCGGTGGCGCCGCAGATGCCGGTGCGCCGCATCTTGGCGTTCAGCGTCACCTTGCGCGCCTTCTCGAGATCGGCGGCGCGGTCGATGTAGGTGTGGCAGATGCCTTCCAGATGCTTGAACAGCGGGATGCGGCTTTCCGCCGTGATGCGCTCGATCAGCGACTTGCCGCCGCGCGGCACGATGACGTCGATGGTCTCGGTCATGGTCAGCATGATGCCGACGGCGGCGCGATCGGCCGTCGGCACCAGTTGGATGGCGGCCTCCGGCAATCCGGCCTCGGCCACGCCGGCGGCCAGGCATTCCATGATCGCGCTCGATGAATGGAAGCTTTCCGAGCCGCCGCGCAGGATCGCCGCGTTGCCGGCCTTCAGGCACAGCGCCCCGGCGTCGGCGGTGACGTTGGGCCGCGATTCGTAGATGACGCCGATGACGCCGAGCGGTACGCGCACGCGGGCGATGCGCAATCCGTTCGGGCGGTCCCATTCGGCCATTACGGCGCCGACCGGATCGGGCAGGGCGGCCACTTCCTCCAGCCCCTTGGCCATGGCCTCGATTCGCGCCTCGTTGAGCGTCAGGCGGTCGAGCATGGCGGCGCTCAGGCCCTTTTCCCGGCCGGCCGCCAGGTCCTTGGCGTTGGCGGCGAGCAGGGCGGCGCGGCCCTCCCGTAGATGGCGGGCGGCCGCCGTCAGCGCGGCGTTCTTGGCGGCCGTCGGCGCGGTCGCCAGCCGGGCCGCGGCGTCCTTGGCGGCGGCCCCGATGCCCTGCATCAGGGCGGCGATGTCGCGTCCGTCCGGGGTGGCGATGGTCATGGCTCCGTCCTCACTCGATTCAGGTCAGCACCAGGTCGTCGCGGTGGATCATCTCGTCGCGGCCGCGGAAGCCCAGGATGGCCTCGATCTCGCGGCTCCGGTGGCCGAGGATGCGCCTCGCGTCCTCGGCCGAATAGGCGATCAGGCCGCGCGCCACCTCGCGGCCGTCGGCGGAGCGCACAATGACCGCGTCGCCCCGCTCGAAGGCGCCGGACACCTTCGATACCCCGGCCGGCAGGATGCTCTTGCCGTTGTGCAGGGCCTTGAGCGCGCCGTCATCGAGCACGATCTCGCCGACCGCCTTCAGCGTGCCGGCGATCCAGCGCTTGCGGGCGGTGTGGGGGTTGGCGCCGGGCAGGAACCACGTGCAGAGCGCCCCGTCCTCGATTCGCTTCAGCGGGTTCATCTGGTTGCCGGCGGTCAGCACCATGCGGCAACCCACGTTCAGGCAGACCCGTGCCGCCGCCAGCTTGGTGACCATGCCGCCAACTCCGAATCCCGGCTGCGAGGCGCCGGCCATCGCCTCGATCTCGGGGGTGATTTCGTGGATCTCGGGCAGGTGGCGGGCGTCGGGGTCGGTATGCGGGTCCGCCGTGTAGAGGCCGTCGATGTCGGACAGCAGCACCAGGACATCGGCCGTGGTCATGGCGGCGACGCGGGCGGCCAGACGGTCGTTGTCGCCGAAGCGGATCTCGTCGGTGGCCACCGTGTCGTTCTCGTTGATGATCGGCACCGCGCCCAGTTTCAGAAGCGTGTTCAAGGTGTTGCGGGCGTTGATGTAGCGCCGGCGGTTCTCGCTGTCGTCCAGCGTCAGCAGGATCTGGGCAGCGGTGATGCCGTGCACGCCCAGACATTCCTGATAGGCGCCGGTGAGCCGGATCATGCCGGTGGCGGCGGCGGCCTGCTTTTCCTCCAGCTTCAGCTCGCCGTCGGCCATGCCGAGTTGGCGCCTGCCGGCGGCGATGGCTCCCGAGGAAACAAGGATCACGTCCTGGCCGCGCGCCCGGCAGCGCGCCACGTCGTCGGCCAGGGCCTGCAGCCACTTCTTGTGGATGGCCCCGCTCTTGGCGACCAGCAGGGCCGAGCCGATCTTGACGACGATGCGTTTGCCGGTGGCCAGATAGTCGTTCTTCGATCCGCTCATGGCACGAACGGTCCTCCGCCTTCTTCGCTTTCGTGGGCCTTGTCTGGGCCCTTGCCAATGAATGTCCTGAGCTCGCGCAGCACCGCCTCGACGCCAAGTCCCGTGGCCCCCGACAGGACGGCCACGGGACGGCCGGCGGCGGCGGCGAGCGCCGCCTGCTTCTCGACGATGGCCTCGGCGGTCAGCGCGTCGCACTTGTTGAGCGCCGTCACCTCGGGCTTTTCGGCCAGGCCGCCGCCATAGGCGGCAAGCTCGTTGCGGATCGCCCTATAGGCGCCGGCGACGTCTTCGGCCGTGCCGTCGACCAGATGCAGCAGCACGCCGCAGCGCTCGACGTGGCCCAGGAAGCGGTCGCCCAGGCCGGCCCCCTCGTGCGCGCCCTCGATCAGGCCGGGAATGTCGGCCAGCACGAACTCGCCGCCGTCGACGTAGACGACGCCCAGCTGCGGGTGCAGCGTGGTGAAGGGGTAATCGGCGATCTTGGGCCTGGCGCGCGATACGGCGGCCAGGAAGGTCGATTTGCCGGCGTTGGGTAGGCCCACCAGCCCGGCGTCGGCGATCAGCTTGAGGCGCAGCCAGACCCAGCGCTCCTGGCCGGGCCAGCCGGGGTCGGCGCGGCGCGGCGCCTGGTTGGTCGACGACTTGAAGTGGGTATTGCCGCGGCCGCCGTCGCCGCCCCGCGCCAGGAAGGCGCGCTGGCCGATCTCGGTCATGTCGAGCAGCACGGTCTCCTTGTCCTCGTCGAGGACCTGGGTGCCGACCGGCACCCGGATGACGACGTCCTTGCCGCCGGCCCCGCTGCGGTCGCGGCCCATGCCGTGCTGGCCGCGCTCGGCCTTGAAGTGCTGGCGGTAGCGGAAATCGATCAAGGTGTTGAGGCCGTCGGCGCATTCGACGATGACGTCGCCGCCGCGTCCGCCGTCACCGCCGTTGGGGCCGCCGAACTCGATGAACTTCTCGCGGCGGAACGACACGCAGCCGTCACCGCCGTCTCCGCTTTTCACGAAGATCTTGGCCTCGTCGAGAAACTTCATCCCCCGGCCCCCGAAAACCGCTAGACGACCCCTGAATCAAAAAGGGGGAATGGCTGGCCATTCCCCCGCTTTTCTCAGCGAATGGCCAGGGCCCCTCAGGCTTCCGACGGCTCCACCACCACGTAGGTGCGGCCTTCCGCCTTGTGGCGGAACTTCACCTTGCCCTCGACCTTGGCGAACAGCGTATGGTCGCGGCCCATGCCGACGTTGTCGCCCGGATGGAACTTGGTTCCGCGCTGGCGAACGATGATGTTGCCGGGGACGACCAGTTCGTCACCGAAATGCTTGACGCCCAAGCGCCGGCCGGCGCTGTCGCGCCCGTTGCGGGAACTGCCGCCTGCTTTCTTATGCGCCATTGCCGGTTACTCCTTCGACTTGGCGGGTTTCTTGGCGCCGGCCTTGGCCGTCGCGCCCGACTTTGCCGCCTTGGGTTTGGATTCGCTCTTGGCCTTCGGCTTGGCCGCGGCCTTCGCCTTCGGCGCCGCCTTGGCCTTCGTCTTCACCGGGGCGTCGCCGTCGTCCTCGACCTTTTCAACCTTCGGCTTCGCCACTTTGGCCTTCGCCTCGAAGGCCGGCTTTTCGCCGGTCGGGCTGATTGCCTCGATTCGCACCACCGTCAGGTTCTGGCGATGGCCGATCTTGCGGCGGTGATTCTGCCGGCGCTGCTTCTTGAAGACGATGATCTTCTCGCCCCGAGTCTGGTCCAGGACCTCGGCGAATACCGCGGCCTTCTCGACCGTCGGCGCACCCACCGTCGGCTCCTGGCCTTCTTCGCCAAGCATCAACACGTCGCCGACCTGGATCAGGTCGCCGGGCGCACCCTCCAGCGTTTCGACGGCCAGAACGTCGTCCTTGGATACCTTGTACTGTTTTCCGCCGGTCTTGATGACTGCGAACATCTTCGCCCCACTGCGTTCATCACGAACACGAGCGCCCGCGCTGCCGCGAGGCCCGCGAAAAGAGGCGGCAATATAGCCGCAAAACCCCCGATGTCAACGATCATCGGCGGGGTTGGCCGGGGCTTTTTCGCCTCCGGGCCGATTCCGTCGTTCCCGGCGGCGCGTTAGGTGCTTGCGGGGCGGCGCGCCGTCGGCTAATCTCCGCGCCCCGTGCCGGCCACCCTCTGCCGAGGTGAGCATGGAACCCTGTTTGCGGAGGGGTGCCAGAGTGGTCGATTGGGACGGTCTCGAAAACCGTTGTACCCTTACGGGTACCGTGGGTTCGAATCCCACCCCCTCCGCCACTTTATCGTTCTGCTGAGTTCGTTGTCGTCCGCAGATATTCATAAAATCGCAGGAAATCAAAGGGTTTATGGTCCGCTCTCGTTCGGGTCCGTTTGCCCTTGTTCGCGTCCATCCACTCGTCTATGATGGGTAGAATGGTGGGTGTAGAGCAATGATGCCATGGCTCGGAAGAAGGAAAAGCTGACGGCGGTTGGCGTGCGCAACATGAGCAAGCCCGGCCTGTACGGTGATGGCGATGGCCTTTACCTCCAGGTGACCGAAGCGAAGGCGAAGACCTGGATCTTTCGCTTCATGCTCGCCGGCAGGCGCCGCGACATGGGCCTGGGCCCGGCCGGTGACAGGAACGTGACCCTGGCCGAGGCCCGAGACAAGGCCGCGGATGCCCGAAAACTCGTGCGCGATGGCGTCGACCCCATAGAGGCACGCAAGTCCGCGAAGCTGGCTGCGCTGGCTGAGCTTGCCAAGGCCATGACTTTTAAGCAGTGCGCCGAGGCCTACATCAAGGCGCACGAGGCGGGATGGCAAAACGCCAAGCATGCCGCGCAATGGACATCGACCCTGACAACCTATGCCTTCCCGGTCATTGGTGAATTGCCGGTGTCGGCGGTCGACACGGGCCTGGTGATGAAGGTCCTGGAGCCCATCTGGACCACCAAGACCGAGACCGCAAGCCGCGTGCGGGGCCGAATCGAGTCGGTGCTGGATTGGGCGGCTGTCCGGCACTATCGGGCGGGCGAAA
>JAVEYE010000131.1:0-9661 GCA_034003665.1 Rhodospirillales bacterium | reverse complement strand
GCGCCAAGCCCGATATCCTTGCCGAATCCCTCGCCTCGGGCGGTCAACTCGACCAAAGCCACCAACGCCTCGGCCGAACCGAAGGGATGGGCGAGTCCACCCGTTTCCTTCTCGCTGACGGCGCCGATGTCATAAAGCTCCATGGCGGCCGCCACCGTCGTGCCGAACGAGATGGGGTCCATCCCGTCCTCGTTGCAGATGTAGTTGGTATAGGTGAGGGCCTCGAGATCAGCGACCCCTGCCATCGGCCCGAAAGCGAACGCCGCCTCGTACTCCAGGCCGCCCTGGGCGCCCAGATACTTGGGCTTGCCCTGAACGGAGAAATGGCTGGGATCGATCTTCGACACCCGGCCGCACGCGATGGAGCAGGCGAAGCAGCCCTTGTTGCCGATCAGGTTGGGCTTGCCGTCTGAAACGCGCAGTCGCGTCATGGTGGCGACATTGACCTTATCCACGTCGTCGAACTGCACCTCGCGGCAGTTGTGCGTCGGCAGCACACCGTGACGATTGGCGGTGTCCATCATCGCCATGGTGCCGTACTTCGTGAACGATTTGCGGACCGGCGAGGGATCCAGCTTGGCGCGCGCCTTGGCCACGGCCTGAATGAAGGCCTTGGCATCGCGAACGCGGACACCGGTAGTGCCGCGAACCGCCACCGCCTTCAGGTTCTTCGAGCCCATGACGGCGCCGACGCCAGAGCGGCCGGCCGCGCGGTCCATATCGTTCATGATGCAGGCGTACATGACACCCGCCTCGCCGGCGCGGCCGATGGAGGCGATCTTGAGCATCGGATCGCCGTGTTTTTCACGGATGGCCGGTTCGACCTCCCACACCGTGCGGCCCCACAGTGCATCGGCCGGAAGCAGCTCCGCCCGCTCGTCTTCAATGTAAAGGTAGACCGGTCGGGGTGCCTTGCCCTCGAAAATCACCATGTCCCAGCCGGCCAGCTTAAGCTCGGCCCCAAAATAGCCGCCCGAGTTGGAATCGGCTATGGCGTTGGTCAATGCCCCCTTGGTGACCACCGACCAGCGGCCGCCCGTGGAAACGGCGGTGCCGGTCAACGGCCCGGTGGCGAAAATCATCTTGTTTTCGGGACTCAAGGCGTCGGTCTTCGGATCAACTTCCTCGGCCAGGTACTTGCTGGCGAGGCCCCGCTGGCCCAGGTACTTCCGGGCCCACTCCATATTGAGCGGCTCGGCTTTGCAGGTTCCCTTGCTGAGATCGACTCGGAGGATCTTTCCTTGCCAGGACATGGGTCATTCTCCCCGATTTTAGGCGCGGGCCTGGGAGCCGGCATCGGTCTTGCCGGCCCAGCGGCGCATCTTGTCGTAACCTGTCCAGTCGGCATCGACATAGGTGATGGCCCCGGTTGGACAGATCGCCGCGCAGGCCGGCTCACCGCCACACAGGTCGCACTTGATGACCTTGCCGGTGTCGTGGTTGTAGTTCACGGTGCCGAACGGGCAGGCGATGGTGCACACCTTGCACCCGACGCAAAGATCGTTCGAGACCACCTTGGCGCCGGTCGCGTGGTCGACCGAAATGGCGTCGACCGGGCAGGCAGCCATGCACCATGCCTCGGCGCATTGCGTACAGGTGTAGGGCACATAACGCCCCTGCTCGTGGAAGGTGAAAACCTTGATGCGCGATTTTGTCGGGTTGAACAGGCCTTCGTGCTCGAACGAGCAGGCCAACTCGCACAGGAAGCAATTTGTGCACTTGCCCGGATCGATATGGAGCGACTTAAGCATCCGCTAGCCTCCCTTTAGCCGGTCCCTTTCTGTTTAGATCCATTCCGACGGCAGGGCAAGGCGCTGCGGAAGGCCGAATGCGACGCGGCGGACTCCGGTCGGGGTCCGCCGCGCAAACGGTTCATCTGAAAGAGAATGATTCAGGCCGCCGCCTTCAGGCCAAGGCGGGTCCATACATCCCCGAGCGCCGATACCAAGTGATCCATGTCGGCGTCGGCATGCAGCGGCGTCGGTGTGATCCGCAGCCGCTCGGTGCCACGCTCGACCGTCGGGAAGTTGATGGCCTGGACATAAATGTCGTGGCGCTCCAGCAGTTCCTTGCTGGCCTGCCGGCAGGCCACCGGATCACCGACGAACAGCGGCACGATGTGGCTGACCGACGGCATCACAGGGAAGCCGGCCTGGGTCAGGCGGCGCTTCAGGGTGGAGGCCCGCTCCTGGTGCTTTTCGCGCAGCTCGTTGTGGTTCTTGAGATGGCGAATGCTGGCCAGGGCGCCCGCCGCCACCGCCGGCGGCATCGAGGTCGAGAAAATGAAGCCGGAGCCATAGGAGCGGATGAAATCGCACATCGCCGCCGATCCGGCGATATAGCCGCCGACTACCCCGAAGGCCTTGGCCAAGGTGCCCTGGATGATCGTAATGCGCCCCATCTGGCCATCCCGCTCGGCAACACCGCCGCCGCGTCGGCCGTACATGCCGACAGCGTGAACCTCGTCAAGATAGGTCATGGCGCCGTATTCTTCGGAAACGTCCACGATGTCGGAAATCGGCGCGATGTCGCCGTCCATCGAATAGACCGATTCAAAGGCCACCAGCTTCGGCGTCTGGCGCGGCAGTTCGCTCAGAATGCGCTCCAGATCCTTGACGTCGTTATGCCGGAAGATCTTCTTGGCGGCCTTCGAGTGTCGGATTCCCTCGATCATCGAGTTGTGATTCTTGGCGTCCGAAATGATCACGCATTCGGGAATCATCGTGCCCAGCGTACGCAGGGTCGTCTCGTTGGCCATCCAGCCGGAGCCGAAGGCCAGGGCCGCCTCCTTGTCATGCAGGTCGGCCAGTTCCTTCTCGAGCAGGACGTGATAATGATTGGTCCCCGAAATGTTGCGGGTGCCGCCGGCTCCGGCGCCGCAGCGGTCGATCGCTTCGTGCATGGCAGCCAGAGTATCGGGATGCTGCCCCATACCCATGTAGTCGTTGGAGCACCATACGGTGATCTCCTTCACACTGCCGTTTTCGGCGTAATAGGTGGAGCGGGGAAATGCGCCGGCGTGGCGCTCGAGGTCGGCAAAAATGCGATACCGGCCTTCCGATTTCAGGTCGTCGATCTTGGAAGCAAAAAACTGCTCGTAATCCATTTTAGTATCCTTCGGGAACGCCAGCCGCGGAGTCTACCCTCACGAAACCCGCCGCGGCAAGGAAACCTGCCCAGTGACCGGCTAATATTTCGCTCCATCAGTTAGGTTAGCGCGCCCAGGTTCTCAACACCCTTTCATCCGTCAACACCTCCAACACTCGGTGATTGTTGGTGTCGGTCATCAGCAATCGTCCAGGTCCGGCAGCGACGACACCGGCCGGCTCGCCGGCAGGCAGGGGCGTGTCATCGGCACAATTGAACCCCCTTTCATCGACGTCCAGGACCTCGCGATGATCAAGATCAAGAACCCTGAGCCGACCGTTATAGCTGTCGGCGACGATTACCCGGCCGTCCTGCCACGTCAGGCCCAGCGGATGTTGGAATCGCGCCTGTTCGAAGGGCCCGTTGGCGTCCCCGAACTCGAACAGACCGGCTCCGACCAGAGTTTCAACCGCCGGAGTCCCATTGAGCGACAGACGGCGGACCGCCGAGGTTTCACTGTCCGTAAAATAGAGCATGCCGGCATCGCCGTCGCAGGCCAGGCCGCTGGGCTGCGCGAGGCGTGCCTCGAGCGCGGGGCCGTCTTCAATGTCCTCGGCGCTGGAGCCGGCCAGCGGTCGCACGGTAAAGGTGAGGAGGTCCAGTTCTCCCAGCTGATGGGTGCCACTGTTTGCAAAAAACAGCCGATCCCCAGCCAGTTCAAGGTCCCAAACCGAAGCCAGTTCGACTTCCGCCGCCGGTGTGCTGCCCTTCTTCAGCGCGCAGCCGCGCCGACCGGTACCGGCCAACGTCGTCGTCCGGCCGGTGGCAAGATCGATGCGCCGGATGGCATGGTTGCCGGTATCGGCGACAAAAATGGCATCCTCCCGGCAGATCACCCCCTGCGGCGAGTTGAAACGGCTTGTTTCGGCCTCGCAGTCCATGAATCCCGGCAGGCCGGAGCCGAAACGGCGAAGTTCGGCCCCATCGTCGTCAAAGAGAACGATCTGGTGATGGCCGCTGTCGGCAATGGCCCAATGCCTGCTCCCGTCGGCCTGGCGAAGCGGCTTTATCTTTCCGGGGAACCGGAGCGCGCCGCCGGTCTCTTCTACCGGCCGCAAAGGAAGCGGGGCAGGGGCGATCAGGCCCTGTTCCCGCCAGCCGCCCAGCATGGCGCCGACGCCCGATAGCAGCCGATCGGAATCTGGCTCGCCGGTCATGTCGCCGAAGATGCGACCGTCCGGGCCGACGAAGACGAGCGTCGGCCAGGCCTTCACGCAGTAGGCCTCCCACAGGATCATGTCGCGGTCCTGGATCACCGGATGGCGGATGCCGCAGCGGGCAATGGCATGACGTAGATTGTCGGGGTCCTGCTCGGCCGTGAATTTGGGCGAATGCACGCCGATGACGACGAGTTCATCGGCGAAGCGTTCCTCCAACCGCCGCAGCGTCGGAACGACGTGCAGGCAGTTGATGCAGCAGAACGTCCAGAAATCCAGGATGACCAGGCGGCCACGCAGATCGACAAGACGGAAAGGGGTCTGGACATTGAACCATGTCAAGCCGGGCCGGTCGAGTTCCGGCGCACGCGCCAAGCCGTACATCCGCGTCAAAGATGAAATCCCCGCCAGTATTTTCGTTCGACCGTTCCGGCGTCGCCTCGTGCCATCGACTGTCCGGAACAACCCCTTCGTTGGGATTTATTCTATGTGGGGGGAACGCGGCCGTTTTCCAGCGTTTTTTCACGGTCGCGGAGAGTAAACCTAAGAGCGCCAACCCCGACCTGTGGATAAGTTGTTGGCGGTCGCTAACGCATTGATGGGGAAAAGTGATCACCAAACGGATCACGATATGCGGGAGCCTTCCACAAGGTTATCCACAACCAATCCCAATCAAAATCAGTCTCTGCCGGTGGTATGGTCGGGGCGTTCGACATCGCTTTCGTCGAGGGGATCGCCGCACTGCACCTCAATCATGTGGAGGCTTTCAGGCCCCGGGTTTTCCAGCCGATGCATGACGCCCGGCGGAATATAGGTCGACTCGTTCTCGACGATGGTAAAAACCTCTTCGCCACGGGTCACCCTGGCCGTTCCGGCAAGAACGACCCAATGTTCCGAGCGATGGCGGTGCCGCTGAAGGCTGAGCGAACCCCCAGGCCTGATGGTGATCCGCCTGATCTGGAATGTCTCGCCGCGCTCGACCACTTGGTGACGGCCCCACGGGCGATATCGGGTGGAATGGAAAAGATGCTCCACGCGTCCCGTCGCCTCCAGCGTCTTGACGAGATTCTTGACGTCCTGGACATGGTCTCGCGAGGCAACCAGGACGACGTCGTCGGCAACCACGACGACGACTCCCTCAAGGCCCAGAACCGCGGTCAAGGGACCGCTGGAGCGAACGTAGGAGTTGTTGACGTTATCAATTAAAACATTGCCGTAACATACATTATTATCGCTATTTTTTTCTCCGATATCCCACAGGGCTCCCCATGATCCCACATCATTCCAGCCCATCTCCGCCGGAACCACCGCAGCGGTGCGGCACCGCTCCATCACGGCGTAATCTATGGAGATGCTCTCGCAACCCTCAAAGGCCGATGCGGCCAGTCTGACGAAATCAAGATCGGCCCGGCCGGCCTGAAGCGCCACGCGGCAACTTGCCGCTAAATCGGGCTTCAGACGCTCCAGTTCGGTCAGGTAGCTCGCCGCCCGAAAGACGAACATGCCGCTATTCCAGTCGTAGCCCCCTTCGGCCAGATAGGACTCGGCGGTTGCGGCGTCCGGCTTTTCCACGAACCGCGCGACGTGGAAGCAGCCGCCGACGCCCTCGAAGGGCGTTCCGCGGCGGATGTAACCGTAGCCGGTCTCGGGCCTCTCGGCCGGAATGCCGAAGGTCACCAGGGCGCCGCGGGCGGCGGCGGCGGCGGCCGTCGCAGCGGCCGCCCGGAAGGCGGCAACATCGCGCACCACGTGGTCAGAAGGCAGCACCAGCATGATCGCCTCGGGATCGTCGCGGGCGAGCGACAGGGCGGCGACGGCGACGGCCGGCGCCGTGTTGCGCCCGACCGGCTCCAGCAGGATGGCTCGCGGCGTAATGCCGATTTCGCGAAGATGTTCGGCCACGATGAATCGGTGCCCGTCGTTGCACACCACCGTCGGTGCGCCAAACTCGGCCCCGGCGACGCGCAACGCCGTCTCCTGTAGCATGCTTCGCTCCGACGCGAGGGCCAGGAACTGCTTGGGAAAGGCCCGGCGCGACAACGGCCAAAGGCGTGACCCGGCGCCACCGGACAGGATGACCGGGTAGAGCTTGAACCTGCCGATCGGAAGAGTTTCATCCGTCATCGCACATTCCTACGTTCCGCCTGGCCAGACGACCGCGGAGGTCCTGCAGCATAGCGGATTTGCGGGTGCCTAACTACCGCCCGGAAGGCCGCCGGCGTCCGTTCAAGAGGGGGCCGCCTTGGGGTCGAGGGCATCCTGCAGGCCGTCGCCCAGAAAATTGAGGGCGATGACCGTGAGAAAGATAAGGATGCCGGGATAGAAAGCCAGCGCCGGCGCCGACCAGATCAACTCCTGGGCGTTGGTGAGCAGGTTGCCCCAGCTCGGCGTCGGCGGCTGGATGCCGAGACCGAGAAAGCTCAGGACGGATTCCAGCAGAATGACGTTGCCGGCCGCCAGCGTGGTGGCGACGATGATCGGCGAAGCCAGATTGGGCAGAATGTGGATGCCCATGACCCGCGACGGTCCGGCGCCCTGGGCGATGGCCGCTTGCACGAAATCGCGTTCGCGCAGGGCAAGCGTGGCGCCCCGCACCAGGCGGGCCACCGTGGTCCAGCCGACCAGGGCGACGATGACGATGATGCGATAGAGGTTGACCTTTTCCGAGGCAACCAGCCCCTGGGGCAGACCCAGCTTGCCCAGATCGAGCGCCGCGAGGACGATCAGCAGCGGCAATAGCGGAAGCGCGATAATGCCGTCGGTCAGCCGCATGAGCAGTGCATCGAGACGGCCGCCGAAATAGCCGGCGAGAAGGCCGACGGCGGTTCCGATGAGCGCCGAAGCCAGTGCCGCGGCAACACCGACCGTGAGTGAGACCCGCCCGCCGTAAAGTAGGCGGACCAGCACGTCACGGCCGAGTTCGTCTGTGCCTAACGGATGGGTGGCGGAGGGGCCGGCGAAACGCGCCATCAGGTCCACCGTACCGCCGTCGACCCCAAGCATCCAGGCAACCAAAGGCGCCGCCGCGGCCGACAGCGCCAGGGAAAGGAGGAGGGCGAGGCTGGCCGCCGCCAAGCGATGTCGGCGGAAGCGGGTCATCGCAAGACCCAGCGGGCTGCGCGCGGGTACAGCCGCCGTCATCGCAACGAGATCCTCGGGTCCAACCAAACATAGGCAACATCGGCCAGCAGGTTGCCGACCAGCGTCAGCAGGGTGGCGAACAGCAGGGCCACGAGAGCCAGGTTGAAGTCGTTGCCCATGATGGCGTCGAAGATCATCTTGCCCATGCCGGGATAGGCGAAGATGGTTTCGGTCACGAGGGCGCCGGAGAAGAGGAATCCGAGGTCGAGGGCCAGCACGGTGACCACCGGGATGAGGGCGTTGCGCAGCGCGTGGCGAAAAAGTACCCGCCGACGCCCGACGCCCTTGGCCCACGCCGTTCGGATGTAGTCCTGGCGCAGTACCTCCATCATCGCCGAGCGGACGTAGCGGGTGTGGCCGCCGACGGTGGCCAAGGTCAGGGTGGCTACAGGAAGCACCAAGTGGCGCAGGCGTTCCCACCACCCGGCATCCCCGATCGCCCCGGTGCCGCCGGCCGGCAGCACGCCGAGCACCACGGCGAACACCATGATGAGAAGCAGCCCCAGCCAGAAGACCGGCACCGAGATGCCGGCGAAGGCCAGCAGGTTGACGGTGTAGTCGAAACGCGAATAGGGATGCGACGCGGCCAGGATGCCGATCGGCAGGGCGAAGACAATGGACAGGAAGAGGGTTGAACCCAACAGCAAAAGGGTGTTGGCCAACGCCGGGCCCAACACCTCCGGAACCGACCGCGCGTAGGTGCGTGAATAGCCGAAATCGCCCGTCAATGCCGCCTGGAGCCAATTGCCGTAGCGTTCGACAACCGGCTTGTCGAGGCCATAGAGCGCGCGCAGGCGCGCCGCGTCTTCCGAGGTGACATGGGGGTTGGAACTGATCATGACGTCGATGGGATCGCCCGGCATCAGACCCATCAACCCATAGATGACAAAGGACATGAGCGCCAGCACGACCAGCGATTGCCACAGGCGATGGAGCAGAAAACGGGCCATCACCACCTCTCGTCTCTCAGGTGGCAGGCCGCGCGGTGGCTCTCGTCGCCGAAAGCCGGCTCCAACGTCGGCGGAGTGTGGAAGCAGGCCGCCCGTGTTACCCGGCAACGCGGGTTGAAGGGGCAACCGGCCACCGCTCGGGTCGTCCGCGGCACCTCGCCTTCGAGGACGCCGGACGCCCCCGGTCGCCGCTTGCCGCGCCCAACCACGGGCACCGCCGCCAGCAGCGCCCGCGTGTAGGGATGGCGAGGATTGTCGAACAGCTTCTCGGTCGGAGCCTCCTCGACGATGCGGCCCAGATACATGACGGCGACGCGGTCGGCAACCTGGCGAACCACAGCAAGATCATGGCTGATCAGCAGAAGCGCGAGACGGTGCCGGTGCTTAATGTCGGCCAGCAGGTTGAGGATCTGTCCACGGATGGAAACGTCGAGCGCCGAAACCGGCTCGTCGGCGATGATCAGGCTGGGTTCCACAACGAGGGCGCGGGCAATGGCGATGCGCTGCCGTTGGCCGCCGCTGAACTGGTGCGGGTAGGCGTCCACGTCGATACCGTCCAGTCCGACGGCGGCGATCACCTCGGTCACCCGGCGGCGGCGCTCCTCGGCATTGCCGAATCGGTGGATGGCCAGCGGTTCGCCGATGATCGAGCCGACGGTCAGGCGGGGGTTCAGCGACTCGTAAGGATCCTGGTAGACCACCTGGACGCGCCGGCGCATCGGCTTCAGGGCCCGGCCGTCGAGTCCGGTGACGTCGAGGCCTTCGAAACGCACGGTGCCGGCGTCGGGCCTTGTCATCAGGGCGAGCAGGCGGGCCAGCGTCGTCTTGCCGCAACCGCTCTCGCCGACCAGCGCCAGGGCCTCGCCGGGTTCCAGACCCAGGTCGACGCCATCGACCGCCCGCAAACGCTCCACATGGCGGCCAAACAGGCGGCGGCGTCCCAGCGGAAACGCCTTGACGAGGCTCCGGGCTTCGATCAGCGGTCCGCCGGTCATGGCGCCACCTTCAGGCAGGCGACCCAGCGTCCGGCACCGGCGCCGTTCAGGACGGGTTCTCGGGTCCGGCACATGTTCTCGACCTCGGGGCAGCGGTCCGAGTAGCGGCAGCCGCGGGGGAGGGTGCAAGGATCCGGGACACCGCCCCGCATGATGGGCAATTTGCCCAGGCGGCGATCGATGCGCGGCAGGGCATGGAGGAGACCCAGGGTGTAGGGGTGCAGGGGGGCGCCAAACAGCGAGGCGGCTGGTGAATGCTCGACGATGCGTC
>JAVEYE010000130.1:0-9690 GCA_034003665.1 Rhodospirillales bacterium | reverse complement strand
GGCCTTGCCGTCCTCGGCGGTGGTGACGCGGAATTCGTGCTTGGCCATGAACTTGGCCAACAGGTCGCGAATCTCGCGGTTGTCGTCAACAACCAGGATGTGAGGCGTTTCGCTCATGAAGGGGGATTATAGGGGCGGCCCCGCCGCCGTCCGCCAAAAAAATGTGACAAAGTGTGGCAATGGCCGGCGCCGGCAAACCTTGTTACCAAAATGGGCCTTTGCCGACACACTTGGGTTACAGGCCTCGACTACATCAGGGGCAACGTCATCCTCTGGAAGAAAGAAAGGCCACGAACCATGAAACGCTCCCTGATCGCATTGGCTACCGTCGCCACCCTCGGCCTCACCGCCCTGGGCGCCACTGTCACCCTGGCCGATTCCGCCGACGGCCCGGCCCGCCCCGGCTGGGGTCCCGGCATGATGGGCGGTGGCTACGGCCCCGGCATGATGAGCGGGAATGGTCCCGGCGCCGGGATGATGGGCATGATGATGGGCGGAGGCATGGGGCCCGCCATGATGGGCGCCGCCGGAGCCGATGTTCCCTGTCCCGGACTGGCCGCCGCCACCGCCGAACCGCTGACCCTCGACGACGCCCGGAAAGTCGTCCAGCAACGTCTGACCTGGATGGGCAACGACCGCCTCAAGGTCGGCAAGGTCGAGGCCAAGGGTGACGCCGCCTTTACCGCCGAGATCGTCACGCTCGACAACTCTCTGGTGGAAAAGCTGGAGATCGACGCCAAGTCCGGCTTCATGCGTCCCGTGCGGTAAGCGCATCCCGCACGCTCCCCGGGCGGCCGCCTACGCGTCTTCCCCGCCTCCAGGAGATCATCCATGTGGAACAACGGCTTCAATCACTGGAACATGATGGGTTGGGACGGCGGCGGCTGGCCGTGGTTCATGGGTTTTCACGGCATCCTGTGGCTGCTGTTCCTCGTCCTCATCGCGTTCGCTCTGATTCACTTGGTCCGCGAGTGGCGACGCAGCCCGGCCCACCAGGCCGCGCTGACAATCCTTGGCCAGGAATATGCCAGCGGCCACATCGACCGCGACGAGTTCTTCCGTCGCAAGAAGGATCTGGCCTGAAACCGCAGCAGCCACCTGACCAACGGTCGGACGGCTGCCGCGGCTTCCCGCGCATACAGTCGGTGATCGGCAGCGGCCGTCGATGACCAGAAGTGCCGCTTTGACGACAGAGACGATCCCGGCCGCCGGAAGGCAACCTTCGCCAATCTCCCCAAATAGCGGCAGGATGAGAGGGTGGTGCCTTCTTCCGCCTTGTCGTCGCTGTCAGTAAACACCCCACTGCGTCGGCTCACCCCCGCCGAAACCGACGATGGGGTTCGGCTCTTTGGGCCCGTCCATGCCGGGCGCGCCCGAGGGCATGCCGGGTGAGGCGATGCCGGCGATCTTGGGCCGGTCCCGGAGCAGCTTCTCGATGGCCTCCAGCGGCACATGGCCCTCGACGACATAGCCTTCGATCTCGGCCGTATGGCAGGAACGCAGGTCGTCGGGCACGGCAAGCCTGTCCTTGGTCGGGTAAACATCTTCCTCCAGCTTGACGACGACGCCGAAGTCGTGCCGCCGCAGGTAGGAGACCCATCCATGGCAGCACCCGCAATCGGGGCTGGCGTAAACGACAATCTCGCGGGCCGCCGCGGGTTGCGGACGCAACACCGCGTAGCCGGCAACGGCCGCCGCACCGACGAACACCGCGGTCAGGGCCAGAGCCATCTTTCTTTTCATCTTGCTTCCTCCTGGGCTGGGGTTGCGGCAACACTGCACGCTCCCACGACGCCGGTAGCAACGGCGGTGCGTGGCAAGCCGACCTGCTTGATCAGCGCGTAGATGGCCGGGATGACGATCAGCGTCAGCACGGTCGAGGACACCATGCCGCCGACCATCGGCATGGCGATGCGGCGCATCACCTCGGAACCGGTTCCGGTGCTCCACATGATCGGCAGCAGGCCGGCCATGATGGCGACCACCGTCATCATCTTCGGGCGCACCCTTTCCACCGCGCCTTCCATGATTGCCGCATAGAGGTCGGACCGGGTGAATCTCTCGCCCGCGGCCTTTCGCCGATTGATCCCTTCCTTGAGCGCGTGGTCGAGGTAGATCAGCATGACGACGCCGGTTTCGGCGGCCACTCCGGCCAGCGCGATGTAGCCGACCGCCACGGCGACGCTCATGTTGAAGCCGAGATACCACTGCAGCCAGAGGCCGCCGACCAGCGCGAAAGGCAGGGAGAGCATGACGATCAGCGTCTCGGTCACGCGCCGGAAATTGAGGAACAGCAGCAGGAAGATGATGGCGATGGTGACGGGCACCACGACCTTCAGCTTCTCGATGGCCCGTTCCATGTACTCGAACTGCCCCGACCAGGTGACGAAGTACCCTGTCGGCATCCTGACCTGGTCCTGCACGGCCTTCCTTGCATCGGCGACGTAGCCGCCGATATCTCGGTCGCGGATGTCGACGTAGATGTAGGCCGACAGCAGCGCATTCTCGGTGCGGATGCCGGCCGGCCCCTTGGCCAGGCTCACCTTGGCCAACTGGCCCAAGGGGATCGGCGTGCCGTCCATGGTGTGGACCAGCACCCGCTGGGCGATGGCCTGGGGGTCGCTGCGGAATTCGCGCGGATAGCGGACATTCACCGTAAACCGTTCGCGGCCCTCGACCGTGGTGGTCACGGTCTCGCCGCCCAGGGCGGTCAGGATGACCTCCTGCATGTCGTCGATGGTCAGCCCATAGCGGGCCAGCTGGGCGCGGTCGGGTTGGATGTCGAGGTAATAGCCGCCGCCGATCCGCTCGGCATAGGCCGACGTGGTGCCGGGCACCCGGCGCACCACCGTCTCGATCTGGCGGGCCAGCTTTTCCATTTCATCCAGATCGGTGCCGAACACCTTGATGCCGATGGGCGTGCGGATGCCGGTCGAGAGCATGTCGATTCGGGCGCGCAGCGGCATGGTCCAGGCGTTCGACACGCCGGGCATCTGGAGCGCCTGATCCATCTCGGCGATCAATTTTTCGGTGGTCATGCCGGGGCGCCAGTCGGCTTCCGGCTTGAGCGTGATCACTGTCTCGAACATCTCGGTCGGCGCCGGATCGGTGGCGGTGGCGGCGCGGCCGGCCTTGCCCAGCACGGAATCGACTTCGGGGAAGCTTTTGATGATGCGGTCCTGGAGTTGCAGAAGCTCCGCCGCCTTGGTGATGGAAAGGCCGGGCAGCGTGGTCGGCATGTAGAGGATGGTGCCCTCGTTCAGGCTCGGCATGAACTCCGAGCCCAGGCGGCTCAGCGGATACCAGGAAGCGCCCAGCACGACGAGGGCCAGGAGGATGGTCAGGGTCTTGGCCCTGAGCACGCCCTTGATGGCCGGCCGATAGATCCAGATGAGGAAGCGGTTGATGGGATTTTTGCGTTCGGAAACGATGCGGCCGCGGATGAACAGCATCATCAGCACCGGCACCAGCGTCACCGACAGCAGCGCCGCCCCCGCCATGGCGAAGGTCTTGGTGAAGGCCAACGGCTTGAACAGCCGCCCCTCCTGGGATTCCAGCGTGAACACCGGCAGGAACGACACGGTGATGATGAGCAGCCCGAAGAACAGCGACGGCCCGACCTCGACGGCGGCGTCGATCACCGCCTGGGCGCGGCTTTCCCCCGGCTTCAGGCGTTCGATGTGCTTGTGGGCGTTCTCGATCATGACGATGGCGGCGTCGACCATGGCGCCGATGGCAATGGCGATGCCGCCCAGGCTCATGATGTTGGACGTCATGCCGAGGCGCTCCATCACCGAGATGGCGATCAAGACGCCGACCGGCAGCATGAGGATGGCGACCAGGGCCGAGCGCACGTGCAGCAGGAAGAAGAAGCAGACCAGGGCGACGATCAGGCTCTCCTCGAGCAGCGTCACCTTCAGCGTGTCGATGGCCCGCAGGATCAGTTCGGAGCGGTCGTAGACGGCCCTGATGCTGACCCCCTCGGGCAGGCCGGGGGCGATCTCGGCCAGCTTCTCCTTGACGCTGTCGATGACGGCCAGGGCGTTCTGGCCGAAGCGCTGCACGATGATGCCGCTGACCGCCTCGCCCTCGCCGTTGAGCTCGGCCAGGCCCCGGCGCTCGTCGGGGCCGAGGCCGACGCGGGCGACGTCGCGCAGCAGCACGGGCGTACCCCGCTCGACCTTGAGTACAATCTGCTCGATGTCGGCGACACCCTTGAGATAGCCGCGGCCGCGCACCACGAATTCCGTCTCGGCCATCTCGACCACCCGGCCGCCGACGTCGATGTTGCTCTTGCGGATCGCCCCGGTGACCGCCGAAAGCGGAATCGCGTATGCCTGCAGGCGCTGCGGATCGACCACCACCTGGTACTGCTGGACGAAACCGCCGACGCTCGCCACCTCGGCGACGCCCTCGGCCTGGGCCAGCTGATAGCGCAGGTACCAGTCCTGGATGGTGCGCAGTTCGGCCAGCGTGCGCTCCTTGGCCTCGATCACGTACTGATAGACCCAGCCCACCCCGGTGGCGTCGGGCCCCAGGCTCGGCGCCACGCCGGGCGGCAGGCGCTTGGCAGCGAAGTTCAGGTATTCGAGCACCCGCGAGCGCGCCCAGTAGATATCGGTACCGTCCTCGAAGATGATGTAGACGAAGCTGACTCCGAAGAACGAGAAGCCGCGCACCAGCTTGGAGTTCGGCACCGACAGCATGGCCGTGGTCAGGGGATAGGTCACCTGGTCCTCGACCACCTGCGGCGCCTGGCCGGGATAGTCGGTATAGAGGATCACCTGGACGTCGGAGAGGTCGGGCAACGCGTCCAGCGGCAGCCGCATGACGGCCAGCACCCCGGCGCCACTGACGAATGCGGTCAGGACCAGCACCAGGAAGACGTTGCGCGCGGACCAGCGGATGAGGCCGGCGATCATGGGCGGTTCCCTTTTTTTCTTGGGCGCGGCGTGTGCGGGGCTTCAGCGGCTTTGGAAGCCTTCGAGCGCGGCCTTAAGGTTGCTTTCGGCGTCGATCAGGAAGTTCGCCCTGACCACCACCCGCTCGCCGGCAGCCACCCCTTCCAGGATCTCGACCAGGCCGTCGGCACGCGCCCCTACCTTGACCGGGCGCGGTTCGTAATGGCCTTCGCCCAATTCGACCAGAACCACCTGGCGGGTGCCGGAATCGAGCAGCGCCGAATCCGGCACCGTGACGACCGCGGCGCCGGTCAAAGGCGCCGCCAGCTGCACGGCGCCGTAGAGGGCCGGCCTCAGGGTTCCCGCCGGGTTCGGCACCTCGATGCGCACCTTGGCCGTGCGGGTCTGGGCATTCAGCGTCGGATAGATGAAGGTGACCTTGCCGGTGGTCACGGTGCCGGGCAGGGCGGAAAACGTGACGTCGGCCTTCTGGCCCAGCCTGACCTGGCCCAGGTCCTGCTCGAACACCTCGGCGATCACCCAGACGGTGGAGAGGTCGGCGATCTGGTAGAGCATCTCGCCCGGCATGAAGCGCATGCCCTGCACGGCCCGCTTGTCAAGCACCACGCCGCCCGACGGCGCATGCAGAGTAAGGGTGCGGGTTGGCTCGCCGCCGTCGCGTAATCTGGCGATCTGCGCCTTGCCGATGTCCCAGTTCCTGAGCCTGGAAAGCGCGCCTTCTGCCAGCGAGCTTGCCGACTCGCGGGCCTCGGGCGCGGCGTTCTGAAGCGAACGCACGGCCTTGAGCGCCACGGCATATTCCTGCTGGGCCAGCAGCAGGTCGGGGCTGTAGATCTCCATCAGGGGCTCGCCGGCCTTGACCAACTGGCCGGTCTGGTTGACCCGCAGGGTCTCAATGAAGCCCTCGAACTTGGTGGTCACGATGGTCAGCCGGCGCTCGTCGACCTCGACGGTGCCGACCGCGCGGATCGGCCGGGTCAGCGTCCGCAGCGCCGCCTCCTCGGTCCTGACGCCGAGCTTCTGGACCTTGGCCAGATTGATCTTCAGCGTCTTGCCGCCGTCGTCGTCACCCTCGTGGACCGCCACGTAGTCCATGCCCATGGGGTCCTTCTTGGGGACCGGCGAGGTGTCGGGCAGGCCCATCGGGTTGCGGTAGTAAAGGATCCTGCCCTGCCCCGCCGCCTTCGGGCCGACCGGGGCGGCGGCCGCGACCGGCTCGGGGTCGGCGTAGACGGCCACGTAATCGCGGCCCTGCTCGTCCTTGGCCGGCCCCTGCGAGAAGACGGCCGTGCCGTCCGGGTGCTGGTAGTAAAGGATCTCGCGCTCGGCAGCCATCTGGCTTGCCACGGCGGCGGCGGTGTCGAGGCCTTCATGGTCGGTTGCGGCCGAAGGGCGGGTGATGGCGGCCGAGGCGTCCGCGATGGCGGCCGGCACCGACAGGTGGCCCTCAGCGGCATGTTGCCCCAGCAAGAAGCCGCCGGCGCCGACGACGGCGGTGAACCCTAGGCCGATGGCGACGAACCCGATCCTGTTCACAATTCTTCTCCTATGAGCTTTTCGATGGTGGCCAACTGCTTCTGCTGATCGAAGAGGACCCCGATCAGCGAAATGTTGGCCGTCCACAGCTGCTGTTCGGCCATGAGCACGTCGACGAAATCGATGCGGCCGAGCTCGTAGCCCCTGGCCGAGGACTGAAAGCCGATTTCCGCCTGCGGCAGTTGGCTTTCGCGGATGATCACCTCGATGTCGCGGGCCGTCTTCAGCTCGATCCACGCCTCGGCGATGGCGTCGCCGATCTCGATCTGGAGGGATTCCAGTTTGGTGCGCGCCGCGCCGGCCAAGCCTTTGGCCTCGCCGATCTCGGATCGCCGGAGACCGCCCTGCAGGGGGATGTTCATCTGGATCATGGCCTGATAGCTGTCGAGCTCGCTGTCCTTGCGCATCGCCCCGATGCCGATCTCGAAGTCCGGGTACCAGACCTTCTCGGCGAGCGCGACCGCCTTGCCGGCCCCCTCGATGGCAGCCTCCTGGGCCAGCACTTCGGGGTTGGCCCGCTGGGCCCGTTCGGTCAATTGGGCAAGGTCCAGCGCCTCGGCCGACGGCAGCGGGCGCGGCGCCGGCGCCTCGATCAGCGGTGCCTGCAGCGGGCGCGCCAGCAGCCTGTTGATGGCCACTGCGGCGCGCCGGCGCTGGCCGGCCATCCGCGCGATCTCGGCGTCCATGGTCGCCTTCTCGATCTCGGCGCGCGTCACCTCCGACTGATTGCCGAGCCCCTGGGCGTAGCGGGCCCGGGCCAGGCGGACCAGGGTGTCGACGCGCGCCCTGAGGTCGCGGGCAAGGTCGATGGTCAGGTGCGCTGCGTGGTATTCGGCATAGGCGACCTTGATCTTGGCCACCAACTCGTTTTCGACCTGGGCGCGCAGCACGGCCGCCTTGCGGGCGTCGGCCTCGGCGATCTCGCGTCGCAATTCCCGTTTGCCCCAGAACGGCAGTTCCTGGCTCAGTTTCAGGGTTCGGCTGGCTCCCCACCAGCTCAACTGGGGGGCGTAGCCGGGCTGGTTGCGCTGCCAGTTCTCGATTTCCAACTGGATCTTGGGATCGGGTAGGCTGCCGGCTCCCTCGACCTTGGCGGCAGCGGCGGCGGCCTCCAGCGCGGCCACCTTGAGGTCGGGGTTCAGGCTGCGCGCCACCGCGACGAGTTCGTCGACGCTGGTTCCAATGGCGTGATCGTGGGTCTGGGCGCCGGTCGTTCCTGCACCCGCCAACAGGATCGCCAACGCCGTCAGCATCCGCCTCATGGTCTGTCCTCCAATCCGCAATGTGCCGGGGGTCAGCGGTGGGTCTTGTGATCCTCGGCTGTCATGACGGCAATGGGGACGGCCCCGGTGATGGTTTCGGTCTCGCCCTGCGCCTTGGCCGAAAGCTTGAGTGTCCACGTCCCACTCATCTGCAGGTCGGCAACCAGTTCATAGATTCCCTTGCCATCGCCGCCCTTCGGCGTCGCCTTGGCGATCATCGGCGCCGTCCCCGCCATCGGCATTTCGAGGCGGGCCGGCAGCAGGATGGCATCAGCGACCGGCTTCCCCGTCGGCACATGGATCAGGCGGACTCGGATCGAGGCGTTCGGCGACGCCGAGAGATGAGAGATTGCAGGCTCGAACCGATAGTCGTTGGCTCCGGCGCGGGCCGGGCCGGCGGCGATCATGGCAATAAGCAGACCGAGGCCGAGGGTTCCGAATCCTTCTTTCCGCATTTGGCGTCTCCCGCAGAGCAAACAAGGTGGCGTGACCGCGGGTTTTGTCGCATGGGAAGCTGTCGCGCTGTGTAAAGAATTGTAAAATTATGTAATCGGAAGACGCACAAGTGTTACCTATCGCGTTGCGATAGTCATCCAAGCTGCAGGAGCCAGGAAGCTAGTGATGAAGTTTCTCCGTCCCGGGTCGATTACCGGGAGAACGATGATCGTCCTCCTCGTCGGCCTGACGCTGTCGCACATCCTCAGCACGTTGTTTCTCGCCTGGGAGCGCCGCGATTCAATGGCCGAGATGGAGGAAAGTATTTCCCTGGAGCGTATCGAAGTCGCCGCCAGACTGTTGAACCGCGCGCCACAGGATGAGCGGCCGGAGTTGGCATGGCTCCTGAGCAGTCCCAATCTGGCGGTCTCGTGGAACGCTGAACCGGCCGTCGCGCCGGGCGCCGCCGGCATTTCCGGACTGCCATCCGATACCGGCGTGCGGCGGGCCGGCAGCCCCGCGACGGATCATCTCTTGGGGCGCACCATGGCCAGCCTTCGCGAGCATTTTCTTGGCCGCCTTGGCGAAGATAGTCCGCTTGAGGTCTCCGCCCGCCTCACCGACGGGAGCTGGGTCAATATCGAGGTCGGGGGCCGCCGCGCGGTCGGGTTCTGGTCGCCGCACATGGTTGCTTCCACCGTCGTCATGGTCGTTGCCATCGTCGTTCTTGGCGTCTGGGCCACCGGCTGGGTGGGACGGCCGTTGGCCGCTTTTGCCATGGCTGCCGATCGCCTCGGGCGCGATGTCAACGCGCCGCCACTGCCGGAAGGCGGCCCCTCGGAAATCCACTTCGCGGTGACCGCGTTCAATCGGATGCAGGACAGAATCCGTCGCTTTGTCGAGGACCGCACGCGCATGCTGGCGGCCATTTCGCACGACCTGCGCAGCCCGATCACCCGCATGCGATTGCGCGCCGAGATGCTGGAGGGCGGCGAGCCGCGCGAGCGCATGCTGGCGGACCTCGATGAAATGGAGGCGATGGTGTCCTCCTCCCTCGAATTCGCCCGCGCCGAGGCCACCGACGAGCCCACCCAGGTGGTCGATCTGGCAGCGACCCTCGGCACGATTTGTGACAACGCCGCGGACATTGGACTGGACGCCAGTTTCGAGTGGGAGGGCCGGCTGGCCTGCACGTGCCGGCCGACGGCGCTCAACCGCGCCCTGACCAATCTGGTGGAGAACGCCGCCCGTTACGGCGGGCGCGCCATTGTGCGCGCCGGTCACGTCGGTTCGGATATTGAGATCATAGTCGAGGATGAAGGTCCTGGGATCCCGGAGGCCGACTTCGAGAAGGTGTTCACGCCGATCTTCCGCCTAGAGGGATCGCGCAACCGCAACACCGGGGGGATCGGCCTTGGCCTGACGGTGGCGCGTACCATCGTGCGCTCGCACGGCGGCGACATCCGGCTGGAGAACCGCGAAACGGGCGGCCTTCGGGTTTCCGTCCTGATCCCGCAGGGGCAGGCGGCGTGAGC
>JAVEYE010000129.1:0-9721 GCA_034003665.1 Rhodospirillales bacterium | reverse complement strand
CGATCTGGGGTCGAAACCAACGCTCCCGCGGTCCAGGCGATGCTCGGATTGATCGCCGTCATGTCGCACCAGTCGTCGAACACCGGCTGGGGATAGGAAATCGCGCCCCACTTCGCGTAGCCATGGATGTGCGGCAGGTTCCTCTCGTCCGTTGCCAGATAGGTATCCGTCAGGCCGCCACGGTCGGCGATGTACTTTCGCATGACGTCGTCGGCCTTCAAGCCGCTGACCTTCTCGGCGATCATCCCGAGGAGCAGGTAATTGGAGTTCGAGTAGAACCAGTACGGATAGGGGGCCGGCGCTGGCGGCTGGCTCTTGTAGAGGGTCTGCCAGTAAGGATTGGGATAGGTCTGCCCGGGAAGGAAGTCCGGGGGCAGCGGCTCGGCGCCGCCGGCCGTGCTCAGCGGCCGGACCAGGTCGTCGACGCTGAAGTGCCGATGCGGCGTCACCTGCGGCGAGAAGAACATGTCGCTCGCGCCGAGATAATTGGGCAGCCCGGACTTCATCTGCAGCAGGTCGCCGACCGTGATCTCTCCGACGTGCGGGATGCCCCTCACCAGCGCGTTGTCGCCCAGGTGTTTGAGCACCGGATCGGTGAGCCGCAGCCGCCCTTCCTGTTCCATCTGCAGGATGACCTGAGCGAGGGCCAGCTTGGTGACGCTGCCGACGCGAAACTGCATGTCGGGCGAGATCGGCGTGCCCGAAATGCGGTTGGCGACGCCGGCGGTCCCCACGCGTACGCCCCAAGACGGCGACTTCACGATGACGACGACGCCCGGCACCTTGTCATTCCGCACCACCCCGTCCAGGACAGCCTGCCAGGCCTCGGGAAAGGGACGATACGACTGCGCGTTGGCCGAATGATGGGCCGGCGCCGCCGCCGGCGGCGGGGGCGCGGGGCAGACGGCAGGCGGGAAGCCGGCCGGAGCCGGCATCGCGTCCTTCGACTCCTTGCCCTGGGCCGGCAAGACGACCAGGGCGGACAGGATCAGCGGAAGCAGCGTTCTGACGAGCAACATTGCACTACCTCTCTTATGACAGCCAGCCAGCACATGCCGGCGCACGCAGATCGATACGTTCGAAATCGGGATCAAAGACAGGGACGATTGCGGCTACGCTCCTTTCCCGTCGGTGGTACGGGGCGTTTGCCTGGCGAAGGCCTCGACGATGCGGCGGGCCAACGTCTCGACCGTCGGCCGTTCATGGATGGCCGGGGCATACCGCAGGGCCAGGCCCAGTCGCCCTTCGGAAATGCTGCTTTCGACCTCGATCAGGGGGCGACGTTCCATGGCGCCGACCGAGGCAGAGGGCAGCCGCCGACTGAGACGGAAACCGTCGGCCCGGATGGTGTCGACGACCCCCAGGAAGTTCAGGCCGATTTCCTCCTCGGGCACGTCGATGGGGTGGGGAGCCAGCCATCGCAAGGCACCCCATCCCAGCCCCGCCGAGGGAACCGAGGCCAGCATCGCCTCGATCTCGGCGGCCGTGCCGCCCCCGTCGGGACAGGCGAGGAGGACGGGGAACTCGGTGGCCAGCCAGCCAACGGTCCGACTGGGATCGATGCCGGGAAACGGCGAATGCCGGCCATGCGTCGACAGCTGGACCCGTGCTTCGCGGCGGCCGTCCCAGGCATGAAGGGCGGTCGCCAGGGCATCCAGCAGCCCGGCGACGATCCGGGCATCGGGCAGCGAGGCCGCATGCGGTCCCAGATCGACGGCAACGACGGCGGTGTCGCCGTAGCCATGAGCGGTCGCGGGATGGTCCGTGGGCAGTGGTGGAACGTCAGCCTTTGCGATTTCCTGCCAGTACGCCCGTTCGCCCTCGAGGAGCTCGCTGCGGCTCCATTCGCCAAGCCGCGCCGTCCAGGCCGAGAATGGCAGTCCTTCGTCGGACGGGCATGTTTTTCGCCCGGCGTCGCCGAGCCCGAGCGCCGGCAGCAGATCATCCAGAAGGAAATGCCAGGATACGGCGTCGACCACCAGATGGTGGGCATTGAACAGGAGCGCGTCTCCCTCGGGCAGGCGGTACAGTGCGCTCCGGAAAAGGGGGCCGCGGCCCAGGTCGAAGGTGCGCTGTTGCGCGCCGACGTCCGCCACCAGGGCAGCCCAGGCATCGCCCTTCGTTGCCCGAAGGTCGACTTCGCGGGGCCGCGGCGCCGGTTCGTGCGGGGCGAGCGTCGCCGCCCATTGCCCGTCCCGCAGCGCGAACCGCAGACGCAGGGCCTCATGCCGCCGCCAGACCATCTTGACGGCCGCCGCGACCTCCTGGACCTCCAGACGGGTCGACGTTTCAAGAAGCAACTGGTGGTTCAGGTGGGCGAGGTCCCGATGGTGCGAACGCAGGAACCAGTGCTGCATCGGCGTCATTGCCACGGTACCGCCAGTGGCAGCCGCCGCCGTGAGCGGTGTGGCCGTTCCGGCCCCGTCGATCGCCGCCGCGATTGCCCTTACGGTATCGGCCGACAGCAGGGTTCGCAGGTCCGATGCCAAACCGTGCCGGCGCAGGTGTGCCAGCAACTGGATGGCCTTCAGCGAACCGCCGCCGGCCGCCGCGAAGGACGTTCGCGGTCCGTAGGGGCCGCCGCCGAGGACCTGGGCGAAGGCGTCGGCCACGGCCGCCTCGGTCGCCGACCCGACAGGCTCGCCCACCGCGGGTGACGACGTCGGGTCCGGCAGGGCCTTTCGATCGATCTTGCCTGCCATCGTCAGCGGCAGGGACGGCAGCACGACGATGACCGAAGGGATCATCCATCCGGGCAGGGCGACCGCGAGATGGCCGCGCAAGGCGTCCGGTTCGACCGGCCGGCGCACCACCACGTAGGCGACCAGGCGCCTGGGGTCCTCTCGCAAGATGACAGCCGCCTGAATCACGTCGGCATGCTCCCGCAGGCGGGTCTCGATCTCGCCGGGCTCGATACGGTGGCCGTCGAGCTTCAGCTGTTGGTCCCGCCGGCCGAGAAAGACCATCGAGCCGTCGTCCAGCCAGCGGCCCAAGTCGCCGGTCCGGTAGTAGCGGCGGCCGCCGATCTCGACGAAGCGATCCGCCGTCGCCTCGGGGAGCCTCAGGTATTGCCGCGCCAGGCCGGGCCCCGCCAGATGGATCTCTCCGATGGCGCCGAGAGGCATGGGACGTCCCCAGCCGTCGAGGATCTCCATACGCGTGTTGGCGACGGGCCGTCCGATGGGGACGATGTCCGGGCACGGGGCATCGGCACGCACTTCGTGCCAGCTCGCGCAGACAGAGGCCTCGGTCGGGCCGTAGGCATTGAAATAGCGGAGACGATCGGCATGGCGACGCACGTCGTGCGGGTCGGGGGGCTCGCCGGCCGTGATGAGAACGCGCAGGAAACCCAGGTCGGCGCCATCCAGCGCCTTCAGGTACGAGGGCGGCAGGGTCGCCACCGTCACCTTCTCCGCCCTCATCAGGTCCAACAGGCTGTCGCCGTCGCGGACGGCCCGATCCGGCGCGATCACCAGCCGTCCACCGGCCAGGAGCGCCATGAAGATCTCGGACAAGGAGGCGTCGAAGGAGCACGACGCGAATTGCAGCACGGCATCCTCCGGTCCGATCTCGAAGCCGGCGATCTGGGCCGTGATCATGTTGACGAAACCGGCGTGCGACAGAGCCACGCCCTTCGGCTGCCCCGTCGAACCCGACGTGTAGATGACGTAGGCGAGTGACGTCGGCAAAACCGTTCGGGGCGCCGCGTCCGGGGTCGACCGGGTCTCCAAGTCTGCGCCCATCCCGGCCAGGGGTCGGCTCAGATCGGGGGCGATGGACTGCAGTCTCGACACCCCCTTGGGGTCGGCCAGCACCTTGCGGCATCCGGTGTCAGCGATCATGAAACGGAGCCGTTCGTCCGGAAAGGCCGGGCTGAGAGGAAGATAGACGCCGCCCGCTTTCAAGATGCCCAGCAGGGCGGCAATCCGGTCGACGCCGCGATCGGCGAGAACGCCGACGATCTCCTCGTCGTCAAGGCCTTCCTGCCGCAAATGGCCAGCCGCCCGTTCGGCCAACCGATCAAGGGCGGCATAGGTGAGTCTCGCTCCATCTGCCACGACCGCAATCCGATCCGGAGTCCGCTGGACCTGCCGATGCCAGAGATCGGCAAGGTTCGCCTCGTTCGGCCAACTGGTGGCCGGCCCCGCGGCGAACGATTCCAGGCGCGCCCGCTCGGCAGCGTCGACGATGTCCAGGCTTCGCAGGGATCGGGCCGGATCGGCCAGCACCTGGCCGATCAGGGTACGCAGGTGCGATCCGACGCTGGCCATGCGCTCCGGCGAGAACACCTGGGAGTCGAACGGCAGCAACAGCCTGATCCCCGATGCCGCGATTTCGACGATCAGACCGAAATCGTAGTTTGCCTGTGCGAAGCTGTCGGAATCGGTCACGACGAAGCCGGTATCGGCGTCGGAGCCCCCGGCCTCTGGGTAGTTCTCGATGACCACGAGATGGTCGAGCAGTCCGGAAGGCAGGGCCGAGCGGGCCTGAATCTCGCTCAAGGCCGCCTGGTCGTGGGCGAACGTCGAGATGGTCTGACGCTGTTGGTCCCCCAGCAGATCGGCAAACGTCTGCTCCGGCCGGAAGCGCACGCGCACCGGCAGGGCATTGATGAACAGGCCGACGAGGCACTCGATCCCGGTCATGTCGACCGACCGTCCCGAGACCACGTTACCGAACACGACGTCCTGGCGGTCGGTCCAGCCGCCGAGCAGCAGTCCCCACAAGGTCTGGAAGATCGTTCCCAGCGTCACACCATGGGCCGCGGCGAGGGCGATCAGACCTTCTGCCTGCGAGCGGTCCAGTTCGAAGGTGTGGGTGGCCGGTCTGGCCGCCTGCGCGGAGGCCGGACGGATGCGGTCGCGCGGCAGGGTGGCGAGGTCGTCGTAGCCGGCGAGGAGGGCCGACCAGTACACGCGGCTCGCCTCGTCGTCGCGGCGCGCCAAGGCCGAGAGATAGGCTGCCGGGTCGGGCGGGGCCGGCAGCGCCAGGGGCTGCCCATTCTTGGCGGCGGCGTATAGTTGCAGGAACTCTTCCGTCAGGATCGAGCCGGACCAGCCATCCAACAGGATGTGCGGATTGCTCCATACCATCTCGTAGCGTTCGTCGGCGACGCGAAAAAGACGGACCCGCATCAGCCTGTCCTGCCGCAGATGGAAGCCCCGCTCGGCGTCGGCCTGCCGCCAGCTGGCGACACGCGCGTCTGCCTCGGAACCGCGGACGTCCTCATAGCCGAACTCGATGTCCAGCTCCTTCAGGACGATCTGCACGGGCTGGGGGCCCCTTTCGTAGTCGAAGACGGAGCGCAACAGGCAATGGCGCGCCATCAGGCGGTTCCAGGTGGCCTCGCAAATGGCGGGATCGACCGGACCGGCGATCTTGAACGCGACCTGCCGGAAATAGGGGGACGGACCGGCGGCCTGCAGCTCGTGGAACAGCATTCCCAGCTGCACGGGCCGCAGCGGATAGATCGCCTCGACACTGTCCCGCGAAAGCTTGGGAACTGGCCTAGTCATCATCCAGCAACCCGTCGATGTCGGTCTCGCTCAGCGACAGATGGACCGCCATGCCCTGCCCGGGCGGGTCAGCCTTGGTGGCCCGTTCCGAGCGTTGCGGTGAAGCGACATGGGCGGCATCCCTGATGTGTGCCGCCAGGGCGGCCACCGTCGGCTTCTCGAGGAAGCTGCGCATGTCGATCGGGTGGCCGGCGCGCCGCAGGCATCCGATCACCTGGATCGCCTTGATGGAATCTCCGCCCGATTCGAAGAAGTGGTCGTCCGGGCCGATATCGCCGCGGCGAAGGACGTCCCGCCAAACGGCAATGACCAGCGCCTCCGCCGAACCATCGGCCGCCGCCGGTTCGGTCGGGGCCGCTTTGGTGGATGGCAGGCCGGCCACCAGCGCCTCCTCCGGACTGGCCGCCTGCGCCTTTTCCGGCCAGGGCTCCCGGGGGGCTGGCAGGGCTGCGTAGTCGACCTTGCCGTTGGGGAGAAGGGGAATGCGCTTCAGCCTCATCCAGTGGGAGGGGAACATGTAGTCGGGCAGCCGTTTCGCCAGAACCGCCCGCAATTCGCTCCAGGCCACGTCGCCGTTGAGCACCACATAGGCCGCCAGGTCGTTGTTGTGCACCGACACGACGGCCCGGACAACCTTCGGATGGCCGAGAAGCGTCCGTTCGACCTCGCCGGTTTCCACCCGATGGCCGCGCACCTTGACCTGCCGGTCGCGGCGCCCGAGGAAGATGATCTCGCCGTCCGCTGTGACTGCGCCCAAGTCGCCGGTCCGATAGAGCCTCTCGCCCGGTCGGAAGGGATGGGGCACGAAAGCGGCTTCGGTCAGTTCGGGACGGTTGTGATAACCCCTGGCCAGGCTGATGCCGCCGACATGGATCTCTCCCGGCACGCCGACGGGAACGAGACGGCCCTCGCGGTCCAGGATCAGAACTTCCGAATTGGCGATCGCCCGGCCGATTGGAATGGGACGGTCCTGGTCCTTGTCCGGATCGACCTTGTGCCAGGTTGCGCAGATTGACGTTTCGGTCGGGCCATAGCCGTTGACGAAGGTGTGCGTCCGGGCCAGGCGCAGGGCCTGGTCGACCCTTGGAGGCTCGCCGGCGCTGAGGATGATTTCCAGCCCCGCCACGTCCTCATCCTCGAGGCAGGCCAGATAGGTCGGCGGGAAAGTCGCCACGGTGACGCGGTGCCGGCGAAGATAGGCGCCGAAGGTCGCCGTCTCGCGGATCCGGTCCAGACCCGCAACGACCAGGGTCGCGCCGTTGAGCAGCGCCATGATCAGCTCCGATATCGAGGCGTCGAAGGATGACGGGGCAAACTGCAGGATCCGATGGCGCGGCTCAATGGGCATCTCGCGCCGCTGGGCAAGCGCGAAGTTCACGACCCCACGATGTTCCAGAAGGACTCCCTTGGGCATGCCGGTGGAGCCGGAGGTATAGATCATGTAGGCGAGATCGCCGGGAAGCAGCGCCGGCTGACCCGCAGCGCGTGCCCTGCGGTTGCCCAGGCCGTCGATGTTGAAGAGGCGGCAGCCCTGTCCCATCGGCAGGGCGTCCCGGCCGCCGCCAACGATGGCAAGCTTCGCGCCGGAATCCTCCAGCATGTAGCGCAACCGTTCTTCCGGATAGGTCGGATCGAGCGGCAGATAGACCCCTCCCGCCTTCAAGATGCCCAGGAACACGATGGGCAGAAGCTCGGATCGCTCCAGCAGGACCGCGACCATGTCTCCCTTGGACAAGCCATGCTGCTCGATCAGGGCGCGGGCCAGGGCATTGGCCCGCCCGTCAAGCTCGGCATAGGTCAGGCGGGTGTCCTCGTAGATGACCGCCAGCTTCTTCGGATGGGCTCGCGCCCAAGCGGCGAACATCGCGGGCACCGTGGCGTCGTCCGGCAACTCCTGCACGACGGCCGCGTCTTTCCCTGTCACCAGGCGCCGCTCGTGATCGCCGAGGAAGTCGATGGCAGCCAGTGGGCCGGCAGGATCGTCGGTTACCGCCAGCAGCAGGTTCTGGACGTGCTCGGCGAGGCGAAACATCCGGTCCCGATTGAAGAGATCCGTCGCGTATTCGAGATTGAGACGGATGCCGCCCCCGGTCTCGACGAACTCGAAGCTCAGCGGCAGTTTCGAAATCGCCGGCTCAACGCCGAACGGCCGCACGGCGACGCCGTCCAACTCCAGCTGGCGCTGGTGGCCATCCTGGAAGACCACCATCACGTCGAACAGCGGCGGCCGGCGGATGTCCCTCGGCACGGCCAGCGCGTCGACCAGTCGGTCGAAAGGATAGTTCCGATGATCCAATGCGGCGGTCAACGTGCTCCAGGTGGAGGCGAGCAGGCTCGTGAACGAGGCGTCCCTCGCCAGCCTCAACCGCAGCGGAATGGTGTTGACGTACAGCCCGACCTGGCTTTCCAGCTCGATGTCATCCCGGTTGGCGACTGGCGTGCCGACGAGGAGATCGGACTTTCCGCTGTAGCGATTCAGAAGCACCGTCACCAACCCCAGGAGCCCGGCGAACAGGGACGTGCCCGCGTCGTGGGTCAGAAGGCGTAGTGCGGCGACGGCTTGGCGCGGCAGATCGAGGCCAATTCGCTCGCCACGGAAGCTGAAGAAGTTCGGCCACTGCCGGTCGGTGGGCAGGTCTGTCCGCTCGGGCAGGTCGCGGAGCGTCTCGAGCCACCAGTCGCGCGTTGCCAAGGCGGCCGGTCCCTCCAGATCGTTCGCCTCCCGCAGGGCATAGTCCTTGTACTGGACGCGCAACGGCTGGAGGTCCTGGCCGCGCATCAGCCGCAGCACCTCCTCGACCATGACGCCGAGTGACCAGGCGTCGCTGACGATGTGATGCACATTCACCAGCAGAACGTGGCGTTCGTCCCCCAGGCGCAGAATCGACGCACGGAACAAGGGTGCTTGCTCCAGATCGAACGCGTGCTCCGCATTCTCGCCGGCCAGACGCTCCGCCTCGGCCATGGCGTCGGGCAATGCGGACAGATCGCGATACTCGACCGAGAAGGAACAGTCGTCGACGATTCTCTGGCGCGGCTCGTCGTTCACCTCGACGAAGGCGGTGCGCAACGATTCATGGCGCGCGACGACGGCTTCGAGCGCCTTCTTGAGTCTCTCGGGAACCAGTCGTCCCTCGAGCAGATAAGCCGCCGGAAGGGTGTAGGCCGACGGGTGGCCACCCATTTGGGCCAGCATCCAAAGCCGGCGCTGGGCGTGGGAAAGGGGGTAATCCGAAGTCGTGGGCAGGGTCGACGTGGCGGGGAGCCCGGTGGGCGACGGCGTTTCCCGCAACAGGGCGGCGACGCCGCGCACCGTCGGGTTCTTGAAGAAGGCGGCCACCGTCAGGTCGCCGCCAAAGGCCTCGTTGATGCGGGAAATGACCCGCATCGCCCGCAACGAATCGCCGCCGACCGCGAAGAATGGAGCCGTCGCACCGATCCGCCGGACGCCGAGGACTTGGGCCCAGATCGCCGCCACCTTTTCCTCGACGGCGTCGGCCGCCGCCTCGAAGGGCATGCCGTCCTCGACCAGTTCTTCGGGCTTGGGCAGGCTGCGGCGGTCGACCTTGCCGTTCAGGTTGAGCGGCAGCGCCTCCATGCTGACGAAGAACTGCGGGATCATGCCCTGCGGCAGATCGAGGGCCAGGCGTTCGCGCAGGGCGGCCGGCCCGATCGGCGCCTTTTCGGTGAAGTAGCAGGCGATGGCAGTGTCGCCGTCCGCACGCTTGTGGGCCACGGCGGCCACCTGGTCGATTTCGGGAATGGCGCGGGCGGCACCCTCGATCTCGGCCAGTTCGATGCGGATTCCATTGACCTTGACCTGGCCGTCGAGGCGGCCGCAGAACTCGAGGGTTCCATCGGCCGACATGCGGCCGAGATCGCCGGTGCGATAAATCAGCCCTTCCACCCCCGCAAGATCCTTGGCCGGCAGGAAAGCTTCGCGGGTCGCCGCCTCGTCGCGGAAATACCCGAGCGGCCGGAAAGGCGGCAGGATGTAGATTTCGCCCAGGGCCCCTGCCGCCGCCGGACGGCCATCCTTGACCACCACCACCCGCGTTCCGCCAATGGGGCGGCCGACCGGGACCATTCGTCCCGGCTCGAGGTGGCTCGTCCCTATGGCCATGCAGCACTTGAACAGCGTGGTTTCCGTCGGTCCATAGCCGTTGCGCAGCGCGATACCCTCGCCGAGGACCTCGCGCACCCGC
>JAVEYE010000128.1:0-9784 GCA_034003665.1 Rhodospirillales bacterium | reverse complement strand
CCCCATCAAATAGAAATGACGTTTTATGAACACGGAACTCATCAATGCCGCAACGACGATCGCGACAGGGTACCTTGCGCGCAACGTCGTCAGTCCCGGGGAGATCGCGGATCTCATCCATCACATTGCCGAGGCGCTCGCCACTGTGGGCGAGATGCCGACGGATCCCGTCCGCATCCTCCCTCCCGTTTGCGAGCCAGCAGTGCCGATCGAAGAATCCATCACCGACCAGTTCCTCATCTGTCTCGAGGACGGGCGCCGGTGCAAGTTCCTCAAGCGGCATCTTCGCACCAAGTACAATCTTTCGCCCGAGCAGTACCGTGAACGCTGGGGCCTTCCCGACGGCTATCCGATGACAGCTCCTGCCCATTCGCGGAGGCGGCGCGAGATCGCCAATGCGGTGCAGGGAACTTTCCGGCGCAAGGCGGCGTGACGCAACGGCCGGCCGGACTATCCGTTGGGTCCGGCCGGCGTTTGCCCAACCTCCGCACGTCTTCAGCTGACCGAACCAGCCTGATGCAAACGAATGGCGCCGCCGCCTATTCGTGTCGAATTCCCCACACCTACGGCCCGACAATAGGCCCAGGCGTCAGCGAACATCGAGGCCTTCCACCGCCTGCACTCCGCCAAACGCTGCACCCGCCTGCTCGGGACTTAGCCAAGGCGGTTCTCAAAATGACCTCGTGAAAGGAAACCATTATGCCCACAAGACTGATCCTGCTCGACATCGACGACGTTCTCTCGGCGGACAGGAGCATTGCCGCCTGCCGCGAATTCGATGAGGCTTCGCTTCCCGGCTACCGCGTCCCGATCGTGGGCGACTCTGTGGCCCTCGGCTTGATCAATCGCGCGTGTCGGATCTGTGCGGCGAAAGTCGTCGTCAGCAGCACATGGCTCGCGATCGCCGGGCCAGATTATACCCTCAACTGGCTGACAAAGAATGGCCTTGACGCCGGCAACCTGCTGGCTTCAGGCCCTTGCGTCACCTATCATCCGTCCCGCTGCGACAAGCTGGAGGCCATCAATCAATGGCGCGTCCAGAACCCCGCAATGCCTCCCGACCACATCGTCATCATCGACGACAATCCGGACCTCTTCCCGATCGGGCATCCGTTGGCGGAACGTCAGGTCATCGTCGATGGGGAGGATGGGCTACTCCTCCGGCACTACAGGGAGGTCATTGCCAAGCTGGGCCGCACGGACAGGGACGCCGGCGTCTTCGGACCTTTGACGTTCGGGCCGGTTGACGAATAGGCCCAGACGCGGGCGGCCAATAGTGGTCGCCCCCATCGAGCCCCATCGTCTGAACCTTCGCCAAACCTCATCCTCTTCCCTTTTCCCAAACCCCATCCGCCGAGGTCTCCCGGTGTCCCCGCTGGGATCGCCTGGAACCTCTGTGCTCGGCGGACGCTGTCGCGCAGGTGTCTACCATGGCCAAAAAGAAGCAAGTGTCGGACGGCGCCGCCACAAACGACGAAGAAGGACTGCCCCTTTGGGCCAAGCTCGATCCGTTTCCGCGCCGCAGCGAAGAAATCGAGAGCATCCTAGTGCTACTCAGGAACATGCTGCTCGCCGAAGAGCTCGAGCCGCTGCGCACCGAGGCGCTCGATGCGGACGTTGATCGCCGCCGGGAGTCTGCCAGGGCCGCCCTGGCCCTGGCCCGTCGGCTGCTGGCAGAGGAACCCGATGTCGTCGTCGCCGATGCGGCGTACGGTTGGGTCTGGCTGGCGGCGCATCGTGATTCGATCGCGGCGGCCTTGATGATGGTCGACGCTCTGGCCACCCGGGCGAAGCAGGGCGAGCGTAATGCCTCACCGAGGGATGCCGCCGCCCGACGCCGTGTCGCGGCATTACGAACGCTGGCGTGCCGCTGGTTCGACATGCGCCTCTCGCTTTGGCTCAGCGAGGCCGAAATCGACCATCTGCCGACGCGGCTGTCGGAAGACCTGGTCCAACCGACGCAGCATTCCGGCCCCGCCCGCGTCGTAGTCGAACGCTGGCCGGCCCAGCATACCCATACCGACCTTGCGCCCTTCAAAGCGTTGGCAAGGCCCGTCCCGCTCAGGGGCGGCGACAAGGATTTCGGGGAGATCGTGGGCCATCTCCATCGTGAATTTCCATGGATGGGAGATGCGATTGATCGCATTGCCGATGATCTCGCGCTATGCGGCCTCGCATCGCAGCCGTGGATCCGCATCCGACCGCTGCTGCTTGTCGGACCGCCCGGCTCTGGCAAGAGTCGCTTTGCCCGACGCCTGGCCGAACTCATCGGCACGGGCTGCCAACTGATCAGCGCAAGCGGCAGTTCCGATGACCGGAGCCTGGTTGGTACCGCGCATGCTTGGGGCAATCGCGAGCCGAGCGCCATTCTTCAGCTCATGCTCGCTTCGGGCGCTGCCAACCCGTTGATCATCGTCGATGAGATCGAAAAAGCCGGTGGCTCGCACCACAATGGCGACATCCGCCGCAGTTTGTTGGGCATGCTCGAGCCCGAGACCGCGAAGCGATGGTTCGATGAGTGTCTCCAGGCACACTGCGATCTCAGTGGCGTCTCATGGATCCTGACGGCAAACAGCCTGGAACCGATCAGCAGGCCGCTGCTCTCGCGGATGGCCATCGCCCGTGTCGGCCTGCCCGGGCCGGACGCCATCGACGGGATCATCGACGCCATGCGGGCCGACATTGCCTCGGAACTGGGGCTGGATATCGAGGTCCTGCCGGTGGTCGATCCGGCGGCGCGGCGTGCACTGGCCGACGCATTCAACTGCGGCCGGTCGCTCCGGGTAGTCAAAGCTGCGCTCGTAGCGGCAATGGCGGCGAGTGCGCGGCGAGCCCGCCACGCATCCTGATGTCACTATATTGACCACCACTGAACGTCCGCGGTGGGGCGGGGAACGGAATGGCAGCTATCGGATCCGGAACGGGGAAAGGGGACATGGCAGCCGGGCACAGCTTCGGCAGCGGATGACCCTTCCCGGACATTCTCTGCGCGCTCTTCTCAATGGATTGTGGCTCTGTTTGGCGCTTGGATGTGAATGCAAATGCGGCAGCCCACAAAAGATGCATTTACAATATTGCTTTTCTGATTGCCGGGCCTATTATGGTGATAACGGTTCTCAACTTCCTTCACATGAGGGATCGTCATGAAGACATACGAGGTCACCTTCTACCGAAACCTGACCAACCGCTCCGGCAATCCCTACCGCTCCGACCTGGAGACGCTGCAGGTCGAAGGTACCGACCGTCGGCGGGCCTTCTGCAAGGCGGCCAAGCGTTTCGCCCACGACTGGTCGCTCTACGAATGGGCGAACCTGGCCGATGCGTGCGAGGTCATCGAGGTCCGGCCCGATGCGCCGGCCCTTCCGTCCTCCGGCGGTCGAACCATAGGCGAATGGAGGGTCTGATGATCTATGCCGACGCCTATCCGCTGGCCATCCCCGAACAGGCTCTGCACGCTGCGGCCGAGGCGGTTCGCGGGACGTGTTGCCGCAAGGCCGCCGGCGAGCGTCGAACCTGCGCCCGCCAGCTGGTCGCCGCGACCGTATGCCCGTGCGCCACCGACGACGCCTGTCTGATGGACAGCCTGATAGAGGATCTGCTGGAAAAGCTGTCCGACCATGAGGAGGTGGCCGCAGGGCCGCATCCGGACAGCTGCCGGTTGTCGGCCGCCGGGCCGGACGGCATGCCGACGACACCCCAGATCGCCGCCTGCCTGCGCGCCACCCTACGCGGGTTCGCCGGCCGCGGCCTTCCGGTTCCCTGTGTGATGCTCGCAGCGCCCTTGGCGCGCCGCATTTCCGAGGCCGGACGTCGGCTCCACGAGGCGTTGGAACTGCTGATGTGCGAGGACGCAGAATGCGGCAAGCCCTTCATCGCCAGCCTGGCGGTCGTGCCGACGCGCGGCGGCCTGCCAGGCCCATGGTTCTTCGACTCGGCCGCCCGGCTGGGCCGCTTCGTCGACCCTGCCGATCCGCTCGAAACCCGGGCTTTCCATGCCCGCGAGCTGCATCGCGCCGTCGCTTATTGGAGACGGCCCGAGGTCTAACGGTACCGACCGTCAGACTTCGGCAAGATTGGCCTTCAGGCGTCCGGCACGGCCGTCGAGAAATCCGTCGACGAATTCCACCCCCGGCCACAGAGCTGTCATTCGAGCGTAGGCTTCGTCGGCATCGAGTTGACGGCCGATTGCGGCTCGAAAGAGCCGCGCCACCGCCACCATGTCGCCGGTCTGCGGCGACAGTCTGAACCACTCGACGCCGGCCGCGTGCAACTCGGTCAGACACCCGAAGTGGGAGGCATAGGCGCCGGACAGGGTCTGCAGGCCGTTGACCGCCAGGAACGGCTGCCCGTCGAGCGTGGCGACCGGCAGGCCGTCGGGATCCTCGCCGCAGACGTACTGGCAACCGTCCTTGTGCAGCCCATAGGCGCGGGCATGGGGGCAACGCGCCGAGATGGCGAGCGGCCGCCATGACTTCTCGGGGACCGACGCCCGACCTCGACCGGTCGGCGTGCGCGGTCGTCGAGCCTTCCTATTTCCCATCGCCCGCCCCAGGATTCTCGCTGAAAAAGCGTGGATACTTGTTCGCCGCCTGTTTCCACTCGTCGGCGTCCGCCGGGGGCGTTCCCTTGCGGGAGACGTTCGGCCACAAGCCGGAAAAGGTGAGGTTCATCTCCATCCACGGCCCGGCATCGCTATCGGTGTCGGGAACGATGGCCGTGGCCGGGCATTCGGGCTCGCACACGCCGCAGTCGATACACTCGTCCGGGTTGATGACCAGCATGGTCTCCCCCTCGTAGAAGCAGTCGACCGGACACACCTCGACACAGTCCATGTATTTGCAGCGGATGCAGGCTTCGGTCACGACGTAGGCCAAGGCGGACCTCCTGGCATGCAAACAAGTATTACCAATACATGTAATTGATTGGTGATCGCCTGACAAGGAGTTTCTGGAGGTTCATCCCCAGAAGTATGGCCGCGATGGCGGGCTTCCGGGTCTTTCACGGGGGATTTCAGTAAACCAGCACCCGGACGGCCTCTGGGCACACTTCATGCGGCGGGAGGAAGGTTGTCAGGTCAGGGCGGCGATCCCGAGGGTGCGGGCAAGCCTTTGGCGCGGCGCCAGTAGATCTTCCAGGGTGTAACCGTCGAGCACCTCCATGAAAGAGGCCAGCGCCTGTTCCAGGGCACGTTGCAGCACGCAGAACGAGTGGATTCGGCAGCCTTCTTCGCCCCTATGGAAGCAGTCGACCAACGCTAGGTCGGGCTCGGTTTGCCGGACCAGGGTACCCAGATTGATATCGGTCGGCCGCTTGGCGAGACGCATGCCGCCGCCCTTGCCGCGTACCGTCTCGAGATAACCGAGTTGGCCCAACGAAAACACCACCTTCATCAGATGATTGCGCGAGATGCCGTAGCTGGCGGCGATTTCGTCGATGGTCGTCAAGCCATCCTCCTTCGTGCCGACGAACATCAGGACGCGCAGGCAATAATCGGTGAAGGTCGTCAGTCGCATGGCGGCGCCCCCATAACATTTATCGAGAATATAGCAAATATGGGGACGACCGGCAGGGGCGATCCGCGGCCGAGCGCTGCGCCGCCAGGAAACGGCTACGACTTGACCATCGTCAGCAGCATCTTGAAGTCCTTGATGGCCTTCAACGCGTGCGGTTCGTTGGCCGGCATGAGGATGACCTCGCCCGAGGTCAGGCGAAATGGCGTGCCGGAGATCGTGATGTCCACCTCGCCATCGAGAATCTGGACCAAGGCATCGAACGGTGCCGTGTGTTCGCTGAGACCCTGTCCCTGCGCAAACGCGAACAGCGTGACCGTCCCCGTTTTTCGATTGACGATCGTCTTGCTGACGACGGAGCCAGCCTGGTAGCTCACCATATCCGCCAAATGGCCTTTCAGCACGTCGCTCATTCCCGCTTCCTCCAACAAACCAAACCGCTGCCCCGCGCCGCCGGGGATATCCCTGACCGAGGCGTTCTGTCAACGCTGGCGTACGATCTGGTAGCCCTTGCGGCCGAGATACCACATAGGCGCGCTCCAGATGTGGACCAGGCGGCTGAACGGGAACAGCAGGAAGACGGTGAGTCCCCCGACGATGTTCAGCTTGAAGATCCAGTGGACATCCGCCAGCAGTTCGGCCGCGCCGCCACGGAAGGTGACGACACGCTGGGCCCACTCGGCAAGAACGAGCATGGTGGCCCCATCGGCATGGCCGAGCGACACCGGTAGCGTCGCCAGGCCAGGGATCAGCTGCGCGTAGAGCAGCAGCAGGATCGCCCCGTCCCGTTCGATGACCCCCGCCTCCGCCGCCTGCTGGATGGGACTCAGGGGCGGCACGTACCAGACCATCGGCAGCGTGCGGAACTCGGGATGGAGCGGGAATGCGACACGCCAGTCGACGGCCATGCGGTAGATCGGCGAGCGCCGGGCCGCTTCCAGCCAGGCTTCGGGCACGCCCTCGGTCCTCGCCGCGGCGATGACCTCGGGGTCCTCGGGATCGAGGAAGATGTCGAGCTGAGATTCGTAGAGATCGGTTTCCGCCTCGATGGCGGCCGCCTCGCCGATGCGGTCGGCATCATAGAGGAGGACGCCCAGGTAGCGGATGCGCCCAACGCAGGTTTCCGAGCAGACGGTGGGCTGCCCCACCTCCAATCGCGGATAGCAGAGAATGCATTTCTCGGATTTGCCGGTGCGCCAGTTATAGTAGATTTTCTTGTAGGGGCAGGCGCTGACGCACATTCGCCAGCCGCGGCACTTCTCCTGGTCGATCAGCACGACGCCGTCCTCGGCGCGCTTATAGATGGCGCCCGACGGGCAGGCGGCGACGCAGGTCGGATTCAGGCAGTGCTCGCAGAGGCGCGGCAGGTACATCATGAAGGTGTTCTCGAAGGCGCCGTAGATCTCCTTCTGGACGCCCTCGAAGTTGACGTCGCGGCCGCGCTTCTCGAATTCGCCGCCGAGGATCTCTTCCCAGTTGGGGCCGCCGGTGATCTTCTCCATGCGCTCGCCCGAGATGAGAGAGCGCGGCCGCGCCGTCGGCGGCGTCTTGGCGTCGCCGGCCGTGTGCAGGGTGCGGTAGTCGAAGGTGAACGGTTCGTAGTAGTCGTCGATCTCGGGCAGGTGGGGGTTGGCGAAGATCTTGGCCAACATCGCCGGCTTGCCCCCCATACGCGGCCTGAGCCGCCCGTCGCAGGGTCATTCCTCAAGCCGCCGGAAAGCGACGTCAAATGGGACCGTCCAACTCAACGACATTACTCCGAAAATTGACTTGAACACGTTAATCAAAATTGCAAAAATACCCCTTCCTCGACAATTTTTTATTTTGTTGCTTTTGACATTAAACATAACAAAAATTTGATTAAATCATATAAAATTAAAAATGCGGCATGTTGGATCATGAAAATTTTGTCGATCTCTAAGCGTTTAAAGTTACTATTTTTGTTTTTTTTCATATCTTTTATTATGAAAAACGTAGCGCTTGCACAATCAATAAAGGGGGCTGGTTCGGTCTCTGGAATTGGCATAAATGGACATTTCATAATTGGCATGTTTGATGATGAGAAAGACTGCGAAGAAAGCATTAGAAAATTACTTTTATATATATCAAATCAATCCGGATGGATTTCAGAATCATTGAGCTACAATATTTATGGATGTTTCGATAAATTTAATGAAAAAACAATATATAATAATCTTCACAACTTTAAAAACATCAATAACGTTGTTTTGTTTCACTCCAATATAAGAATCGCTTTTATGTCACCTCGCGGAAACGACTATGAGATGAAAATCTGCGATATAATTAAACCATATATACAAAATATTATTGGCGGAAAGGCAATATGCGTACTTCAAAAATAACCCTTCTATAGACAAAACATAGGTTAGATGATTTACAAATCATTTTCTGGTGCCGAAAGACCTATCTATGCCACAAGATAGTGTGTTTTTGGCGGGACGAGAGATTGCCGCGTCCTAAATAATTCCCGATTCGGCACAATATCTTGTTCCCTCACCTGCCGCTTTGGCGGCAAGGAATCCCCCTGTGTCGGGAGGGAACGAGATGTGCGAAGAAGAGCCGTTCAAGGACCCGTCGATCCGAATTTGGCCGCGGTCGCAGTTCGGATCGATGAAGGACTTCAACAGGCGATTCGCGACCGAGAGCGCCTGTCGGGAGGCCCTCGAGAAGGCCGTGTGGCCGGTTGGCGTGGTGTGCCCGCACTGCGGCGGGCTGCGGGCCTGGAGGTTTCGCGACGACCGCAAGAAGTCCTACTGGCCCGGGCTCTGGCAGTGCAAGGAGTGCGGGGGTCAGTTCACGGTCACCACGAACACGCCGCTGCATTCGACCAAGCTCCCGCTGCGGACCTGGACACCCCTATTTACCGGCCCTTTGGGGCGGCGTGAGGGGAGACGCGTTGGTAGGGCAATGGCTTTTGCCCGCGATGTCTGGGTTTTGGTCGGTTTTTCAGGGTTCCGAGGGCGGTTTCCCAAATTCCGGGCGCACTCATCCCGTCGCGGCGCGGCGTTCGTGGAAGATCAGGCGCTGGAAATTGTAGGCCAGGTTGACAAGGCCGATCTTCGCCTCGGCGCGGACCTTGCCGACGGTGCGTACGAACAGCCCCATGCGATCCTTTTGATGCGCGAAGACGTGCTCGACCCTGGCCCGAACCGCCGATTTGACCGCGTTCGCCCGGCGCGTGCATTCCGACATCGGTCTGCCCTTTGGCTTCTTGCGGTGAATACGCGACACCCGCCCCCGGCTTTCCAGCCACGCCTCGTTCGCCTGCGACCGATACGCCGTGTCGGCCCAAACGTCGGAGGCGGTGTTGTTGGTCGTCACCACCTCGCGCAGTAGCGCCCCGTCGTGCCGGGCCGCGTCGGTGACCGCAAAGCTGCGGATGAACCCGAACCGCCGGTCAATGGCAACGTGGTTCTTATACCCGAATACCGGGATCGCCAGTTCCGGGACGCTGCGCGCCGCATCCTTGTCGCGGGGCCGGCCGATCTTCACCGTCCAGCGCGCGTCCACGTCCTTCTGTGCCGCTTTCGCCGGCGTCTCGGGCCAGATCTCGGCCGCCGACTTGCCCGCCTTGATCGCCGCCTTCTCGGCCGCCGTGTTCCACTGCCGCGGTGCCGACACCAGTGTCGCGTCGACAATCTGACCGCCCATCGCCAGATAGCCCGCACCGCGAAGCCGGCGGTCGAAGTCTTCGAACAGCCGACGGATCGCCCCTGCCTCGGTCAGCCGCTCGCGGAAGCTGCGGATCGTGTTCTCATCCGGCGTCGGCCGGCCAAGGTCGAACCCGAGAAACCGAAGCCAACTCAGCCGATCGCGGATCAGAAATTCCATCCGCTCGTCGCTCACATTGTGCTGCGCCGCCAGGATCAGAACCTTGAACATCGCCACCGCGTCATACGGCGGCCGCCCGCCCTTCGATCCGTCCGAATACGAAAGCGCCGCCTCCAGCTCAGGACGAAACGCCTCGAAATCAATCACCCGCGCCATCGTCTCCAACGGATCCCCCGTCTCCGACAGCCGCTTCAGGTGATCCGAAAGGTCGAAAAATCCAAGCTGCTTCATGGCTCCTCCCTCAGAACCATCGAATCATCCCGCCGCCAAATTGTCGAGGTAAATGGGGGTGTCCACCTGGCTGCTGGCGATCTATCTGATCTTCGGGTCCAGCAAGGGGATCTCATCGGTGGTGCTGGCGAGGCATCTGGGCGTCAGCCAGAAGACCGCCTGGAAAATGGGCCACTCCATCCGCGAGATGC
>JAVEYE010000127.1:0-9904 GCA_034003665.1 Rhodospirillales bacterium | reverse complement strand
AACCAACCGCGAACCGGCCGTTGCCGGTTCCGGAAGAAACGCCAGAAAGAAAGAGGCCTCGATGACCAAGGATTTTCCCCAGTTGGCCAAGGACCTGAGCCACGCCATCGGCACCTTGCGCAAGGGCGCCACCGAACCCCTGCAGGGGTTCTCCGCCCTCGCCAAGGCCGCCACCAAGACCGGCACCCTCGATCCCAAGACCAAGGAACTGATCGCCACCGCCATCAGCATCGCGGTGCGCTGCGACGGCTGCATCGCCTTTCATGTCAAGGCGGCGCGCGAGCAGGGGGCCAGCCGCGAGGAGATCCTGGAAACCATCGCCATGGCCGTCTACATGGGCGGCGGCCCCTCGCTCATCTATGGGGCGATGACGCTGGAGGCCTGGGACCAGTTTGACGCGGCCGGCGCCGGGGAGTGACGGCAGCCTCGCCCCGCGGCCAACGAAAAACCCCGGGAGGCGGCCTCCCGGGGTTTCGTTTTGGGCGCTCCGGCCGGCCTATCGGCGCTGGCCGAACAGGTGCAGGAGCATGATGAACAGGTTGATGAAGTCGAGGTAGAGCGTCACGGCGCCCATGATCGCCTTCTTCGACGCCACCTCGGCGCTGTCGGCTTCCAGGTACATCAGCTTGATCTTCTGGGTGTCGTAGGCGGTCAGGCCGACGAACACGATCACGCCGATCACCGAGATCATGAACTGCAGGGCCGTGCTCTGCAGGAACAGGTTGACCAGCATGGCGATGACGATGCCGATCAGGCCCATGAACATGAACTGGCCGACCCCGGTCAGATCCCGCTTCGTCGTGTAGCCGTAGAGGCTCATCGCCGCAAAGGTGCCGGCGGTGATGAAGAACACGCGGGCGATCGACGCCCCGGTGAAGGCCAGGAAGATGTTGGCCAGCGACAGGCCCATGACCGCCGAAAAGGCCCAGAACACCATCTGCATCGTCGAGGCCTGCATGCGCTGCACGCCGAACGACAGCACCAGAATGAAGGCCAGCGGCGCCAGCATGACGATCCAGGCCAGCGGCGTCGCCTGTACGGAGCCGTTCGGGCCGACCGCATAGAGCAGGTTCAGAAGAGCCGGCGTGCTCGCCGTCAGGTAGGCGACGATGCCGGTCAGCGCCAGGCCCGACGCCATGTAGTTGTAGACCCGCAGCATGTACTCCCGCAGGCCCACATCGATCTGCGCGGCCTCGGCCTGGCCGCGCGTCATCGTCGCGGTACGCAGCTCAAACCGGTTGTCGGGTCCGAATGCCATGGACGGATTCCTTTCTCAATGCAAACCACTCGCCGCTAATATGGCATGAAACGCCAGTAATTCAAGGCGTTCCGGGCTGCGGCGGGGGGTGCGCCGGATTAAATTTTCGTCATTATTCGTTGCGCAGATAGGGCGCGGCCTTCTGGCCCATGGCCCGCCAGGTCCCGGCGAAACCGACCGCCAACGTCACCAGAAGGCCGGCCACCAGGGTGGCCGCCATGGCGCCCGGCAGCAGGACCCAGGGGCTTTCCATCAGGAACACGATGACCGCCCAGGCGGCGATGGCGCCGATGACGGCGGCGATGGCGCCGGTGGCCAGGCCGAGGATGCCGTATTCCAGCACGAACGCCTTGAGCACGCGCGAGCGGGTCGCTCCCAGCACCTTGAAGACGATCGAATCATAGAGCCGCCGCCGGCGGGCCGCGGCGACGGCGCCGGCCAGCACCAGGACGCCCGCCAGGATGGTGATCGAGGCGGCCGCCCTGACCGCGCCGCCGACCCCGGCCAGGATGCGGGCCGCCGCCTCCAGGGCGTCGCGCACCCGGATGGTCGAAACGTTGGTGAAGTGCTCGGTCACCGCCTTCTCGATGGCGGCATCGGCGCCGGGCGGCGCGTGGACGGCCCCGATGTAGGTTTGCGGCGCCCCTTCCAGGGTGCCCGGCGCGAAGATGACGGCGAAGTCGAAACGCAGCGAGTGCCAATCGATCTCGCGCAGCGCAACGATGCGGGCCTCGATCTCGCGGCCCAGCACGTTGAAGGTCAGGGTATCGCCGAGCGTGACGCCGAAGCCGCGGGCAAGGCCGGCGTCAATGGAAATGAGGGGCGGCCCGGCGTAGTCGGCCGACCACCACTCGCCGGCGACGATCTGCGAATCGCTGCTGGGCTCGGCGGCGTAGGTGAGCGCCCGGTCGCCGCGCACCGCCCAGGCGACATCGGGGGCGACGGTGGCCTCCTCGACCGGAATGCCGGCGATCTTGACGATGCGGCCGCGCAGGCTGGGCACCCGCCGATAATCGCCGGCCTGCGGCTGGGTGGTGATGGTCTCGTCGAAGGCGGCGACCTGATCGGGCTGGATGTCGATGAAGAACAATGCCGGGGCCTGCTCGGGCAGGCGTTCGCCGATCTGACGGCCGAGGTTGCCCTGGATCAGCACGACGGCCACCAGCACGGCCAGCCCAAGCCCGAGCGAGACGACGACGCTGGGCGTCGAGGCGCCGGGCCGGTGCAGGTTGGCCAGGGCCAAGCGCCATTCGGCGCCGGCCGGCCGGGTCACGCCGGCGGAAAGGCGCATGATCAATGCGGCGGCGCCGCGCAGCACCGCGAAGGCGGCCAGCGAACCGCCGACGAACCACAGGGCGGCACGGGTTTCGCCCGCCCCGGCCACGGTCAAGGCGGCCAATCCGGCGACGCCGGCGGCAACCAGCAAGAGGTCGCGGCCGCGCGGCCGGCCGTCGAGCGGCGCCGCGTACGAGCGGAACAGGTTGGCGGCCGGCACGTCGCGGGCCCGGGCCAGCGGCCACAGCGCAAAGGTTGCCGCGGTCAGAAGGCCGAAGGCCGCAGCCCACAGCAGGGGCGCGGGATAGAAACCGAGACGCGGCGGTACCGGCAGCAGGCCGGCCAGAGGGGCCGCGGCGGCGAGGGGCACGGCGGCGCCGATGAGAACGCCGAGGACGACCCCGACTAAGGCGAGCCCCATGATCTGAATCAGATAAACGGCAAACACCAGTCGCGCCGAGGCGCCCAGGCACTTCAGCGTGGCAATGGTGGCGACGCGGCCGTCGAGATAGCTTTTGACCCCGTTGCCGATGCCGATGCCGCCGATGAGCAGCGCGGTCAGGCCGACGAAGGTGAGAAAAAGGCTCATGCGGTCGATGAAGCGCCGCACCCCGGGCGCCGCATCGTCGAGGCTGCGGATCCTCCAGCCGGCATCTGGGAAGGCCGCCGTTGCGGCCTCCCGCCACGCCTCGGGGTCGACCCCGGCGGGCAGGGTCAGCCGATAGCGGTAGACCACTTGGCTGCCCGGCTGCACCAGCCCGGTTTCGGCCAACGCCTCCCGGGCGATCAGGGCGCGCGGCCCGAAGTTGAGCATGCTGGCCACCCGGTCGGGTTCGCGCACGATGGTGGCGTTGATGGCGAATTCGGCGTCCCCGATGCGCAGGCGGGCTCCCGGTTCGATTCCCAGCTTGGTCAAAAGGTTGGGATCGATGACGACGCCCCAGGCGCCGTCCCGCTTCTCGAGGAGGGAGGCGAGCGGCCGCTCGGGTTCGGTGGCCAGGGTGCCCACCAGAGGATAGGCGGCGTCGACCGCCTTGAGCTCAACCAGGGCGCGGCTGTCGAGGCCGGACGCGGGCCGGGCCATGGCGCGCATCTGGATCACCGTGGATAGCCTCTCGGCCTCGGCCGTCAGATAGGCCAGCTGCCCGCCGTCGGCAGGCGCCTGCTGGACGCGCACGTCGATGTCGCCGCCCAGAAGCGTGCGGCCGTCGGCGGCCAGGCCGGCCACCACCGACTGGTTCAGCGAGCCGACCCCGGCGATGGCCGCGACTCCGAGAATCAGGCAGGCGACGAAAACGCGGAATCCCTTGAGTCCCCCCCGCAGTTCGCGGCGGGCCAGTCTGAGGGCGAGTCCGAATTCGGTCACGGGCGCCCCCGGACCGCCGCCAGCGGCGCCGGGACCGCTTCGTCGCCGACGATGCGGCCGTCGGCCAAGTGGATGACGCGCGAGCAGCGCCGGGTCAGTTCCGGCTCGTGGGTGACCAGCATCAGGGTGGTGTTGCAGCGCTTCTGAAGATCAAAGAGGGCGTCCATCACCGATTCGCCGGTGGCGCGGTCGAGGTTGCCGGTCGGTTCGTCGGCCAGCAGGATGGCCGGCTCGGCGACAAAGGCGCGGGCCAGGGCGACACGCTGCTGCTCGCCGCCGGAAAGCTGGCTGGGATAGTGGGTCAGGCGATGGCCGAGGCCGACCCTCTCGAGGCTGGCGCCCGCCGCCTCGAAGGCGTCGGCGCGGCCGGCGAATTCCAGCGGGATGGCCACGTTCTCGAGCGCCGTCATGGTGGGAACCAGGTGGAAGTTCTGGAAGACGATGCCAATATGATCGCGCCTGAACAGCGCCAGCCCGTCTTCGTCGAGCGCGGTCAGGTCGACGTCGGCGGCGTAGACCCTGCCCTTGGTGGGCCGCTCGAGGCCGGCAATGACCATCAGCATGCTGGTCTTGCCCGAGCCCGAGGGGCCGATGACGCCGACCGTCTCGCCGGCGCCGATGATGAGGTCGAGGCCGCGCAGGATGTTGACCTGGCCGGCCGCGCTGGCCAATGTCAGGTGAACGTCTTCAAGGTGAAGGGCGGCGTGCGGCGGCGCATGACGATCGGACATTGAGGCTCCAGGTATGATGATTATTGGCCGTCTTCCCCGTAGCATCCGATATGGCGTGGTCGCCGTGCTTGTCAACCTGGCGGTTCCGGGCGGCGACCTCGCCGCGGCCGAGTCGGCGACGCGCATCGTCGTCCTCGGCGACAGCCTGACGGCCGGCTACGGATTGGGGGGCGACGACGCGTTCCCGGCCCGCCTCGAAGCCGCGTTGAGGGCCGAGGGCATCGAGGCCCGGGTGGTCAACGCCGGGGTGTCGGGCGATACCACGGCGGCCGGCCTCAGGCGTCTCGACTGGGCGCTGGCCGAGGGCCCCGAGGGGCCGCCCGATGCGCTGGTCGTCGAACTGGGCGCCAACGACGCGTTGCGCGGCCTCGATCCCCAGGCGGTCGAGGCCAATCTCGACGCCATCCTGACGCAGGCCAAGGCGCGGGGGCTCAAGGTCCTGCTTGCCGGCATGAAGGCCCCGCCCAATTTCGGGCGCGACTACACCGAGGAGTTCGATGCCCTCTACCCGAGACTGGCGGCCCGCCACGACGTTTTGCTCTATCCGTTTTTTCTGGACGGGGTGGCGGCCGACCGCGCCCTCAACCAGGCCGACGGCATCCACCCGAACCCGGCCGGCGTCGCCGTCATCGTCGAGCGCATCCTGCCCTATGTCAAACGCCTGATCGACGGTTCGTAACGGGGTATCCTGGTTACGGTTTCGGCCCATCGGCCGGTTGCGCTATGATGCCAGACGGGAAGGAAGAATGCATGGAGACTCGCCGACCGATGCCCCCCTTCAAGGTGGCCCACGCCGCCGCTGACGACTGGGCGCACGCCGCCAAGGCCTGCGCCGACGCACTGGGCGATGCCGCGAAGGAAGCGACGCTGGGTTTCGTCTACGCGACCGACGTGCTGGCCGGCGACCTGCCCAGCATCCTCACCTATCTGCGCCAGAAGACCGGGGTCGAGCATTGGGTCGGTACCGTCGCCATGGGAATCTGCGCCGATGAGACGGAATATTTCGATCGCCCGGCGGTGGCGACGATGCTGGCGACGCTTCCGGCCGACGACTTCTGCGTGTTTCCTTCGCTGACCACGGGATTGCGCCAACTGGGGGACGCGCAGCGCGTCTGGATCGCCCGCACCTCGCCGGTATTGGGTTTGGTCCACGCCGATCCCGCCTGCGAGGACTTGGCCGGCTTGATCGGCGAGGTGGCGGCGGCCAGCGCCGGCTTCCTGGTCGGCGGCATCACCTCGTCGCGCGATGCCTCCCATCAAGTGGCCGGGCGGGTCACCGGCGGCGGCGTTTCCGGCGTGCTGTTCGCGCCGACGGTTTCGGTCGTCACCGGGTTGAGCCAGGGCTGCACGCCGGTCGGTGACAGCCACGAAATATCGGACTGCCTGGACAACGTGCTGATCGGCCTCGACGGCCTGCGGGCGCTCGACGTTCTGAAGGCGGACATCGGCCCCGACCTGGCGGCCGACCTGTCGAAGACGGCGGGCTACGTCCACGCCGCCCTGCCGATCGCCGGGTCGGATACCGGCGATTATCTGGTGCGCAACCTCCTGGGCATCGACCCGGCCCGCGGCTGGCTGGCCATCGGAGAACAGGTGACGCCCGGCGATCGGGTGATGTTCGTCAAGCGCGACCCGGCCAGCGCCGCCGAGGATCTGCGGCGCATGCTGGAGCGGCTGAAGGGCCGCCTTGAGCGGCCGCCGCGGGGCGGCGTCTACATCTCGTGCATTGCCCGCGGTCCCGATATGGTCGGCGAGGCCGGCGGCGAAGCGGCGCTGATCCGCAGCGTGCTGGGCGACGTTCCGCTGGTCGGCTTCTATGCCAACGGTGAAATCTCCTTCAACCGCCTCTATGCCTACACGGGCGTGCTGACGCTGTTTCTGTAGGCGGGCGATCCGGTTTCAGCGAGCCTCGCCATGCGCCTTTTCGTCGGCATTCCGCTTCCCCTGTACGTCCGCGATCGCCTGGCCATGCTGGCGTCCGGCCTGCCGGGCGCGCGATGGGTGCGCCCGGAAAGCCTGCACGTGACGCTGCGTTTCATCGGCGAGGTGGACGAGGGGCAGGCCGAGGACATCGATGCGGCGCTTGCCGCCATCCGTGCCCCGGCCTTTGCGCTGACCGTCGCCGGCGTCGGCTGCTTCGACCGCGGCCGCCAGGTGCATGCCGTGTGGGCCGGCATCGAGGCCGGCCCCGCCATCGGCCACCTTCACGAAAAGGTGGAATCGGCGGTGGTGCGTTGCGGTCTGGCGCCGGAGCGGCGCAACTTCAAGCCGCACGTGACACTGGCCCGCCTGCGCAACACCCCGGTGCGCCGGGTCGGCGAATACATGCAAACCCGCCAGGGTACGTTCGGCGGGCCGTTCACCGCCGATCGCTTCACGCTGTTTCGCAGCCACCTGGGAAGCGAGGGGGCGCTCTACGAGGTCCTGGTCGATTATCCGCTGGAGTTGGTCGAATCCTGAAGCAGGGCGGGCAGTTCCGCCATGTCGTCGAACACCCGTCCGGCCCCGGCGGCGCGCAGCATGGCGGCGTAGCCGTCGCCCGCATGGCCGCCGCCGGCGAAACCCAGCACCGCCATGCCGGCGGCCCGTGCCGCCGTGACGCCGGCCACGCTGTCCTCGACGACGACGGTGCGGACGGGGTCGACGCCCATCGCCGCGGCGGCGAACAGGAACAGGTCGGGCGCCGGCTTGCCGCGCGTCACCATTTGGGCGCTGTAGAGATGCGGCTCGAAGAAGCCGATCAGGCCGGTCACCGTCAACGAATGGCGGATTTTCTCGGGCGCTCCCGACGACGCCACGCACTTGGGCGCGGGGATGCGGGCCAGCGCCTCGGCCACTCCTGGCACCGCCCTCAACTCGCGGGCGAATACCCGCAGGTCGTTGGCCCTGATGCGGTCCTCGAAATCGGGCGGCAGCGCCCGGCCTCGCTCGGCCTCGACCATTTCGATAACGGAACGGATGCTGATGCCGGTGTAGCGCGCCCGGCAATCGGCCGCCGTCACCGCATGGCCCTCGGCGGTCAACGCCTCGGCCAGCAGGCGACTGGCCAGCAACTCGCTGTCGACCAGTACGCCGTCGCAGTCGAAGATGACGAGGCCGGGCCTGGCGGCGGCATTCATGTCAGCACCCATAGAAATCCAGCGTATCGGCCGTCGCCTGTACGTACGAGCCGCCGAACAGTCGCACATGGATGAGCAGGTGGTAAAGGTTGTAGAGCGCCACCCGCTCCTCGAAGAAGCCCGGCTCGATCGGTCGGATCTCGTGATAGCGGCGGAAGAAGGGGCGGCCGAAGGTGCCGAACAGGGTGGAATAGGCCAACTCCTGCTCGGCATGGGCGTAATAGCAGGACGGATCGACGAAGGCGGCGATGCGGCCGTCCCGGCACAACACATTGCCGGTCCACATGTCGCCGTGGATGAGGGCGGGCCTGGCCGGCTCGATCAGCCAGCGCTCGACCCGGCCGGCCAGCCTTTCCAGCCGGGGCGTCAGGGCGGGCGGCAGGTGGCCGGATTGGCGCGCCGCCTGGGCCATGTAGGCGAGGCGGTGATGGCGGAAGAACTCGATCCAGCTTGTCGTCCACGGGGCCGGTTTCAACAGGCCGCCCGACATCGAGCCTTCATCGAAGCCGCAGGCCTTCGCCGTGACGCCATGCAGGTCGGCCAGCAACTCGGCGGCGTGTTCCTGGGCCACCGGCGTCAGGCCGCCCGCGGTTTCGACCCAGGTCATGATCAGGACCCGCTCGTCGGCGTGGATGACGGCAGGAACCGGCAGCCGGGTGTTGTCGGCCAGATAGCGGAGCCGTCCGGCCTCCTGCACCAGGCCGGTGGTCTCGTCGCCCAGCTTGATGACGACCCGCCCGCCGTCGGCCAAGTCGACCCGCATGACGTCCGACACGCACCTGCCGCGCAGCGCGACGAAATCGACCGGGGCTGCGCCGGTGGCGGTTTCGATCGTCTTGCGGATGTCTGGGCGCACGGAGGACGGCCTTCAGCAGCCGAGGCGGCCGAGGGCGGCCTCGACCGAACCGACATAGGAGCCGCCGAACAGCCGCACGTGGACCAGCAGCGGATAGAGGTTGTAAAGGTCGCGCCGCCCCTCGAAGAAGCCCGGTTTGACGGGGCGAAGCGCGCCGTAGCGGGCGAAGAAGGGCGGGCCGAAGGTGCCGAACAGCGTGCCGAAGGCCAACTCGATCTCGGGGTCGCCGTAATAGATGGCGGGGTCGATGACGCCGACCACGCGGCCGCGGGCGGCCAGGATGTTGCCGCCCCACAGGTCGCCGTGCAGAAGGGACGGGTGGGCCGGCTCCTCGATCCAGCGCTCCAGGCGGCCGGCCAGGGTTTCGATTCGGCCCATCAGGGGGGCCGGCAACCGCCCCGCCCGCAACGCCTCGCCGCCCATGAGGAGCAGCCTCCGGTCGCGAAAGAAATCGAGCCACCGCGCGGTCGGCGGATTGGGCTGGGGCAGACCGCCGATCAGGGTGTCGCGTTCGAACCCGAACGCCTCGCCCCGAATGCCGTGGAGGGCGGCCAGCAGTTCGGCGGCGTGCGCCTGGGCCGAATTGTCAAGGCGGCCACCGGCTGGAATGTAGTCCATCAGCAGCAGGTCATCCTCGGCGTGAACCACCCCCGGGACCGGCAAATCGGACAATTCGGCCAGGCGGCTCAGCATCCAGCCCTCCAGCCCGAGCCTGCTTTGAGGACCTCCCGTCTTGGCGACCAGCGTGCGGCCGTCGGCCAGGTCGACGCGATAGACCTCGCCGACGCAGCCGCCGGCCAGGGCGTCGACGCGGCGCGGCCGGCTGCCGGTGACTGTCTCGATGCGATCGGTGAGGGCGGACACGCCGGTTCCTAAAGGTGCCGGGCCCGGATGTCGGCCAGCAGACCGGCGACCCCCGCCTCGACCAGGTCGAGCACCCGCTCGAAGCCGTCGGCGCCGCCGTAATAGGGGTCGGGCACGTCACGGCGCCCGGTGCCGGGCGCGAAATCGAGAAGGCGGCCGAGCCGACCCTCGCGGCCGGGCGGGCAGAGGACCGTGAGGTTGGCGAGGTTTTCCCCGTCCATGGCCAGCACGTAGTCGAACCGTTCGAAATCGCCGACGGTCACCTGGCGCCCGCGCAGGGAATCAAGGTCATAGCCGCGCCGTTTGGCGGCGGCGCGCATCCGCGCGTCCGGCGCCTTGCCGACGTGCCACGACCCGGTGCCCGCCGAGTCGCAGGCGATCCGGCCGGCCAGGCCCTCGCGCTCGACCAGCGCCCGGAACACCCCCTCGGCCGCC
>JAVEYE010000126.1:0-9908 GCA_034003665.1 Rhodospirillales bacterium | reverse complement strand
GCTCAGGGCGCTCGAGCGATATCCTTACGGCTGCCTCGAACAGACGACCAGCCGGGCGCTTCCCCTGCTTTACGTGGCCGACGCGGCGGTGGTGTGGGGCGGCATGGGAACGGCGCCCGGTCACAAGGGGCGCATCGACGAGGCGATCCTGCGCCTGTTCGAGATGCAACGGCCGGACGGCGGCTTTGGGCTGTGGGCCCCCTCGGAGCGGGCGGACCTGTGGCTCAGTGCCTACGCCCTCGATTTCGTGACGCGGGCCAAGGCCAAGGAGTATCGCGTGCCGGACCAGGCCTACGCCGCCGGATTGCGATGGCTGGACGACGAGGTCAGGCAGGGCGAGCGTGGGAAGACACCGGATCTGGCGGGGCTCGCCTACGCCCACTATGTCCTGGCGGCGGCCGGTGTCGGCAATCCGGCCGAGACCCGATATTTCGCCGACCGTGCCGGTGTTCGCCTGCCAACGGCGATGGCCTCGGCCCAGCTGGCGGCGGCGCTGGTTCTGCGGGGCGAGCCCGAACTGGCCGGGATCCAGTTCGGCCGGGCGGTGCACAAGATCAACGCCCGCGAAGACGTCGACGATTACGGCTCGGCCCTTCGGGATCTTGCCGGGCTGGTGGTCCTGGCGGCGGAAAGCGAACGGATGCTGAAGGGAGGCGGGGGCGATTGGGGCGGCCGCACGCTGGCGAAACTGGTCGAGGACCTGGCGGCGCGCCAAACCAAGATCGAGGCGCTGAGTCCCCAGGAGCAGGCCTGGCTGCTGATGGCGGCGGCGGCGGTCGGCCGGGGCGGCGGCAAGATGATGCTGACGGTCGACGGCTGGACGGGCGAGCCGCAGGCCGAGCCGCTCTATCTGCGGCCCAGCGACGCGCAGATGGCCCTTGGCCTGACCTACGACAACGCCGGAAAATCGGTCATCTGGCACACCGCGACGACCGTTGGAATCCCGCTGGCCGAAACCCCGCCGGCAGCCGAGGGCTTCACGCTTACCCGCGGCTTCTACACCCTGGACGGAAGGCCGGCCGACCTCGGGGCGGTCCGCCAGAATGATACCCTGGTCGTTCTGATCGAGGGCGCGGCGCCAACCAAGATTCGTCATCGGGCGTTGATTGTCGATCTGCTGCCGGGTGGTTTCGAGATCGAGAACGCTCGCCTGGGCGACGCCCGCTCGACGGCCGAGATGGCGTGGCTGCCGACGCTGAGCCAGGCCCGGCACCAGGAATATCGCGACGATCGCTTCGTGGCGGCGCTCGACATCGGCGAAGAGAACAGGGCCTTCGCCGTCGCCTATCTGGTGCGGGCGGTGACGCCGGGCAGCTATCGCCTTCCGGCCGTTCATGTCGAGGACATGTACAAGCCCCAATACCGGGCGCGGACGGAGATGGGGCGGCTGACCGTGTTGCCGCGCGACTAGGCGGCCGGCGGCCCGGCAGAGGGATCGGCATGGCCAGGCGGGCGAAATGGGCGGCGGCGGTGCTGGCGGCGGCGGGGGCGGCCACGGCCCTGGCCGGGGGCGCCCTCATGCTGGATGCCGCCTACCCGCCCGCCATGGAACGATACCTCGAACCCTCGCGCAGCGTTCTCGATTCCGAGGGGCGCCTTCTTCGCGCCTTCATCACGAATGACGGACGTTGGCGTTTCTCGGTGCGACCGGAAGAGGTCGACCCGCGCTACCTGGCCATGCTGACCGCCTACGAGGACAAGCGGTTCTTCCGCCATCCGGGGGTCGATCCCCTGGCTCTCGCCCGTGCCGCCTGGCAGTGGGTGGCGTCGGGGAAACCGATATCGGGCGCCTCGACCCTGACCATGCAGACGGTTCGGCTGCTGGAGCCGCGGCCGCGCACCCTTGCCTCCAAACTGGTCGAGATGCTGCGCGCCATGCAGCTCGAATGGCACCATTCGAAGAACGAGATCCTGTCCATCTACCTGACGGTGGCGCCCTTCGGGGGCAACCTCGAGGGCGTCACGGCGGCCACGCGGTTCTATCTCGGCAAGGAGCCCCGGTACCTTACGGCGGGGGAGGCGGCGCTGCTGGTGGCCTTGCCGCAGTCCCCCGAGGCGAACCGTCCGGACCGCCATCCCGGCCTCGCCCGGCTCGCCCGCGACAAGGTGCTGGCGCGGGTCGGGCAGGCCGGGGTGCTGGATGCCGCCGCCGTCGCGGCCGCTCGTCGCGAGGCGGTTCCCAAGGTCCGCCTCGCCGCCGCCTTTCGGGCGCCTCACCTGGCCGAACGCCTGGCGGCCGTCGACCCCGGCGCCGAGATTAGGCGGTCCTTCATCGACGGCGGCCTGCAGGCCAGTCTGGAAGACTTGGCCCGGCGTGCCGCACATGTCCTGGAACCGGGTGCCAACCTTGCCATCATGGTGGTGGAAACGGCCGGTCGCCGGGTGGTGGGCCACATCGGATCGGCCGATTTCTTCGATGCCGACCGCCGGGGCCAGGTGGACATGACCCGCGCCGTCCGCTCTCCGGGCTCCACCCTCAAGCCCTTCGTCTACGCCGCCGCCTTCGAGGTCCTGGGTCTGCATCCCGAAACCATCGTCGCCGACCGGCCGATGCGTTTCGGCGACTACGCGCCGATCAACTTCGACCGACGCTACCGAGGCGACGTCACCGTGCGCGAGGCCCTGCAACTCAGCCTCAACGTGCCGGCGGTGGCGGTGCTGGATCGGCTGGGTCCGGCCCGTTTCGCCGGAATGGTCGCCGACATGGGCGGCACCCTGCGTTTCGACCCTCGGATCGGTGGGGCCGGGCTGCCGATGGCGCTGGGTGGCGTCGGCCTCAGCCTGTGGGACCTGGTGACGCTGTATGCCGGCCTTGCCGACGGCGGTCGCTTTGCACCGTTGCGCGTCGCCGAGGCGGACCCGCAAGCAGACCCGGTCCGCTTGCTGGACGAGGTCGCCGCCTGGTATGTCGCCGACATCCTGGGCGACGTACCGCCGCCCCAGGGCCGCGTGACGGCTGCGCGGCGCATCGCGGTAAAAACCGGCACCTCTTACGGGTTCCGCGACGCCTGGGCGTTGGGGTTCGACGGAAGGTTCACGGTGGGCGTCTGGGTCGGACGGCCGGACGGCGGCTACGGCGCCGACCGCACCGGGGGACGGCAGGCCGCGCCGCTGCTCCACGATGTTTTCGATCTGCTGCCGTCCGGCGCGCCGCCGGTGGCCGCGCCGCCGGCCGGGGCCGTGCTGGCCCGCACCGACGAACTGCCGCCGTCGCTCCGCCGCTTTCGCACGCGCGAACAGATGGACGCGGCCCCGTTCGCGCCGGAGAGCGCCTTCGAGATTGCGTTTCCGCCCGACGGCGCCACCGTTGAAACGGCGGCCGACGGCGACGGAAAGGCGCCGCTCTCGCTGCGGGCCAGCGGCGGGCGCAAGCCGATCAGCTGGCTGATCGACGGCCGGCCGATCGCGGTGTCGCCTTTCAAGCGCGAGGTGTTGTGGACGGCGGCGGCCGAAGGCCAAGTGCGCATCACCGCGCTCGATGCCGACGGCCACGCCGCCTCGGCGCAGGTGTGGATCTCGCACGCTCCCTAGGGGCCGGCTCGAAGACGGGGCGCGGCGTCGGCGGGCATGGGGCCCGGTGGCCGGGCCGACCCGTCGCCGGCGGGTTTTGGGCCGAATAGGATCGGTCGTTCATCATTTTTTTCAATTTGTTGTATGAATTCTTAGTGACGGCCCAAAATATTGTGGGACAATCGTTCGTCTTCGCGATAGTCTTCGATTGAAGGCCCGATCGACCGGAATCCGCGCATGACACCGTGCCTGATCCGCCAACGCCAACGGCCAATACCGTCCTCCTCGGGCCTTTTGCTCCCAACACGTCCCGGCTTCTCTTCCGACGACGGCGTCGGCCCCTCGCCTTGGGCCGTTCGATGTCGGCGGGGCGGACCACCGGGCATAGCGGAGAAACCGAATGGGTAAACGTTCTTCGCGCCGCGCCCCGGCGCGCGACGCCACCGTCGAGTATCTTTTCCCCAACGACGCCCCGTGGGACCCGCTGGGAGGAGCCGGTCGCGACAAGAGTTACGTCAAGAATGTCCGGCCCTACAGCGCGGCGCAACGGGCCCTGCTCGATGCCATCGACGGCTACGGCATGGTGCTTGCCCTGGGGCCGGCCGGAACCGGCAAGACCTACCTTTCCATCGCCAAGGCGGTGGAGGCGCTGGAGGCCGGGCGGGTCGGCCGCATCCTCCTTTGCCGGCCGGCCATCGAGGCCGGCGAAAGCCTGGGATTCCTGCCGGGCGACATCGAGCAGAAGCTGGCCCCCTATCTGCGGCCGCTCTACGACGCCCTGACCGACCGGCTGGGCGGCAAGCGCCTGAAAACGCTGCTGGCCGACGGCACCATCGAGATCGCGCCGGTCGCCTACATGCGGGGGTGCACGCTGAACAACGCCTTCATCGTCATCGACGAGGCGCAGAACTGCACCTATGGCCAGCTCAAGATGCTGCTGACCCGCCTGGGGTGGCATTCCACCATGGTGTTGACCGGCGACCCGGACCAGACCGATCTCCTGCCCGGCATGTCCGGGTTCGCCGAGATCGCCCGGCGGCTCGACGCGCTGGATGGCGTGGCCGTGGTCGAACTGGGCGAGGCCGACGTCGTCCGACACCCGCTGGTGGCCAGCATACTGTCGGTCATCTGATCCGGCGGCGGCCGTTGCCGCCCGGCCGCGGGCGCGCTAGGCTGCGCGCATGTCGGGGATCGTCGGCGATTGGGAAGCGTGGGTGAATTTCGCCTTTCTGGCGGGCACCGGATGGGTGGCGTGGCATGGCATCCGCTACCGCGATGCCGAGGGGCATCCCGATCTGGTGCGCCTGTTCTTCGCGGCGATCGCCGCCATCTTCTTCGTGATGGTGCTGTTCGGTGACGTTCTCGGCGTCGTCAGGCTTTAGCGATCCGGGGGTGTCGAAGCCTCAGGGCTTGTGCATGCGTTGGCGGCTGTCGATGTCGGGCCGGCTCAGCACGCGCTGTTCGGGCGGCAGCCGCATCTGCGCCTCCAGATAGGCGATGCGCTTGGCCACGCTTGCCGCATCGGGCGTGCCGTAAAGCACGCGGTCGATCAGGCCGGGACCGGAAACCGCTTCGGCGTCGATGGCCAGGGCCCGGCGATAGTCGGCCAGGGCGCGTTCAGGCTGCCGGTCACGGTCGTAGAGAATGCCGCGATTGGCATGGGCGGCGGCCAGAGCGCCGCGGCCGATGGCGTCGTCGGGTGAGGTGTTCGTCTCCAGGAAGGCGATGAGGTCGCCGAACGCCGCCTCCGCCGCCGCGGTCCTGCCCTGCTGCAACAGGGAAATGGCCCGACCCATCATGGCGCCGCGATGGCCCGGATTGGCGGCAAGGGCCGCCTCGAACCGATTGAGCGCCAACGCGAACTTCCCGTCGTCAAGCAGGATGTCGCCCTGCCGGGCCTCGTAATCGCCGGGCGGGGTCGGGGTATAGCCACCCATCACGCCCCACACGGTGACGGCGACAAGCGCCAATCCGGCCAGCGCCAGAAAGAACTGGCGAAAGGCATCCAGCCTGTCGAAGACGTCACGGGGCATCGCCAGGTCCCGCCTAGAACCGTCGGGCGCTTTCGGCGACATCGTCGACCAGCGCCTCGATGTCCTTCTCGGGCACCGTCGACATTTCCATCTTGTAGGCCAGGAACCACATCATGCCGACACCGAGAGCCCAGAACAGGATCTGCCACGCCCAGATCGACGGGATGCCGAACCACCATCCGTCGATCCCGGCTTCGGGCGCGCCGAAAATGCCGTTGCCGATGACGGCGCCCGGCCCCACTCCGAAGAACAGCCATCCGATCACCGCCGCCCAGGCCAGCGGCCTGAGGGCCTTCTTGCCTTGAGGCAGGCTCGCCTTATCGCGCAGGAAGGTGTGGTACTTCATGCGGCGCTCGCGGTCGGCGGCGTTCTGGGTGAGCGCCGAGAGAAGAGTGCAGACCACAAGGTTGGCCGCCAACCCCCAACCGGCCGAATGGATGGTCAGCGGCCAGCGCCCCCACAGGTCGATGCCGACCGACTGAAGAATGGCCAGTCCGGCGTTCTCGGTGAAGATCACGCCGAGGATTCCCGCCATCAGACCATAGGTGGCGCCTTGCCGGGTGATCCAGGGGCACCAGGTGACGGCGGTCAGCGACGGCACCATCTGCAGGCCGAAGGCGACGGCCAGGCCGCCCAGCAGGACCAGGGCATCCCGCGAAAACGTGGACACCACCAGGGCCGACACGACGATGAGAATCATGACGATGCGGCCGAACAGTTTTTGGGTGCCGTGCGAGGAGGCCGGGCGCAGGTAGCGCTTGTGGAAGTCGCGGGTCAGCATGCCGGCCGCCGCCGAAATGTAGGCGGCGCCTGTCGACTGCATGGCCGCCAGTGCGCAGATGGCCAGCAAGCCGATCAGCCAGGCGTGCTCCTCGGCAATCAGATTGAAGTATTCGGGGACCAGGAAATCCGGATTTTCGGCGATGCGCCGGGCCGGCAGCGGCGGCTGGACGAAGGTGGCGTCGGCCAGCACGGCGGGCAGGGTGACGGCGCGTTGGATCCGATAGATGGCGTCGTAGGCGATCCGCAGATCCTTGCTGCGGGAAAGGAACCTCTCGCGCGATCGATCGTCGATGGCCAGCGAGTCGGCCTGCGACGGCTCCACGCCCAGCTTGACGAGCGCCGCTGCGCGCGCCCCGGCGTCGGCGTCCGCCGCCGCGTCGGCCCCTGCCTTGATGGCGGCCTCCAGGTCGGCGATGCCGATGTCCTTGGCGATGCTTGGTCCGACCAGCGGGATGGCGCCCGATCGGTAGAGCGCGACCAGTTCGGCGGGGTCGCGGGGGGCGGGAACGAGTTCCGTGTCGGAGGAACGCAGAATATCGGCCAGCACCTGGGGATCGCGGCTGGTGGTCGCATCGGCTCCCAGAAGATGGGCGCCGACGCCCTGGAACATGGTGAAGAAAAGCAGGATGAAGCCGACCCCAAGCGACGACGCCCATACCTGTTGCGGCGCGAAGGGCCGAGGGTTGTTGTTGGCGAAGGCCCACATGGAAAAGGCCGGGGACGCCTGGATGCCCATCATGGCGAACATGTAGGTGAGGATCATCGCGCCGGTCCACAGGCCGCCGACGGGCGCTTCCTTGCCGAGGCCGGCCGTGTATTGGATGACGCCGGGAATGGCGAAATAGGCCGGATAGTCGCCGCCGCCCAGGCCTTTGGTCGTTTCGGCGCCCGGCATCGTCGCCATATGGGACATGCCGGCGGTCAGGGCGGACCAGCCGCCGACCGCGGCCAGCGCAATGAGGCCGGTCGCCACGATGCCGATGATCATCAGCCCGCACTGAAGGGCGTCGACATAGGCCACCGCCCGCAGCCCGCCGGTCACCAGGTAGGTCAGCATGACCAGGGCCAGCACCCACATGCCGAGGTTCTGGTTGATCATGCCGTCGGTCAGAACCTCGAACAGATAGCCGGACGCCCCGAACTGGATGCCGACGTAGGGGATCGAGAAGAGCAGCGCGACGCATACGGTGAGGAAGCGGATGGCGTCGCCCCGGAAATAGTCGCCCAGCATCTCTCCAGGCGTGACGTAGCCGAATCGTTTCCCCAACATCCACTGGCGCTTGAGGAAGAAGACGCCGGTCAAGGGAATGGTGATGGTGTAGAACGCGGCGTATGCATAGGAGAACCCGTCGCGGAAGACCAGTCCCGGATGGCCCATGAAGGTCCAGCCGGAAAATGATGTCGCGGTGGCCGCAAGGATGAAGATCCACAGGGACAGCCGGCGGCCGGCGATGAAGAAATCGCTGGCGGTCTTTGCGGCGCGGGCGCCGCTCAGGCCTGCCAACAGGCAGTATCCCCAGTACAGGCCGACGAAGACGAACAGCCAGGTTAGCTTCGCTGACAAGACGGCTCCCTCCTTGGTGTCTACCCTCGTCCCGTGTGCCGGCGGTTTACCCGTTCTTGCGGGGTCGGTTTCCCCTACGCAAACCCTAAGGGCGCCGCCTGTCAACGGCTGATTGGGGACGACCCCGGAAATCTCGCTTCCTGATGGTGTGCATCCTAGCACAGGCGGCGGCGCGATCTTACCGGAGATTGCAGCTCTGGTCGCTTGGCGCGCCCACAGCCACGGGCACGTTGCGGTGACCGGTCGGCTGGGATACATACGGCACTCGAAGCGGGGGCGCGACGGCCGACGGTCTCGGGTGCCCCGCCGTTGCCTTGTCTTGAACCGGAGTCGTGGATGCCCGCCTACCAATACGTCTATGTCATGCAGGGATTGACCAAGACCTTCCCCGGCGGCCGCGAGGTGCTGAAGGGGATCTCGCTGTCGTTCCTGCCGGACGCCAAGATCGGCGTGCTCGGCGTCAACGGCGCCGGCAAGTCGACGTTGCTGAAGATCATGGCCGGCCTCGATACGGACTTCGGCGGCGAAGCCTGGGCCGCGCAGGGAGCCCGGGTCGGCTATCTGTCGCAGGAACCTTGGCTCGATCCGTCCAAGACGGTCGAGGCCAACATCACCGAGGGGCTGGGCGGCGTCAAGGACCTGCTGGATCGCTTCAACGCGGTCAGCGCCCGTTTTGCCGAGCCGCTGGACGACGACGAGATGAACGCGCTCCTGGTCGAGCAGGGCGAACTCCAGGAGAAGATCGACGCCGCCAACGGCTGGGACCTGGAGCGCACCATCGAGATCGCCATGGATGCCCTGCGCTGCCCGCCGGGCGATGCCGACGTCACCAAGATTTCCGGCGGCGAGCGACGGCGCGTGGCGCTGTGCCGGCTGCTTCTTCAGCGGCCGGAGATCCTGCTGCTCGACGAGCCGACCAACCATCTGGACGCCGAGTCGGTGGCCTGGCTCGAACACTTCCTCGAGGAGTATCCGGGCATGGTGATGATCGTCACCCACGACCGCTATTTCCTGGATCACGTCACCGGCTGGATCCTCGAACTCGACCGCGGCATGGGCATTCCCTACCAGGGCAACTATTCGTCCTGGCTGGAACAGAAACAGAAGCGCCTCCAGCAGGAGGAGCGCGAGGAATCGGCCCGCCAGCGCACCCTGGCCCAGGAGCTGGAATGGATTCGCTCTTCGCCGCGCGCCCGCCAGACCAAGAGCCGGGCCCGCATCACCGCCTATGAGACCCTGTTGGCCGAAGCGGGCAACCGCCAGCTCGGCACCGCCCAGATCGTCATTCCCCCGGGGCCGCGCCTGGGCGACCTGGTCATCCAGGCCGAGGGGCTGTCCAAGGGGTTCGGCGAAAACCTGCTGATGGAAAACCTCGACTTCAAGCTGCCGCCCGGCGGCATCGTCGGCATCATCGGTCCCAACGGCGCCGGCAAGACGACGCTGTTCCGCATGATCACCGGCCAGGAGACGCCCGATTCCGGCAGCCTTAGGGTCGGCGACACCGTGGTGCTGGGCTACGTCGACCAGTCGCGCGATTCCCTGGATGCCGAGAAGACCGTGTGGCAGGAAATCAGCGGCGGCCACGACGAGATCGAGTTGGGCAAGCGCAAGATGCAGAGCCGGGCCTACGTCGGACAGTTCAATTTCCGGGGGGCCGACCAGCAGAAGAAGGTCGGGCAACTGTCGGGCGGCGAGCGCAATCGCGTGCATCTGGCCAAGATGCTGAAATCCGGGGCCAATGTGCTGCTGCTCGACGAACCGACCAACGACCTCGACGTCGAAACCCTGCGGGCCCTGGAACTGGCCCTGGCCGAGTTCGCCGGCTGCGCGGTCATCATCAGCCACGACCGCTGGTTCCTGGATCGCATCGCCACCCACATCCTGGCCTTCGAAGGCGACAGCCGGGTGGTATGGTTCGAGGGCAACTACCAGGACTACGAGGCCGATCGGCATCGCCGCCTCGGTACCGAGGCCGATCAGCCGCACCGCATCAAGTACAAGCCGCTGGTCCGCTGATC
>JAVEYE010000125.1:0-9981 GCA_034003665.1 Rhodospirillales bacterium | reverse complement strand
CCGCCATTCAGATTCAGTTGAAACTGGAAACCATGGGTGCGGCGAACGAGAGCCATCTCAACGCCATCATGCCGCGACTGAGCGACGCATTCCTGCGCGAGCTGTACGCTTTTATTCCGCGTCTAGTGCAAAAAGGAGGCCAACTGGACGTCCTCGCCATTAAGAGGCGCTTGCAGATGATCGCCGACAAAGTCGCGGGGCCGGGCCGGATCAACGGCGTTCTTGTGCAATCGGTTTCTGATATTGCCCAACGTTGAATGGCCCGTGACCGGCCTGTTGCCAAGGTTTTCGCCATGTGGGATAGGCGTGGAATCGCGGCCGCGGCGGGAACCTTCTGTTGCAAAGTCGGGGATGTTCTGGCATTTTCCCGGCGGGCTCGCGGGAAGGCCGTTTTTCCACAATGAGAAAAAACAGATGCTTTCCAACGACTAGATTCCTTCTCGTGTTTTGGGCGGAACGGCGAACAATATAGGGAAATAGATATGTCAACAGCGTACGTGCTTACGATCGCCTGTGGCGCGTTGGCGTTGCTTTTCGGCGCATATTCGATTCGGGCCGTACTGGCCGCGCCGGCTGGTAACGAACGCATGCGGGAGATTTCGGCCGCCGTGCAAGAGGGCGCGCGGGCCTACCTGAATCGCCAATATCGAACCATCGCCATTGTCGGCGCCGTGATCGGCGTTCTCTTGGGGCTGCGGTTGGGGGTAACCGTGGCCATTGGATATTTTATTGGCGCCATCTTTTCGGGGTTGGCGGGCTACATCGGCATGAACGTCTCGGTCAGGGCCAATGTTCGAACGGCCGAGGCCGCTCGCTCGAAGGGGCTCGACGCCGCGATGCAGATCGCCTTCAAATCCGGGGCGATCACCGGTCTGCTGGTGGTCGGCTTGGCCCTGCTTGGCGTGGCAGTTTATTACGTCATCCTGCGCGGCGTGTTCGATCCTGCCGACGCCGCGCAAATGCGCCACATTCTGGAGGCTCTGGTCGCGCTTGGTTTCGGCGCTTCGCTGATTTCCATCTTCGCTCGTCTTGGTGGCGGCATCTTCACCAAGGGCGCCGATGTCGGCGCCGATCTTGTCGGCAAACTTGAGGCCGGCATTCCCGAGGATGACCCGCGCAACCCCGGAGTCATCGCGGACAACGTGGGCGACAACGTCGGCGATTGCGCCGGCATGGCCGCCGATCTCTTTGAGACCTACGCGGTGACGGTGGTCGCCACGATGCTCCTGGGCGCCATCTTCTTCTCTGGCGCCGCCCAGGAACCGATGATGGTCTATCCGCTGATCATCGGCGGCGTTTGCATCATCGGATCCATCGTCGCCACCTATTTCGTTCGCCTGGGCCCCACGCACAACATCATGGGCGCCCTATACAAGGGATTCATCGCCAGCGCCGTCATCTCGGCCGTGTTGATCGCCGGAGTGACCGCCTGGATCCTTGGTTTTGACGCCGACTACACGCTAAACAGCGGCGCCACGGTGACGGGGGCGGGGCTGTTCATCTGCGCGCTCATAGGCCTGGCGGTTACCGGTCTCATCGTGTGGATCACCGAGTACTACACCGGCACCAACCACCGTCCGGTTCAGAGCGTCGCCAAGTCTTCGGTCACCGGCCACGCCACCAACATCATCCAGGGCTTGGCGGTGTCGATGGAAGCAACGGCGCTGCCGGTCATCGTGATCTCCATCGGCATCATCGCCTCCTACATGACGGCCGGCCTCTACGGCCTGTCGGTCGCCGCGACCACGATGTTGGCTCTGGCCGGCATGGTGGTGGCGCTCGATGCCTTCGGCCCGGTCACCGACAATGCCGGCGGCATTGCCGAAATGGCTGATCTGCCGGCGGACGTACGCACCGTCACCGATGCCCTGGACGCGGTGGGCAACACCACCAAGGCGGTCACCAAGGGCTATGCCATCGGTTCGGCCGGCCTTGCCGCATTGGTTCTGTTCGCCGCCTATACGGAGGACCTGCACCATTACTTCCCGGATCTGACGGTTACATTCAGCCTCCAGGATCCGTTCGTGGTCATCGGTCTTTTCATCGGCGGCATGCTGCCGTTCCTGTTCGGGTCGATGGGCATGATGGCGGTCGGCCGCGCCGGCGGTCAGCTGGTGGTCGAGATCCGGCGCCAGTTCAAGGAAATCACCGGCATCATGGAAGGCACGGCGAAGCCCGACTATGCCACCTGCGTCGACATGCTGACCAAGACCGCCATCAAGGAGATGATCGTCCCGTCACTGCTGCCGATCCTCTCTCCGGCGGTGCTTTATGGGGTCGTCGTTGTGTTCGCCGGCCAGTCGGCGGCCTTCTCGGCGGTCGGCGCCATGTTGCTCGGCACCATCGTCACCGGCCTCTTCGTCGCCATTTCGATGACGTCGGGCGGCGGTGCCTGGGATAACGCCAAGAAGTACATCGAGGATGGCAACCTTGGCGGCAAGGGATCCGACGCCCATCACGCCGCCGTCACCGGCGACACGGTCGGCGATCCCTACAAGGACACTGCCGGTCCGGCCATCAACCCGATGATCAAGATCATCAACATCGTCGCCATCCTGATGCTGGCCATTCTGGCGTAGCGACGAACGGGCGACAGCCAAAAGGCCCCGGGGGCGCCGCCCCCGGGGCCTTTTCTTGTTTGCGCGGCCTCGAACCCTATTCCGTGTTGGTTGCCGAGTTCGTGTCGGCCTTGTTGAATCGACCCATGTTCCCGAGAACCTGCTCCAAGATGGTCATTTCGTTGCCGGCGGTCGGGGTGGAACGCTCGACCAGTTCGACATTCCGACCGTCTTCCAGGCCGAGGGTCTCGACCGAAGATACGATGCCCTTGTCATCGAAGCGGACGATGACCACCTTGCGTTCGGTCACGTCGGGCGCAAGGAATGCCTTGGTTTCCTTGCGTTCGCTGATGTAATACCAAGTTTCCTCGTTGAAGGCCGCGATGCTGGAAGGCGAGCCGAGGATTTCGGCAACCTCGCCCTTGGCGATCTGTCCGGGGACGACTTCGGCAAGCCTTTCGGGGTCGGGAAGGTTGCCATGGGTGGCAATGCGCGAGGAGCACGCCGCCACGAGCAGCACGCTTCCGATCACGAGGTGACGAAGAAGCCGGCAAGAAGAACGGGAACTTTGCATCAATCTGACGTCCATAAATCTCTCTCTTCGGCGGCACCAAGGCCGTCGAGCGACACGGGGAGAATGATAAACCACTTTGAGACGTGTTCCTAGCCGGTCGCGGCGCCGGGACGCGCAGGTTTTGGGAGGCCTTTGTTGCCGTGTTCGGATTCTTTGGCAGATCGCAGGAACGGGAAACCGCGCGCCGCCTTTATTCGGCCGTTCTGACGGGGGCCCGCCAAACCACGTTCTATGAGAACTTCGAGGTGCCCGATACCATTGACGGACGGTTTGACATGGTGGCCCTGCATGCCTTTCTGGTTCTGCGCCGTCTGAAGCGGGACCACCCGGTCACCGCCCGCCTGTCGCAGGCCCTTTTCGACCTGATGTTCATTGACATGGACGAGAACCTGCGCGAGATGGGAGTTGGTGATCTGGCAGTCGGTCGCCGCGTCAAGGACATGGCGAAGGCGTTTCTCGGCCGCGTCGCCGCCTATGAGGATGCGTTGGCGCAAGACGATGGGGAGGCTCTTGTGGCCGCCCTGCGGCGCAACCTGTTTCGCGGTACCGTCACTGGCGATGGGCGTCACATCGTCGCCATGGCCGACTATGTGCGCCGTCAGGAAGCCGCCTTGGCGGACGTGGCGCTCGAAGAATTGCTCGCCGGCAACTTGATCTTTCGACCGATGACCAGCACCGAGCACAGGGAAGGCATGTGATGGAAAGAATGGATATTCCCGAGTTTTCCCGTCCAGTGGCGGTCGAAACGGTGACCGAGGAGGCCGCGTTCTCCATCGAAGCCACAGCCGGCGAGCGTGACGGTCTGGCGCGGCGGTTGGGCCTTGTTTCCATAGACCGCCTGTCAGCCGAACTTCGGCTGATCCGCCAGATGGGAGCCATGCTCCACCTGGAGGGGCGGCTCACCGCAGAGGTGACCCAGTCGTGTGTGGTGACGTTGGCGCCGGTGCACAGTTGCATTGCGGTCGACGTCGATCGCCGCTATGGTCCGGCTGAGGCGATTGCCGAGGCGGATGCCGAGGAGGTTGCGCTGGAAGACGAGGATCCACCCGAGGTCCTGGTCGATGGCATCGTCGACCTTGGTGAGGTGATATCAGAGCAATTGGCCCTGGAGATCGATCCGTTTCCGCGGGCCGAAGGAGTTGAGTTTACGGGCTATTCCAGCGGGCCGACGCCCGCCGAGAAGGCAAATGGCCCTTTCGCCGCCTTGGAGGATCTTCTTAAGAAGCCGAAATAGGGGGCGCAACCGGCTTGCCCCCCGGGGCATTTCGGTTTAGATAACTGGCCGCCCGCCCGACGGGCATGTTTATCGAGAGAATCGAGAAATGGCTGTTCCCAAGAAGAAAGTATCGAAATCGCGTCGCGACATGCGTCGTTCGCATGATGCCTTGAAGCCGTCGGCTTATGGCGAATGCCCAAACTGCGGCGAGGTAAAGCGTCCGCATCATGTCTGCGAGGCATGCGGATATTATGACGGCCGCGAGGTGACGAAGACGGCCGAGGCCGTCTGATCGTCGGGGCTGAGCCGGCAAGGACGTCTTTTTTTGACCAAGCGATTGACCCTCTCGTTGGACGCCATGGGCGGCGACCACGCACCGCGCATGGTCGTCGAGGGTGTCGAAATCGCCGCCGAGCGACTTGCCGATGTCGACTACCTGCTGGTCGGCGACGAGCGTCGTCTGGCGCCGTTGCTTGACCGGTTCCCAAAGGCCAGGGCGCGCGCCCAGATCCATCACACGGATACCGCCGTCGCCAACGAGGACAAGGCGGCCGCGGCGCTGCGCAACGGCCGGGGAACCAGCATGCGCTTGGCCATCAACGCCGTGGCCGAGGGGCGGGCAGATGCCGTCATCTCGGCCGGCAACACGGGCGCGTTGATGGCGATGGCGAAATTCGTGTTCAAGATGCTGCCGGGCATCGACCGGCCGGCCATTGTTACCTATTTTCCCACCCAACGCGGCGCGTCGGTCATGCTCGACCTCGGCGCCAATGTCGAGTGCGATGCCGACAATCTCGTCCAGTTTGCGGTGATGGGCGAGGTGTTCGCCCGCAACGTGCTGGGGGTCAAGCAGCCGTCGATCGGCCTGCTCAACGTCGGGGTCGAAGGCTTCAAGGGCCACGACAACCTGCGCCAAGCCAGCGCGATCCTTCGCGAGAGCGCGCTGCCGATCAAGTTCCACGGATTCGTGGAAGGCGACGATATCGGGGCGGGTACGGTCGACGTGGTTGTCACTGACGGCTTCACCGGCAACGTGGCGTTGAAGACGGCCGAGGGAACGGCCCGTATGGTCGGCCACTTCCTGAAGGTGGCACTGACCAGTTCGGCGATGGGAAAGGCCGGAGCCCTGCTGGCCAAGGGCGCGCTCAACGAATTCCGCACCTACATGGACCCGCGGCGTTACAACGGGGCCATGCTGGTCGGCCTCAACGGCATTTGCGTGAAAAGCCACGGCAGCACCGACGAATTGGGATTCGCCAATGCCATTAACGTTGCCGCCAATCTGATCGCCGGGCGGATCAACGAACGGATCAAAGAGGACTTGCAGCAGTTGATTTCCGAAGGCTCCGCCCAAAACGCGGCGACGACACCCTGATGGCCGCGGCGCTGGTTTCGCAGATCATCGGGTGCGGCTCCTACCTGCCCACGCGGGTCGTGCCCAATGACGAGCTCGCCCGGCGGGTCGACACCTCGGACGAGTGGATCGTCGAACGCACGGGCATTCGTCAGCGCCACATCGCGGCCGACGGCGAGCTGACGTCCGATCTGGCCTGCCACGCGGCCAGGCGCGCACTTGACGCGGCCGGCGTGCTGCCGGCCGAGGTCGACCTTGTCATCGTTGCGACGACCACGCCCGACCATACCTTTCCGGCTACGGCGACGCGCGTGCAGGCCATGTTGGATACCCGAAACGGCTTTGCCTTCGATGTGCAGGCGGTATGCTCGGGCTTCATCTACGGACTGGCGGTGGCCGACAACTTCATCCGCATGGGGCAGGTCGGAACGGCCGTGGTCATCGGCGCCGAGACCATGTCGAGGATTCTCGACTGGGAGGATCGTACAACGTGCGTCCTGTTCGGCGACGGGGCCGGTGCGGTCGTGCTGCGAGGCGCCGTGGCCGCCCTTCCCGACAGCCGGGGCATTCCCGGGCGGGGCATTCTGTCGACGCATCTGCACTCAAACGGCCATCTCTACGACATCCTGAGGGCTTCGGGCGGGCCATCGTGGACGCAAACGACGGGCTACATGCGTATGCAGGGCAAGGAAGTTTTCCGCCACGCCGTCGTTAATCTGGCGTCGGTGGTTGAGGAAGCCCTGGCGGCCAATGGCCTCACCCAGAAGGACATCGACTGGCTGGTTCCCCACCAGGCCAACCTTCGGATCATCGACGGCACCGCCAAGAAGCTGGGCCTGCCCAAGACCCGCGTGGTGACCACCGTCGACCGTCACGCCAACACCTCGGCGGCGTCAGTCCCGCTCGCCCTCGACGTGGCGGTGCGCGACGGCCGTATCAAGCCCGGCCACCTCGTCCTGATGGAGGCGATGGGCGGAGGCATCACCTGGGGCGCCAGTCTTGTGCGCTGGTAGGCGATTGCGCCGGCACTTTTCGATCAGAACTTAAACATTTGATCCATCCCTTTGATATTGACGGTTTTCGCCGCCGGCGTTACCCTTCGCTCTTCTAGGAAATAGGGGAGCTAGGGCGAATGGCTGGACGGACGATCACGCGCGCTCAACTGGCCGAGGCCGTTTATCAGGAAGTCGGGTTGTCGCGCAGCGAATCCGCTGAACTGCTGGAAGCGGTGCTGAATTACACGGCCGAGGCGTTGGCTCGCGGCGAAACCGTGAAGATCTCCTCGTTCGGCAGCTTCTCCCTGCGCCAGAAGGGCAAACGCGTCGGGCGCAACCCGAAGACCGGGGACGAGGTTCCGATCCTGCCGCGACGGGTTCTCGTTTTCCGTCCGTCGCAGGTGCTCAAGGCCCGCGTCAACGAAAAGAGGCGTCCCAGGGCGGCCGGGTAAATGTCGGAAGTTGCCGGCCAGAACGTCGAGTTGCGGCGGCGGGGCAAGTCCGAGGAGGCGTTCCGGACGATCAGCGAGGTCGCGGTCGATCTGGATCTTCCGCAGCACGTGCTGCGTTTCTGGGAAAGCAAGTTCATCCAGATCCGTCCCTTAAAACGGGGCGGCGGTCGCCGCTATTACCGGCCCGAGGATGTGGCGTTGCTGCGGCGCATCCGGCAGTTGCTCTATGTCGACGGCTATACCATCCGCGGGGTCCAAAAGCTGTTGAAGCAGAACGGCGGCAAGTCCGTCGACGGGAATGAGCCGGAAAAGCCGGCCGCGGTTCCGGCCGCGTCACCGCCGGAGGCGACCGACGGGCCCCTCGATGCTCCTGCGGTTTCGGCGGCCGTTGCCGGCGATGAGCCCATCGGGCCAAGCCAGCGTGCCGAACTCAAGGCCCTGTTGACCGAACTCGAGGCGCTGCGCGATCAGTTGCGCGCCGCCCTGAAATAGGCGGCTGCCCGCCCCCCGTATCTTGTGCGAAAATATCGGAGGGAGAGCGTTGCGGATCGTCGACGCCCCGCGTATAGTGCGCGCGTTCGCGGACGGGGCGGCCGCAGCGGCCGCCGCCGGAGGCGTTTTTTCGGAGCGTAGCGCAGTCTGGTAGCGCACTTGACTGGGGGTCAAGGGGTCGTGGGTTCAAATCCCGCCGCTCCGACCAATGAAAACAAGGGCTTAGCCGGAAACGGTTAAGCCCTTTTTCTTGGACTCACGAAATGTAGGCGGGTACGACGTAAAACGCGATGGCCGCATAATGGCAGGCGCTCGCCAGCACCACGAACAGATGCCAGATGGGCAGGTGGAACGGCAGCCGATGCCAGCGATAGAAGACCACACCCAGCGTGTAGGCCAGTCCGCCAACCGCCATCAAGAGGGTTCCCGCAGGGCCCAATCCCTGAATCACCGGCCATCCCCAGGCGACCACCAGCCAGCCGAGGATCAGATAAAGCCCGACTCTCAGCTTGACGAGGTGGCGCGGCCAGACGATCCGCAGCACGACGCCCGTGAGAGCCAAAGCCCAGACGGTGATGAGGAGGCTCCACCCAAGGGTATCCTGAAGGACGAGCAGGGCGATCGGCGTGTAGGTGCCGGCGATCAGCAGATAGATGGTGCAGTGATCGGCGGTTCTGAGCGCCCGAGCCGCCCGGGCGTGCCAGGAGCCGATTCCGTGATAGAGGGTTGAACTCAGGAAGGCGAGTATCATCGTTGCGCCGTATACCGCGACGCTGGCGACGGCCGTGGCGCCGCCCTCCGGTATGGCGAGGTGGAGAAGGACGACGAGTCCGAGGGTGCTTAACAGAGCCCCGGTTCCCTGAATGACGGTATTGGCGATTTCGGCGGCGACGGTGTGCGAGGGCATGACCAGCGGCGTTCCGGCTGAATGTGGTGGTGGCGGAACCATTGCGGCGAACGCCTCTGGGGCTTCGCGGCATGCGTCCACGCCGAGTTTAGACTCGCCGCGGCGAAAAGGCCATGGTGGCGCGGCGGTGACGTCGGCCGGGGCAAGAGGGCGGCTTGGCCGGCCGCGTACGCGCCATCATCCCGGCGCTCGGCATCGCCGACGTCATTCCGGCAATCTCCGCGCTATTGATTTCGCCACTCGAAGGTCGGCGTGCCGGGGATTTGCCACAAGCCTTTGCGGGCCCTCGCCGCTTGTTCTTCATCTTGTTCGTATTTGGTCGAATGGCGGGGATAGGCCAGCGCCCACCCGTCTCGGACCATCTTCTGGCCGATATCCTCGCCTCGGACGCGGCAGGTTGCAAGCAGCCGTCCGGCCGAGTCCGCCGATGAGCCCACGCAATCCACCTTTTCGCTTTTGACCGCTTCCAGCAGCATGGCCGCCGACGCGCGGCCGCACTGCCACCGCCGGCCGCCCGGAACGTTGCAGATTTCCGATAGGTCAGGCGCGATGACGCCGAACAGCCTTACCTCGGTTCCCCCGGCGCACTTGCCGTGCCACCGTTTACCATTGACCATGATGACATCGCCGCTGGCGACGCAGGCTGGACCGCTCACACCTGCGCGGGCGGGAAAACCGCTGACGAGCGCACAGATCAGGCAAAGGATCGGGAAGAATGCTTTCATGGCCGCATGGTCATGATTGGAAAGCAATGGTTAATTCTTCCTAAATGCGCTCCGGCATGCTCGGTTAGCCTTATTTCCGCGCGGTCTCGGCGGCTCGGCTGTCCAACCACAGGGTCACCGGGCCGTCGTTGAGCAGGTCGATCTTCATGTGCCTGCCGAAAATCCCGGTCTCGACGACGATGCCTAGAGTCCGGAGTTCGCTGCAGAAGGCGCGGTAGAGGGGCTCTGCCTGTTCGGGCGGCGCCGCATCCGAAAAACTTGGCCGATTTCCTTTGCGCCAGTTCGCGGCGAGCGTGAATTGGCTGACGACCAGGGCCTGACCTCCGATGTCGAGGAGTGACAGATTGAACTTCCCTGCAGGGTCGGAAAAGATGCGTAGGCGGGCCGTCTTGCCGGCCAGATAGGCTGCCGTCTGTCGGCCGTCGCCGTGTTCCGCGCAAAGGAGGACGAGCAGACCCTGGCCGATGCCCCCGACGGTGGCGCCATCGACGCTGACGGCGGCTCGTGTCACGCGCTGAAGAACCGCCTTCATGCCGGACGTCCAGACTTCGCGATGCGGTCGGCCAAGGCCTCGCCGTTGCGGACGCAGTCCGCCACCGAAATGCCGTCGCGCCAGTTGCCGCGCAGGTGAAGGCCGGGGAGGGGGGCGAGAAACTCGTCGACCGTGGCGACCCGGTCGAGATGCCCGACAGGATACTGCGGGATGGC
>JAVEYE010000124.1:0-9987 GCA_034003665.1 Rhodospirillales bacterium | reverse complement strand
CCTGGCCGTCGGCCGGCGGCGAGGCCACCCGCGTGAAGGGATTGGAGGTGAACACGATGAACATCAGGAAGCCGACGGCGATCAGGGCCTGCACGGCAAGCGCCCGAGCGCGCAGGCCCGGCGGCAGATGGCGCCCGAACACGGCCACTGCCGCCCCGAACGCGGCAAGAATGAGGACCCACAGCAGCATCGAGCCCTCGTGGTTCCCCCAGACGCCGGAGATCTTGTAGATCAGGGGCTTGGTCGAATGGGAGTTGTTGATGACGTTGAGCACCGAAAAGTCGGACGTCACGTAGGCGTACATCAGGCAGCCGAAGGCCAGGGCCACCAGCGCGGTCTGGGTGAGGGCGGCCGGCCGCGCCACGGCCATCAGGGCGGCATCCCCACGCCGAGCGCCGATCAGCGGCACGACGCCCTGGACCAGGGAAACGACGAGCGCCAGGATCAGGGCGAAGTGGCCGATCTCGACGATCATCGAGCGGACTCCTTGGGAATCTGGCCAGCGTCCTCCATGGCGTCCTTCATATGCTCCCACTGACCGGACTTCTTCAAGGCGTCGGCGACCTCGGGCGGCATGTAGTTCTCGTCGTGCTTGGCCAGCACCTCGTCGGCCTTGAGCACGTCATCCTCGAACCGCCCCTCGGCGACCACCCCTTGGCCCTCTCGGAAAAGGTCGGGCAGGATGCCGGTGTAGGTGACGGCAATGGTCTCGGCGAGGTCGGTGATCCGGAAGGTGATCGTGCCGCTGCCTGCAGCCCGCGAGAGGCTGCCCTCCTCGACCAAACCGCCCACCCGGATGCGCTGCTCGGCCGGCAACGCCTTGGCGTGGATCTCGCTCGGGCTGTAAAAGAAGACGATGGAATCCCGGAATGCCGCCAACACCAGGGCGGCCGCCGCCGCCAGCAGGCCCATGCCGATGAGGACGAAGGTCAGGCGCCGGCGCTTAGGCTTCATCGGCCGTCCCCGACCGGCCGGGGTCGGCCGCCTGCAGCGCCGCCAACTCGGCCTCGGCTCCCTTCAAGGCCCGCCGGCTGACCGCGAGGAGGCCGACCAGCACCGCGAACGTGAGCCCGAAGCTGGGCCACACAAAGTGGGCGTAGCCGCCCATCTCGAGAAACTGGGCGAGGCTTTCCATCGGCCTATCCCTCCGCCCCGAGGGCGGCGGCGCCCGTCGGCTCGGCAGGGGGGCCGGCCCGCACTTGGCGCAGGCGCAGGGCACGGACCTTGGCGGCGACGATTTCGGTCCGCAGGCGCAGCATCAGCACCCACAGGAAATAGGCGGTGAACCCCGCCCCCATCAGCAACAGCGGGACCAGCATGCTGGGGTCGATCGACGGCCCGCCGGCCTTGAAGACGCTGGCCGGCTGATGCAGCGTGTTCCACCAGTCGACCGAAAACTTGATGATCGGCACGTTGACGAAACCGACCAGGGCGAGGATGGCCGCCGCCCTGAGGCCTCTCGTCGGGTCGTCGAAGGCGTTGATCAGCGCGATGTAGCCGAGATAGAGGAAAAACAGCACCAGAACCGAGGTCAGCCGGGCGTCCCAGACCCACCAGGCGCCCCACATCGGCTTGCCCCACAGCGACCCGGTGACCAAGGCCAGCAGCGTGAAGCAGGCGCCGACCGGTGCCGTCGCCTTGGCCGCCAGATCGGCCAGTGGGTGCTTCCAGACGAGGCCGACGGCGCTGGCCGCGGCCATGAACGTGTAGCAGAACATCGCCATCCAGGCGGACGGCACGTGCACATACATGATGCGCACGCTTTCGCCCTGCTGGTAGTCGGCGGGCGAGCCGAGGAGCGCCAGATAGAGGCCGGCCGCCATCAGCGCCGCGGCGGCGCCGGCCGTCCACGGCAGCAGGGCCGCGCTCAGGCGCATGAAGCGGGTCGGGTTGGCGAATCGATGCATCGTCTTTCCTGTCCGGCGATCCAGTATTTATCCCTCGGACCCCGGCGTTTCCATAGCGGGACCGTATTTTTCGTCCTTGCCTCAGCCCAGCGCCTGGCGCAGCGCCGCCCCGCCCGCCCACGGGCAGAGCGCCAGGGCGGCCAGCAGCATGCCCCCCAGGATCAGCAGCGGCGCGCGGAAGGCGAAGCCGGCGATCGCCGCGTCCACGGCGCTGACCCCGAATACCAGTACGGGAATGAACAGCGGCAGCACCAGCAGCGACAGCAGCACCCCGCCGCGCCGCGAGCCCAGCACCAGGCCGGCCCCGACGGCGCCGATCAGGCTCAAGGTCGGGGTGCCGAGGGCGAGCGCCGCCACCAGCACGCCGAAGCCGGCCACGTTCATGTTGAGCAGCACGGCCAGCAGCGGGGCCGCCACGATGAGCGGCAGCCCGGTGGTCAGCCAATGGGCCGCCACCTTGGCCAGCACCACCAGTTCGAGGGGCAGCGGCGCCAGCACCAGCAGGTCGAGTGAGCCGTCCTCGAAATCGGCCTGGAACAGCCGTTCGAGCGACAGCATCGAGGCCAGCAGCGCCGCCACCCAGATGACGCCGGCCGCGATGCGGGCCAGGATGTTAGGTTCCGGCCCGACCCCGAGGGGGAACAGCACCACGGCGATGACGAAGAAGACCACCGCCAGCAGGCTGTCGAAACCGTGACGCTGGGCCAGATGAAGGTCGCGGCCGACCAAGCTGAAAAAGCGGGCCGTCACGCCGCCGCCTCCGTCTCGAAGGCGGCGAGGTCGAGAGTCCGCGCGGCGCCCAGCGCCAGCGGCGCGTGGGTGGCCGCCACGACCATGCCGCCGCCCTCGCGGTGCCGCGCGATGGCGGCCTCCAGCCCGGCGATGGCGGCGCGGTCCAGCGCCGTGGTCGGTTCGTCCAGCAGCCACAGCGGCGCCGGCGCCGCCAGGAGGCGCGCCAGATTGACGCGGCGGCGCTGGCCGGCCGACAGGAACCGTCCCGGCACGCCGGCCAAATGCGCGATTCCGAAGGCGGCGAGCGCGGCTTCGGCCGCCGTCCGGCCGACGCCCGGCCGCAGGGTCGCCCAGAAGGCGACGTTTTCCAGCACGCTCAGCACCGGCTTGACGGCGTCCAGGTGGCCGACGTAGTGCAGGCGCCCGCCGTGCGCCTCGCGGTCCTCGGCCACGGGCTCGCCGTTCCAGGAGAGCATGCCGGCCGCCGGGGGCAGCAGGCCGGCCATCAGACGCAGCAGGCTCGACTTGCCGCTGCCGTTGGGGCCGACCAGGACGAGGGCGCCACCCGCTTCGACGGCGAATCCAAGACCGGCAAAGACCAGCCGCTCGCCGCGTATGCAGGTGAGATCGTGCCCGACGAAACGGTCCATGTCCTTGCCGATTCCCCTGCCGCCCTTGCCGTTGGCCCGCCTGCGACCGTATCGCAACGCTTTCCAAAAAAGAAGACCGGAAGAGCCCGCCCGCGCCGCCGCGAAGAAACGGCCGGGAGATCCAATGGATCACCCGGCCGCGGAGCCCGGCAATGGTGCCGGTCAGGGGACCAGAGGCGTTGGGGGGGGATGGTGCCTCTGGCTATAAACGAGGGGGTTTGTTTATAGGGATGAATTTAAGCGGTAAATTGTGGCGAATTTATGCCCGTCATCGCCTTTATCGTCTCGACGCTCCTTTTTTCGGCTGGCAAAGTGGCCGGCCGCGTTTATCTAATGGGGGCTCGATTCGCGGCCCGGTTCCGCAAGGGACCGCCGGCGCCTCGGGGGAGGGGAGCGGCCAGCGACGGGTCCATTTGCCAGAGGAGGAGGATAACCGTGTCTCGATCCGGTCACGACAGCCTGAACGCGCGCCGCACCCTTTCCATCGGCGGCCAGAGCTTCGAGTATTTCAGCCTGCCGGCGGCCGCCGAGGCCGGTCTCGGCGACATCTCGCGCCTTCCCTATTCGCTGAAGCTCCTGCTGGAGAACCTGCTGCGCCACATCGACGGCCGCTCGGTCACGACCGACGACGCCAAGGCCGTCGCCGACTGGCTCAAGGAGCGGCGCTCGGACCGCGAGATCGCCTTCCGCCCGGCCCGCGTGCTGATGCAGGACCTCACCGGAGTGCCGGCGGTGGTCGATCTGGCAGCCATGCGCGACGCCATGGTCAAGCTGGGCGGCGACCCCAAGAAGATCAATCCGCTGTCGCCGGTCGACCTGGTCATCGACCATTCGGTGATGGTCGACTTCGCGGCCAGCCCCGACGCGATGCGCCGCAACACCGAAATCGAGTTCAAGCGCAACCAGGAACGTTACGCCTTCCTGCGCTGGGGCCAGAAGGCCTTCGACAACTTCCGCGTGGTGCCGCCCGGCACCGGCATCTGCCACCAAGTCAACCTCGAATACCTTTCGCAGGTGGTGTGGCGGGGCGGCAAGAACGGCCGCACGATCTATCCCGACACCGTGGTCGGCACCGACAGCCACACCACCATGGTCAACGGCCTGGGCGTGCTGGGCTGGGGGGTGGGCGGCATCGAGGCCGAGGCCGCCATGCTGGGCCAGCCCATCTCGATGCTGATTCCCGAGGTGGTCGGTTTCCACCTGACCGGCAAAATGACCGAGGGCACCACCGCCACCGACCTGGTGCTGACCGTCGTGCAGATGCTGCGCGCCAAGGGCGTGGTCGGCAAGTTCGTCGAATTTTACGGCCCCGGCCTCGACAACCTGTCGCTGCCGGACCGCGCCACCATCGCCAACATGGGGCCGGAATACGGCGCCACCTGCGGCATCTTCCCGATCGACGCCGAAACGCTGCGCTATCTCGCCTTTACCGGCCGCGAGCCCGAGCAGGTCGCCCTGGTCGAGGCCTACGCCAAGGAACAGGGCATGTGGCGCGACGCCGCCACCGTCGAGCCGGCGTTCAGCGACACGATCGAGCTCGACATCTCGACCGTCGAACCCAGCCTGGCCGGTCCCAAGCGGCCGCAGGACCGCATCGCGCTGTCCGGCGCCGCCAAGGCCTTCGCCCAGGCGTTGCCCACCCTGGCCCCCGGCGTCGACAAGCCGCGCGAAGTGGCGGCGGCCGATCACGGCCTCAGGGACGGCGACGTGGTGATCGCCGCCATCACCAGCTGCACCAACACGTCCAATCCCAGCGTGCTGATGGCGGCCGGACTGGTGGCCCGCAACGCCCACGAAAAGGGCTTGGCCGTCAAGCCGTGGGTCAAGACTTCGCTGGCCCCCGGCTCGCAGGTGGTCGAGGACTATCTGCGCGAGGCCGACCTGCAGCCCCACCTCGACGCGCTCGGCTTCAACATCACCGGCTTCGGCTGCACCACCTGCATCGGCAACTCGGGGCCGCTCAAGGCCCCCGTCGCCAAGGCGGTCGAGGACAACGACCTGGTGGTCGCCGCCGTGCTGTCGGGCAACCGCAACTTCGAAGGCCGCGTCCACGCCCAGGTCAAGGCCAACTTCCTGGCCTCGCCGCCGCTGGTGGTGGCCTATGCGCTGGCCGGTTCGATGACGGTGGACCTTCATAACGATCCGCTGGGCACCGACCGCGACGGCAAGCCGGTCTACCTCAGGGACATCTGGCCGACCAACGCCGAGATCCAGGAAACCATCGCGCGGGTGGTGACGCCCGGCATGTTCCAGGCCCGCTACGCCAATGTGTTCGAAGGGCCCGCCGAGTGGAAGGCGGTGGAAGCGACCCCCAGCGTGACCTATCGCTGGAACATGGCCTCCACCTATGTGCAGAATCCGCCCTACTTCAGCGGGCTCGGCGATCTCACCGCCGAGGCCCGGCCGATCGTCGACATCCGGGGGGCCCGCTCGCTGGCCATCCTGGGCGATTCGGTGACCACCGACCACATCTCGCCGGCCGGCTCCATCAAGGAGAAAAGCCCGGCCGGCCACTACCTGATCGGCCATCAGGTGCCGGTCCGCGAATTCAACTCCTACGGCAGCCGGCGCGGCAACCACGAAGTGATGATGCGCGGCACCTTCGCCAACATCCGCATCCGCAACGAGATGGCGCCCGGCACCGAGGGCGGCGTCACCCGCCACATGCCCTCGGGCGAGGTCATGCCGATCTACGACGCCGCCATGAAGTACCAGGCCGAGGGGGTGCCGCTCATCGTCTTCGGCGGCAAGGAGTACGGCACCGGCTCGTCGCGGGACTGGGCGGCCAAGGGGGTGCTGCTGCTCGGCGTCAAGGCGGTGATCGTCGAGACATTCGAGCGCATCCACCGCTCCAACCTGGTCGGCATGGGCGTGCTGCCGCTGCAGTTCCAGGAGGGCACCAGCCGCAAGACGCTGAAGCTCGACGGCAGCGAAACCTTCGACATCCTGGGCCTCTCCGAAGGCGTCAAGCCGGGCATGACGCTGCGTCTGGTCATCCGCGGCGCCGACGGCGTTGTCATCGGCGAGGTGCCGGTGATCTGCCGCATCGACACCCTGGACGAGGTCGAGTACTTCAAGGCCGGCGGCATCCTCCAGTACGTGCTCAAGAACCTGAAGGACGCGGCGTAAGCCTAAAAGGCGGGGGAGGCTCGGCCTCCCCCCGGCCCCCTTATTCCTTGCCGCCGCCGGATTGCCGGGCGGCGCGGTCCTGGTTCAGGGCGAACAGGCGGGCCAGCGCGTCGTCGTCCGCCAGGTCGGCCGGCCAGCCATGGGCCGAGCCCTCACCGCCATGTGATTGGCGCGCGCGGGGGCGTTGGGCTTATCTGGAAGGCATGAGCCGGACCCTCAAAGCCCTCGTCCTCGCCGGTGCCGTGATCGCCGCCGCCCAGCCGGCGGCGCGCGCCAGCGGGCTCGTCGTGGTCGAGCTGTTCACCTCGCAGGGCTGCTCGTCCTGTCCGCCGGCCGACGCGCTGCTGACCGAACTGGCCGGCCGCGACGGCGTGCTGGCGCTGTCCATGCACGTCGACTACTGGGACTACGTCGGCTGGAAAGACCCCTTCGCCAGCGCCGCCGCCACCGAGCGTCAGCGAGGCTATACCCGCCACTTCGGGCTGGGCTACGTCTACACGCCGCAGATGGTGATCCAGGGGCGCCGCCAGATGACCGGGTCGGACCGCCGGGGCGTGCTGGAAGCCATCGACCGCGAGGCTGCCCTGCCGCGCCTGACGGTGGAAATCGCCGGCGACGCCGGCGACGCCGCGGCGGTGCTGCCGGCCCGCGACGGCGCCCCGGCCTCCACGCTGTGGGCCGTCGCTTTCGATTACGCGCACACCACCCGCATCGAGCGCGGCGAGAACGAGGGTCGGACCCTCGCCTATTCCAACGTGGTGCGCGACATCCGCCGCGTCGGCGCCTGGCGCGGCGAGGCCGCCCGGGTGCCGTTGCCGATGGATGAGATGGCGCCGGGCCGCGACGCCGTCGCCGTGCTGGTGCAGGCGGATGCCGGCGGCGCCATCCTCGGCGGCGCCGTGCTTGGCCTTTCCGCGCCGAAGCGTTAGGTCGCTACGCCGCGAACCCCCGTTCCATCACGCGCGACAGACGCTTCGCAAACGCCGCCGGATCGGCCACCGGCTCGCCCTCCTGGATGCGCGCCTGGTCGAGCAGCAGCAGGGCGGCATCCTTGATGGCATCGGCCCCGGCGGCGCCGGTATCCTTGACCTGATCCGCCAGGCGGCCGATCAGCGGGTGGCGGGGGTTGACCTCGAGCACCCGCGTCGTCGCCTCGGCCCGCCGGGCCTGGCGCAGCATGCGCTCCAGGCGCAGGTCGATGTCGCCCTCGGCGGCGACCAGGCAGACCGCGCTGTCGGTCAGGCGGGCCGAGGCCCGCACATCCTTCACGGCGTCGCCCAGCGCCATCTTGAAGGCGGCGACGAGCTGGTCGATGGCCGGCGCCTCGGCCGGTTTGGCGGCCTCCTTGTCCTTGGCGCCGTCGACGAGCGGAATCGTGTCGAGGTCGGCCCCGCCGCGGGTCACCGACTTGAACGGCTTGTCGCGATGTCGGCCGACCGTTGGAAGCCAGAACTCGTCGATGGGATCCGTCAAGAGCAGGACGTCGAGGCCGCGCGCCCTGTAGCCTTCGAGCTGCGGGCTGGCCTTGAGAAGGTCGATATCCTCGCCGCTGATGTAGTAGATGGCCTCCTGGCCCTCCTTCATGCCATCGACGTATTCGTCCAGCGTGATCAGCCTGTCGTTCGCCGTGCTGCGGAAGCGGCAGAGCGGAAGCAGCGCCTCGCGGTTGGCGAAATCCTCGTAGAGCCCTTCCTTGACGACGGCCCCGAAGTTTTCCCAGAACTTGGCGTAGCCATCCGCGTCCTTGTCGGCCGCCTTCTTGAGGTCGCCCAGCACGCGCTTGACCAGCCCGGCCTTGATCTTGGCCAGCTTGGGGTCCTTCTGCAGCATCTCGCGGCTGACGTTGAGCGACAGGTCCTCGGAATCGACGACGCCGCGCACGAACCGCAGGTAGGAAGGCAGCAGCGCCTCGCAGTCGTCGGTGATGAAGACGCGCTTGACGTAGAGCTTGACCCGGGGCTTGCGCTCGGGGTCGAACAGGTCGAACGGCGGCGTCGACGGGATGAACAACAGGTTGGTGTAGGACAGCACCCCTTCCACGCGATTGTGCAGCACCTTCCACGGCTCGTCGAAGACGTGCCCGACGTGGTGGTAGAATTCCTTGTACTGCTCTTTCGTGACGTCCTTGGCCGGCCGCGTCCACAGGGCCGACCCTTCGTTCAGCGTCTCCTCCTTGCCGTCGTGCACAAGAACGATGGGCACGCCGATATGGTCGGAATAGGTCTTGACGATGGTGCGCAGCCTGAAGGGCTCGAGATAGTCGTCCTCGCCCTTGTTGAGGTGCAGGACGACCGAGGTGCCCGCCGCCTCGCGCGTCGCCTCGGCGATGGTGAATTCGCCCTTGCCGTCGGAGCGCCACGTCCAGGCGGCGTCCTCGCCGGCCCGCCGGCTGGTCACTTCGACCCGACCCGCCACCATGAAGGCCGAATAGAAGCCGACGCCGAACTGCCCGATCAAGGCCACGTCGCCGTTTCCGCCCTTGGCCTTGTCCGTGCCGTCGCCCTTCTGGGCCTTGACCTGCTCGACGAACGCCTGGGTGCCCGAGCGGGCTATGGTGCCCAGGTTCTCGGCCAATTCCTGGCGGTTCATGCCGATGCCGTTGTCGGCGACGGCAAGGGTGCGGGCCGTCTTGTCGACCTCGAGCGTGATCCTGAACCCGCCGCCGCCGTCGCCGATCAGGTCAGGCTTGGTGAGGGCGGCGTAGCGCAGGCGGTCGCACGCATCCGATGCGTTGGAGATCAATTCGCGCAGGAAGATCTCCTTGTGGCTGTAGAGCGAGTGGGCAACAATGTCGAGGAGCTTGCTGACCTCGGCCTGAAAGGCGAACTTTTCCTCCGTCATGGCGTCATCCGTTCCCTTCGTGGATCTGTCCGAGAGGTGACCGCGGCTGATATGCGTCGATCGGCGCGCGGTCGCAAGTCCCGGCGACGAGGCCGCGGCGGTGGGCGGGGTTCAGGTCCGGGAATAGGTGCCCGTCAATACGCATTCCGCCAGCAGATGGCGGCCGGCCTCGGCTTCGACGTCGCGGCAGTCGGGCGACGCGGCGACGGCAAGACGCTCGACGTCCACCGCCATCAGCCGGAAGCGGTAACGGTGCACCCCGTGGCCGCGCGGCGGGCACGGCCCGCCGTAACCGGTGCGCCTGAAATCGGTCACCGCCTGGCGGATGTCGCCGACCCGGCCGTCGGTCGGGAAATCCTCGTCCAACCGACGCACCCCCGCCGGGATGTCGAAAACGGCCCAGTGGTACCAGGTGCCGACCGGCGCATCGGGATCGTTGCAGATCAGGGCAAACGACCGGGTTCCGGCGGGGACGCCGTCCCAGATCAACAGCGGCGAGGCGTCGTCGCCTTCGCAGGTGTGGCGGGTGGGAATGCGCTCCCCTTCGGCGAAAGCGGGACTGGTCAGACTGAAGGTCACGGCAACCTCCTCGTTCGCAGGGGGCGTCGACGACAAGCTTGACGCAATCGGCCAGCCTTCGCAAGTTACCTGAAGGGAAGGGTCTGATGGACGACTCATCACTCGCCAAGGCGCGCCGACGGCTCATCGCCGAGATCGAGGAGGAGGCC
>JAVEYE010000123.1:0-10015 GCA_034003665.1 Rhodospirillales bacterium | reverse complement strand
ACGTCGGCGCCCTTGATGTCCTTGTAGTCGCCGGTCCCGCCGGCGGTCATATTGAAACGCTCGACCGGCGTCGATTGGGCCATGTCGAGCGCCTTGCCAGCCGGCATCGTGCCGGCGATGTCATACAGAATGATATCGCCCAGTTCCTTGAGCGCGGCCAAATGGGCGGCCGTCGCGCCGACGTTGCCGGCGCCGATGAATGCGAGTTTCTTACGTGCCATGATAGATCCCCCCCTTGGGGTCTGGTGGTTCTGCACTGACGCCGCGAACGCTTCGCAGCGGCATTCTCAGTTTTTTTCCTGAGCGTTAGTAGCGCGATAGAATGCCCAGGGCAAGTGGGGCGTGGTCTCGCCCCCGTCAAGGGGCGAGGACAACCTTGGCGAGCCGGCGGCCGATCATGCGGCGAAGATTGCCTCCATCTCGCGGCGCAGGCGCACGCCCTCCGCCGCCTCGTCGACGGCAACGTCGACCCAACGGATCACCTGGCCCGCTGCGACGTCCCGCTTCAGCGTGACGCCGTGAGCGAGGCCGATCGGCAACGCGCCGACGGCGGTCGACACGGCGGCCGGCATCAGTTTTCCCCACACCCGATAGCCGCCCTCGCCGTCCAGCACCTCGCCGGCCTTGAGATCGCGCTTGGCGGTCGCCGCCACGTCGCCCCTGAAGCCGGTGGCCCGGCCCGTCGCCTCGCCGCGCAGGGCGGCAGCGGCAACGCTGATGCCGAGTTCCAGGCCGATCAGGTGATAGGGACGCCACAGCGCCGCGTAGCGGCCGGAGCGGTCGGTGAGCATGCCATAGTCGCGGAAGCAGTTCTTGACGTAGTCGGTCGGCGCCTCGAAGACGACGTAGACGCCCCACCGCAGGTTGTGAGGCAGGTCGCGGCCGTCCCGCGTGCGGCTCGACACCACCTCGACCTGCCCCTTGTGATGGAGCAGTCCCCCATCGGCGGCGGGAATGAGCGTGCGGGCCAGATCCTCGGCGGCGCAAGGCGGAAACCCGAGCCCATCGGGAGCCGGGGTCAGCCCGGTGGCGTTGGCCACCGCCGCCATCTCGATGGCCGACTTGGTGCCGTCGAGAAACGAATTGAACATCTTGGCGTTCATGCCGCTTTCGGCGGCGCGCTCGGCCGAAAGACCATAGTAGTTCCACACCGTATCAGGGGTTGAGGCGTGAAACTCGGGCATGTAAAGCGTGCCCTTGCCGGCCGCCACCACCTCCAGCCCGCAGGCCCTGGCCCAGTCCACCTGTTCGCATATGAGGGCCGGCTGGTCGCCATAGGCCATGGCATAGACGACGCCGGCCTCGGCGGCGCGCCTGGCCAGCAGCGGGCCGACCAGAACATCGGCCTCGACGTTGACCATGACGATGTGCCGTCGGTGCTTGAAGCAGAGAAGGGCGTGGCGGATGCCGGCCTCGGGAACGCCGGTCGCCTCGATGATCACCTCGATGCCGTCGGCGGCGATCAGGTCCGCGGCATCGTCGGTGACGGCGGTTGTTCCCGTGTTGAGCGCCTCGGCGAAGGTGGCGACGGCCGAGCGTTCCTCCGGCCAGCCAACGGAGCGACACGCCGTCCGCGCCCGGGCAGGGTCGAGATCGGCGATCCCGACCAAATGCAGGCCGGGCGTATGCAGCACCTGCGAGAGGAACATCGAGCCGAACTTGCCGGCGCCGATCAGGCCGACCCGGATGGGTCTTCCCTCGGCGGCGCGCGCCGCCAACATGGTGTGCAGATTCATCGGAAAGCTTCCCCCTACGGTTCCAAGGTCACCTTAACACGGGGAATTGAGATCGGAAATCGGCGAAGACCTTTACCAGGCCGGCCAATCCGGAGATGATCGCGCCATGAGCGCGAACGTCGATTTCTGGGAACGCCTTTTGGCCAGCGAGGCCCTGGTGCGCGTCGGCTTCTTCATCGGCGTACTGGCCCTGATGATGGCCCTGGAAACCGTCTTTCCGCGCCGCGTGCGCAGCGTGTCGAGGAAGCGGCGCTGGCCCGGCAACCTCGGCATCGTCGTGCTCGATTCGCTCCTCGTGCGGGCCCTCGTGCCGGCGGCGGCGGTGGGCGTGGCAATGGTCGCCGAGGCGAAGGGCTGGGGGGTGTTCAATGCGTTCGGCGTGCCGACGGTGTGGGCCATCGGGCTGAGCGTTCTGGTGCTCGACCTCGTCATCTATCTGCAGCACGTGCTGTTCCACGCGGTGCCGGCGCTGTGGCGCCTGCACCGCATGCACCACGCCGACCTCGACATCGACGTCACCACGGGGGCCCGCTTCCACCCCATCGAGATCCTGCTGTCCATGGCCATCAAGATGGCCGTGGTGGCGGCGCTCGGCGCGCCGGCGGTGGGCGTCGTCATCTTCGAGGTGCTGCTCAACGCCACCTCGATGTTCAACCACGCCAATCTGAAGCTGCCCCGGCGCCTCGACCGCGTGCTGCGTTGGCTGGTGGTGACGCCCGACATGCACCGCGTCCATCATTCGGCCATCCGCCGCGAGACCGACAGCAATTTCGGCTTCAACCTGCCATGGTGGGACCGCCTGCTCGGCACCTACCGCGACCAGCCGGAGAAGGGGCACGACGGCATGACCATCGGCCTCAGCATCTTCCGCGGTCCCGGCGACTCGCGGCTGGACAAGCTGCTGATCCAGCCCTTCCTCAACCCGCCCCGCCAGCCGCTGCCCGACGACAAGAGCCCCGACGGCGCCGCATAGCGAAGAGCCCCCGAACGCAAACCGCCGGACCCTGGGGTTCGGCGGTTCACCACACGTCCAATGCGGTCGGAACGGCTACTCGCGCTTGATCATCAGTTGCTTGAGCTCGGCGATGGCCCTGCCCGGATTCAGGTTCTTCGGACAGGTGACGGTGCAGTTCATGATGGTGTGGCAGCGGAACAGCCGCATGCCGTCCTCCAGGAACTCCAGCCTCTCGCCGGTGTGCTCGTCGCGCGAATCCTCGATCCAGCGGTAAGCCTGCATGAGGGTGGCCGGGCCCAGATAGCCGCGTTGCCCATTCCACCAGTAGCTCGGACAGCTGGCCGAGCAGCAGAAGCACAGGATGCATTCCCACATGCCGTCCAGCTTCTTGCGCTCTTCCGGGCTTTGCAGGCGCTCGCCATGGGGAGGCGGCGGGGTGTCGGCCTTGAGCCAGGGGTCGACGGCCTCGTACTGCGCGAAGGCGTGAGTCAGGTCGACGACCAGATCCTTGATCACCGCCATGTGCGGCAGCGGATAAATGGTGACGTCGCCCTTGATGTCGGAAATCGCCTTGATGCACGACAGCGTGTTGGTGCCGTCGATGTTCATCGAGCACGAGCCGCATACCCCTTCGCGGCAGGAGCGCCGGAAGGTCAGTGTTGAATCGACCTCGTCCTTGATTTTGATCAGCGCGTCCAACACCATCGGCCCGCATTTGTCGAGGTCGATCTCGAAAGTGTCGAGCCGGGGATTCTCGTCCGTCTCGGGGTCCCATCGATAGATGTGGAACTTCTTGATCCGTGTGGCTCCCGCCGGAGCCTTGAAGGTCTTTCCCTTGCCCACCTTCGAATTGGCGGGAAGAAGGAATTTCCCCAAGGGCATCAACGCAACCATGAACCTGACCTCTCGAGTTGATCGCTCATTAGTTTGGCCGCCTTGGCGACCTTTCAACCGAAATCACGGCCCTCAGTAAACCCGAACCTGCGGCTCAATGTACTGGACATCGTCCGACAGCGGCTTCGTGTGGACGGGTCGGAAGGCGATGTCGATACCACCCTTGTCGTTGAGCGTCGCCAGCGTGTGCTTCATCCAGTTGACGTCGTCGCGGTTCGGGAAGTCCTCGCGGGCATGCGCCCCGCGGCTTTCCTCGCGAACGCCGGCACAGAACATCACCGCCTTGGCGTTGACCATGAGGTTTTCCAGCTCCAGCGCCTCGACCAGATCGGTGTTCCAGATCATCGAGCGGTCGGCGATCTTGATCTCGGCCAGCGAAACGTCGACCTCCTGGATCTTTTCCCAGCCTTCCTCCAGCGTCTTCTTGGTGCGGAAGACGGCGGCGTCATTCTGCATGGTCCGTTGCATGGCCAGCCGGATGTCGCTGGTCCGCAGCTTGCCGTCGGCATGCCGCAGCCGATCCAGACGGGCCAACGCGAAGTCGGCTGAATCCTTGGGCAGCGGGGCCTGCGGGGCCAACGGCTTCAGCACCTCGGCGGCCCGGAGCGCGGCGGCGCGCCCGAAGACGACGAGATCGGTCAGCGAGTTGGTGCCCAGCCGGTTGGCCCCGTGCACCGAGGCGCAGGCGGCCTCACCCACCGCCATCAAACCGGGGACGACGGCGTCGGGATCGGCCGCCGTCGGCCGCAACACCTCGCCGTGATAATTGGTCGGAATCCCGCCCATGTTGTAGTGGCACGTCGGCAGCACCGGGATCGGCTCCTTGGTGGCGTCGACGGCGGCGAAGATCATCGCCGTCTCGACGATGCCGGGCAGCTTCTCGTGCAGGAACTCGGCGCCCAGGTGCTCGACGTGCAGCAGCATGTGGTCCTTGTGTTCGCCGACGCCTCGGCCCTCGCGCATCTCGATGGTCATGGCGCGCGATACCACGTCGCGCGAGGCCAGGTCCTTGGTCTTCGGCGCATACTTCTCCATGAAGCGCTCGCCCTCGGAATTGGTCAGGTATCCACCCTCGCCGCGGCACGCCTCGGTGATCAGGCAGCCGGCGGAATAGATGCCGGTCGGATGGAACTGCACGAATTCCATGTCCTGAAGCGGCAGGCCGGCCCGGGCCACCATGGCGCCGCCGTCGCCGGTGCAGATGTGGGCGAGCGTGCTCGAGAAATAGATGCGCCCGGCGCCGCCGGTCGCCAGCACCACGCTCTGGGCCCGGAAACGGTGGATGGAGCCGTCCTCGAGGCACAGCGCGACCACGCCATGGCAGGCGCCGTCGGCGCCCATGATCAGGTCGATCGCAAAGTATTCGTTGAAGAACACGGCCTTGTGCTTGAGGCACTGCTGATAAAGGGTGTGCAGCATGGCATGGCCGGTGCGGTCGGCCGCGGCGACCGAGCGCGGGACCGGCTTCTCGCCGAAGTTGGACGTATGGCCGCCGAACGGGCGCTGGTACATCTTGCCGTTCTCGCGGCGCGAGAAGGGCAGGCCGAAGTGTTCCAGCTCGTAGACCGCGGGAATGGCGTTGCGGCACATATATTCGATGGCGTCCTGGTCGCCCAGCCAGTCCGACCCCTTGACGGTGTCGTACATGTGCCAGCGCCAGTCATCCTCGCTCTCGTTGCCGATGGCGGCGCCGATGCCGCCCTGCGCCGCCACCGTGTGGCTGCGGGTCGGGTAAACCTTGGTGACGCAGGCGGTGGAAAATCCGGCCGCCGACATGCCGAGCGTCGCCCTCAGCCCGGCGCCGCCGGCGCCGACCACGACGACGTCATAGATATGGTCGGTTATCTCGTATGCGGGCATCGGCTGTTATCCTCCCAGGCCGATCAGGATGATCGACACGACCGCAAAAGCGCCGAACAGGATGCAGGCTAATCTGAGGGCGATGATGCTGCCGATCTTGGCGGCGTCGTGGTGAACGTAATCCTCGATGACGACGGCAATGGCGATCCAGGCATGCCAGAAGAAGAAGAACACCAAGAGGACCATCAGCACCATGTTGCCCGGCACCGTAAGCCACGCCGCCATGCTGTCGTAATCGGCGGCGACGCCGCCCAGCAGCTCGACGATGAACCAGATGGTCAAGGGCACCAGGGCCAGCGCCGTCAGGCGCTCCCAGTACCAGTGTGCCGACCCGTGTCCGGTCGAGCCGAGGCCGCGGGCATGGCCGAGCGGGGACCGCTTGGTGCCCGGCTTGGGGCCGAGCGCGCTGCGCATCGTCATCAGAGAACTCCCAGTTTCGCCAGGGCAACGGCCCAGGTAACCACCGTCAGAACGGCAGTGGCGACGAGAACGGCGATGCCGCCCGCATTGACCTGGTGAATCTCGAACCCCCATCCGATATCCCAGATGAGGTGGCGGATCCCGTTGCACAGATGGAAGTACATGCAGACCGTGAACCCGAACAGGCAGAGGTAGCCGAACCACGTGGTCAGGAACCAGTGCGCCGTGGCATAGGCTTCCGGCCCGTATGCCGCCGCCCCCAGCCAGTAGATGAGAAAGCCGAGCCCGACCGTCAGGCCGCCACCGGTGATGCGCTGCATCACCGAAACGACGGAGCTGATCTGGCCCTTGTAGATATGCAGGTGGGGGGAAAGCGGCCGCTTTCTTTTGGCCATGGACTCTCACTCCTGATCGCTGGAGCGCCTTGGCATCCTTGACGCGGCGCCCAGGTCATTTAAACCCGCAATGGCATCAAGTCAACGCCGGATAACCGCCACGCCCTGCGGCCGATCAAGTAATGATCAGGACCACAGCCCCCGAGATGCGGCTTTTACTTTATATATTACTAATAAACATAACCCATTGAAATACAACAGCCCAGATTCCGTGCTGTGAATGATTCAGTGGATAAGATGTGGGCAAATTGTGTAAAAATTGAAATCTTATTCACAGAAAAGTTCGGCTGTCATACATTTTATTATTGAACGCCCTCTTTATTTGACAGATCATATCCCTGCACGAGAAAGTGTCCAGGCGATGAGTTCTTTGGTGATCGGGGGATGTCTTTCGGGATTTCCCTTGGTGTTCGGGAGCTTGTTGCGGCCCGGAGCGGGGTCGATGTTTCGGCGTCGGCGCTTGTCGAGGGCAGGTGGTGGACGGTTCCGAGCTGGGTTTCGTTTGGCAACGAACGGACGCCGTGGCGAGGAGTGGGCCATCGCCGGTGAAAAGCCTCGTCCCGTGAGCGAGGCGGGCCTTTCGCGGAGCGGGCCGGGATCGTTTCGGCGAAACCGGCGGTTTCCGCGGTGCGACCGCCCATCAGAAGGGTTTCGGCCCTTTCTGTGCCGGCGTCGCAGGGGTGGGCGGTAACGGGCCGTTCGCGGCTCGGAACGTCCGGCCCAGGGGGTCACCCCCCGCTAGGCTCGCCAAGCGAACCTGACATCCGCGCTTTTCGCCAGACGCGGTCCGCTGAAGAAAGGTCTTCGTCAGAAGGGCTTTCGGACGCGAAAAAGCCTCCCTCCCGGGCTGTTCTCTTTGCCGGGGACATTGCGGGGAGAGGCGGATACGCGGAGCGGCATTTTCGACATGCACGGAGCTTGGCCGGCTCCATGAGGCGTCAGGAGCATCGTTTCGGCGGTGCGTTGCGACGGTGTCCCAGGACCCGCGCACCTGACGCCTCGTTCTTTAGCAGAAACATGCCCCCTTTGCAACAACATATTGTGTCGAACGCTACATTTAGCGGTCGACGTCAGTTTGTCCCTATGCGGGGAATGCCTACAGGAAGTTGGGCAGCAGCGGCCCGCGTTCGCGCGGCCGGCCGATCAGCTGGGGAACCGCCCGGTTGAACAGCATGACTACGGGCACCGCCAGGATCAGGCTGACCGCCGTGGCCGCCGCCCCCACCCCGAGCACCGCCGCCGCCGACAGTCCCAGGCTGTCCTTCGTCCACATGGCGACCGGCCCGTTGACGTGGTGGTAGACGACGCCGTTGAGGCAGAACAGCGTCAGGGCATTGCGGCCCATGAAGGTCATCCAGGCGGCCGGCGGCGACAGTCGGGCCAGCAGCAGGATCATCACCGATCCGACGACGGCGGTCAGCGGGAACCACAGCGGGTCGCCGTGACCGGAGGCCAGGATGACGACCGCCTCGATCAACCGGAAGGGTCCCTGGTTGAGGTCGTAGGTCAGACAGACGACGCCCAATGCGGCCAGCGCGCCGGCCGCCAGGATGGCCGGACGGACGGGCCAAGTCAGGAACCCGCGGCGCCGCATGACGACGCCGACCAGGTAGAAAGCATAGACGACCGGCGCCTCGTTGAAGAACCAGTAGTTGGTCAACGACCGGCCCGGGTCGAAAAACTGGAACTCGCGATTGAAGGCATAGCCGGCGATATAGAAGAGAACGGCGGCCGCCAGGATGCGCCGGTCGGAGGCGCGCAGGAACCGGAAAACCGCATGGTGCAGAATCTCGACCGTGATCAGGCACATCAGAAACCAGGTCGGGATATTGAAGATGGGAAGCGTCGTCAGCGTCTGGATCGCGGCGGCCAGGTAGTCGCCGGCACTCGCCAGAGGAACCGGCGGAAAGTCGCGGGGCAGCCCCAGGCTGAACATAGCCAGAAGCAGGTTGAAGAAGAAGAACGGCACGACGCGGGAGGCCAGCCGCGAGCGGACGAAATCGCCGAGTCCGAGATCGTGCACACGCTCCTTGGCGATGAAGCCGGCCAGCACGAAGAACAGGATCATGTGGAACGAATAGATGAACTTGTAGTGGTGGGCCGCCGCCGAGCTGCCGAGATACATCATCCGCTCGACGACATGCCCATAGTAGACCAACACGATTCCATAGAACCGCGCCAAGTCGATCATCGGAATGCGGTTCGGTTCCCCCCGTGTGAACACGGATTGCCTCCTCGGCCGAAAGGGACGGGTGGGCCGGTCGCCCGGTCCACCCGTTCAGCATCGGGAGGTTACTTCACGCGGCCTTCCCGCCAGGCCTGGATCAGCTTGTCGTAGTCGACCGTTTCGCCCTTGGGCTTCTCGTTGGCGAGCTTCGGCTTCGGCGAGCCCGGCTCTTTCAGCCAGTAGGCCTCGTCCTTCTCGTCATTGAGCTTGGGCCCGCATTCCTTCTGGGCGCCGGAGCGGGCGATGCGCGCCATCACGCGGTCCATCTCGCCGGCCAGGTTGTCCATGGCGCGATCGACCGTCACCTCGCCGGCGACCGCCTCGCCGATGTTCTGCCACCACAACTGGGCCAGCTTCGGATAGTCCGGCACGTTGGTGCCGGTCGGTGTCCACGAGACGCGGGCCGGGCTGCGGTAGAACTCGACCAGGCCGCCCAGCTTGGGTGCACGGTCGGTGAACGACTGGTGCTTGATGTCGCTGTCGCGCACGATGGTCAGGCCGACGTGCGCCTTCTTCAGCGAAACGCTTTTCGCCACGGTGAACTGGGCGAACAGCCAAGCCGCCTTGCGGCGGTCGACGGGTGTGCTCTTCATCAGGGTCCACGAACCGGCGTCCTGATAGCCGAGCTTCATGCCCTCTTCCCAATAGGGTCCGTGGGGCGAGGGCGCCATGCGCCATTTCGGGGTGCCGTCGGCGTTGACCGTCGGGCCCGGCTCCACCATCGTGGCGGTGAAGGCGGTGTACCAGAAGATCTGCTGGGCGACGTTGCCCTTCGCCAGGAACGGCAGGTACTGGTAGAAGTCCATGCCGAGCGCCCCCGGAGGCGCATACTGGCGCAGCCATTCCATGTACTTGCGCAACGCGTACTTGGCGGCCGGACCATTGGCGGCGCCGCCGCGGGACACGCTGGCCCCGACCGGATGGCAACCGTCAACCCGGATGCCCCATTCGTCGATCGGCTTGCCATTGGGAATGCCCTTGTCGCCGGCGCCGGCCATGGAAAGCCAGGCGTCGGTGAACCGCCAGCCGAGGTCCGGGGCCTTCTTGCCGTAGTCGTTATGGCCGTAGACCACCTGGCCGTCGATTTCCTTCACGTCGTTGGTGAAGAACTCGGCGATATCCTCGTAGGCCGACCAGTTGACCGGCACGCCCAGGTCGTAGCCGTACTTCTCCTTGAACGCCTTCTTCAGGTCCTCGCGCTGGAACCAGTCGTAGCGGAACCAGTAGAGGTTGGCGAACTGCTGGTCGGGCAGTTGGTAGAGCTTGCCGTCCGGCCCGGTGGTAAAGGATTTACCGATGAAGTCATCGATGTCCAGCGTCGGCAGCGTCACGTCCTTGCCCTCGCCGGCCATCCAGTCGGTCAGGTTGACGACGAAGCCGTAACGGTAGTGGGTGCCGATCAGGTCGCTGTCGTTGATATAGGCGTCGTAGATGTTCTCGCCCGACTGCCATTGCGGCTGCAGTTTCTCAATGTCGTCGCCTTCCTGGATCAGGTCGTGGGTCACCTTGATGCCGGTGATTTCCTCAT
>JAVEYE010000122.1:3444-10053 GCA_034003665.1 Rhodospirillales bacterium | reverse complement strand
TGGTGCGCGACTACGGCATCGACCCCGACCTCACCGCCAAGGTGCTGTTCGCCGGCTACGACGTGGTCTACAGCCGGCGGGTGGCGATCCGGCACCACCGCAACTGGAGCCTCGATCCCGGCGCCCCCGAGACCCAGGCGTTGCGCGCCAGGCAGGAACGGTCGCTCGACCTCTACCAGGCCACGTACGGCGGCGTTCTGACGCCGTCCCTGGCCTTCGAGGCGAAGCGGCGGGCCTATCGCCTTCTGGTCAAGGCGCTGGGGCGTCGCTGGCGCGTGAATTCCGGACAAGCCGTGCTGGGCCAGTTGCCGCGCGATTGGCACAACATCTTCAACGGCCGGTTCATCAGCCTGCTCGATCCCATCGCGTGCCGGGGTCAGGACTTTCACCTGCGGCAGCGTTGGCCGGCCCATCGGCCCACCCCTGGCATCCCGCCCGAACCGTCGGCGCCGGACGCGAACCCCGCGAAAGGACCGGACCATGGATAAGAACACCGCCTGGCTGGCCGCCCGGTTCCGGCCCGACGTGCTGATCGACGTCGGCGCCAACGACGGGGCGTATGGCGCCTTCCTGCAAAAGCAGTTCGGGGCGCAAGTCGTGCATGCCTTCGAGCCGCTGCCGCAATACGCCGACGCGCTGGCCGCGCGCCGCTTCGTCGTCCACCCGGTGGCCCTCTCGGATCGGGCGGGCGAGGCGGATTTTCACCTCAACGCCTACCCGGCAGCATCGTCGCTGTTGCCGACGACCGATTTGTGCCGCAAGGAGTATCCGCAGACGGCCCGGTCCTCGACGTGCAGGGTCCGCCTGGCCCGCCTTGACGACGAACTGCCCGACCCGCCGCAGGACAGCCTCGTGAAGATCGACGCGCAGGGCCACGAAATCCAGGTGATCCGGGGGGGGCGAAAGGTTCTGTCGGCGGCGCGGGCCATCCTGATCGAGATGACGTTTATGCCCCTCTATGAGGGGCAGGCGCTTTTCAACAAAGTGCACGCCGAACTGGATGCCCTGGGCTTCGAAATGAGGGGGTTCTTGAGCCAGTTCCGCCGCGAAGGGACCGGCGACCCCCTGTTCGCCCACTGTGCCTATGTCCGGCGCGACTGATCCGAACGGTCACCGCGGGTTGGATCGCCAGCGGATCAACGACGTGCCGTTGTAGGTCTTCACGCACATTGCGTCGGCAGACGTGTGTTCGATGGTCAGGCGGCCCCGTTGCTGATAGTCCTTCAGCAGGGGCCAGAGATTCTTGTTGTAGCCGTGCTTCTCGCCGTAGGCCCGCTGGCCGTAGTCGCGGATGGCTTGACGGGTTTCGTCGGCAAACTGCCAGCCGATCGGTTCGAAATGCAGGCAAAGGACCTCCTCGGCGACGCCGAGAACAGCCTCCAGGGCGACAGCCGGCAAGCTCTCGATCTGTTCAATGCTATGCGACGAGAAAACGACGACCCGCCCATAGCGGCCGGCGATGGGCGCAAAATCGGCATCGTAATAGTCGAAGGGATGAACCTCGATGCGCGGCCCGCCCGCCGAGGCGTCCCGCACCGACCGGGCAACTGCGCGACCCGCCTCGGTGTACTCGAATGCGTGGTAGGGAACGTCCGGGCCGCCGCGCAGCCATATGTTGAAGAGGTTGTAGCCCCAGCCGCTGCCCATCTCGATGACGGCGTCGGTGTTGCTCGCGGCAGCGATCACCGTGTCGGCGATCCAGTCGCGGACGATGCGGTTTGCCGCCAGGTAGGGAACGGGCACTTCCATCCCCCAAAGAACGCTGAAGTCCTCGCCGCTCGCCCGTTCGCCGACGGTGTCGGCGTAGGTCCTGTGCAGGATCCTGCAGAGGCTGGTCTCTCCGGCATCGATCTGCCGTTTCGACGCCGTCCGCACCCGCGACCACCACGCCTCGTAGCGTTCGCGGACTTGATCCGGACTCTTTCGGCTTTCATCGCCCATGGCGCGTGCGGATTTCCCTTGTTGCTCGCCGCCTGCGCCTACAGGTAGAAACATCTGGTGCCGACGCAGACGGAGCGCTGTATTTCTATAGGGTTGCTGGCGGTCTGCCAAGCGTTCGGCGTCGGGGAGAACATTCACATTGCTCAAGATGTTGAGGCGTTGGGCAAAACGTCATCCGCGCGACCAGGGACGGGGGAGCGACAAGCGGCGGATTTATGTGGTCGCCCACACCCATGGCACGGTAAGCGGCTGGCTGGCCCCGTTCCAGACGGAGCGCAATTACGTCGTCAACAATCACGCCGGTCATATCCAACATCTCGCCAATTCGCGCCCATACGTCTTCGCCTGTTCCGAGGTCCCCAACCTCATCGCCCTTCGCCAACTGCTGCCTGACGCCTTTCGGGACCTCATGGGCCAGGTCGCCCGCCACCGGGCCGAGCTGGTGAATGCGTTTTTCCTGGAACCGACCATCAACCTCACCCATGGCGAAACGCTGATGCGCATGGGTATCGAGGGGTTGCGCTGGCAGCGCGAGACGTGCGGCGTCGAACCCCGGTTCGCCTGGATGATCGATGTCGTCGGGGTGAACGCCCAGACGCCGGCCGTCGCCGACCACCTTGGACTCCAGGCCATGATCTACAGCCGCAACTGCCCCGGCAGCCCGATCCACTGGTGGGAAAGCCCCTCGGGCGCAAAGGTTCTGGCCGTTTCGCAGGGCCGCGACTGCTACCTCAACTGGCGACTGTTGTTCTCCAAGACCGACCCTTTCGAGCGGCTCCACGCCCAACACCTGCACAAGAGCCTGAAAAAGCACCTCGACCACACGCCCCCCGGGTTGCCCGTGCTGTGGATGGTGGCGGGCGGCGACTATGGCGAGGCCCCGGCGCGCGGTGATCAGATGGAACGTCTGCTCGACCACTGGACGGAGCTGTATCCCGACCTCGAACTGGTATTCGAGCTTCCATCCGCCTTCCTTGACGATTGCCTGAAGGCAGCGGAGATCGCGTCCGTTCCGGTGGCCCGCGGTGACAACCTGTTCAGCCACAACGCGTTCTGGGTGAACAACCCACCCATGAAGCAGGCTTTCCGGCGATCTGAATCCCGGCTCCTGGCCGTGGAATCGGCGGCCGCCCTGCTGAACGTCGCGGCGGGGCGCGCCTATCCGGTCGACATCCTGCGCGACGCCTGGCACCTTTTGTTCCTGAATGCGGATCGCGGGCTGCTGTGGGGCATCGGCAGTGGCGACGCGTTCTACGGCTCCGCCTCGTGGACGGCCGAGGACCGCTTTCAAACCATTCGATCCCTGCTGGATCAAGCGGAAACCGATGGTTCCGAAACGGCGGTTCCAAGCGATGGCACCGCCGTGTTCTTCCGCCCCCGCGCCGACGCCTCGGCCGGTCTGGCCCGTCTGCACCTGCCGGATGGCACGAAAGTGGCGGGAACTCGCCATGATGCGTGGCAAACCGACGAAGTCGTTGCCGGACCGGATCCCGACGGCATGGGTTTTTTCCCGGTATTGCTCGAACCGGGCCGTGCCGGAAGCGGCGAGCCGGTGGACGTTCCGGGCGAGATTGTCACACCCTTCTATCGCGCCCGGATCTGTCCCTCGTCCGGCGACCTGCTTGAAATCACCCTGCCGGCGGACCGGCCGGTGCCCATCCTCTCGGGCCCGGCCAACCGACTTCGTTTCGAGCATCAGCCCGATGTCGCCTTGAAGGAGGATTTCCTGGCCCCCCGGGGCAACCGGCGGACGATGGAAACCGTGGTCGCGGGAACGGCCGACGTGTCCTGCCTCAGGGACGACATCAGCCTGGTCGTCAGGGTGGTCGAGTCATTGTCCGGGGGCGGATCGGTCTGCCGCCGTCTTCGGTTCTTCGATGGACAGCCGGTGATCGACGCCGACGTCGAACTGAACGACGTGCCCGAAGACCTCCTGGTTTCCGTGGACTTCCCTCTGGCCACGGCGATCACCCGCGACGCGCGGGCGGTTCCCTTCGGTTTTTCCGAGCGCGATCCCAGGCATCCGGCCCTTCCACCGGACCATTTTCTGATGACCGACCATGCCCAGCATGGCATCAACGCCGCCGCCGTACCGGCGATCGGCTGGTCCTGGCACGGCAACGAGCGGGGCATCGGGCTCGCCCTTCTCGATCGGGGGGTGCCCGGTCGCGAAAGCCACCGCCAAACCGCATCCTTGCTCCTTATGAACACCTCGGCCGGTTTCCGTGGAATGCCCAACCGGTGGCTGAGCGGCGCCGGTCGGCATAGCTTCCGCTATGCCCTGCTGGCGACGACAAGGGGATGGCGCGATGCCCTCGTTCCGGCCTGGGCGGCCGCGCTGAACTTCCCGATGCAGGGCGTGCCGGGAAAGCCGACCGCGACCGGCTCCTTGCTTCGCGCCAGCCCCAACCTGTCGGTACAGGCCGTGCGCCGCCAGGGACGATTCCTCGAGGTGCGCTGCGTCGAAGCGCTCGGCAGGTCGGGGCTCGGCACCTTGACCATCGCGGTCGAGCACCACGGCGCCTCCAGAGGCACCGCCGTCGCGGCCGTGGCATCCCTCGATGGAAGGAAGCTCCGGGACGGATCAACCGAATACACGATCGGCCTCGCTCCGCAGGAGATCGTTACCTTGCGTTTCGACGTCGGGGCAGAGATGGCCGAACCGGCCATCCTGATGGATTGGGCCGGGCTCGTCCCCACGGCCAAACGCGCCCGGCTGTCCGTCTATGATCCAGCCCTCAAGGGGCATCCGCCGGAGCGATGAGCTGCGGGGCGGAACCCTTGACGACGGAAGGCGGGAATGATACCTCGCCTGCATTCAAAAGGATCGGCGGTCGCATCGCAATTCACCGCCATGAATGGAATTGGTGACTTCGGCTTGACGCTCGAATCCAACAACTCGGGCATTTCCGCGCTGCCGGCCATTCCGCTTGAGGAAGCCGATACCGTTATTCGACCCCAAAGCAATTCCTTGATCGAGATTCTCAACGAACTCATCCGGCATCGCGGAATTTTCTTCAACCTGCTGAGCCGCGATCTTCGGCGGCAGTATGTGGACCTTCGCCTGGGCTTCCTTTGGGTTTTCTCGCAGCCCTTGGTGATGACCCTTATCTTCGCCCTGTTCCGCCGGGGAAGCGGGGCAACCATCATAACCGACATACCGTATTCCCTGTACCTGCTGTCCGGGTTCGTCTTCTGGTTCATCTGGGTCGACGCCTGCCGGGTCACCGCATCGGCGGATCGGATCAATGCCGGCCTGATCAGCAAGGTCTTCTTTCCGCGCCTCTATAGCCCGCTATCCGCCGCCGCCAGCAAGATGGTCGGCTACGGCATCGGCTTGGCGCCGATCTTCGTGTTGCAGGCCTATCTCGGGATCCGGCCGTCCTGGACCCTGGTAATGCTGCCGTTCATCGTCGCCCAAGGGCTTCTCCTGGCCTTCGCCATCGGCCTGGTCTTCGCAACCCTGTTCATCTATGGCCGCGACTGGGACAGGGTGCAGGGCCAGATCCTCTATCTCGGCCTGTTCGTATCACCGGTAATCTATTCCGTGCGCTCCATTCCCGAAGCCTTTCGGACGATCTACATGCTGAACCCGATCGTCGGCACCCTGGACGCCTTTCGCGCCTCCCTCACCGGATTGCCGGACTTCCCGTGGGGTGCCTGGGGCTATTCCTGGGTGGTGACGCTGGCTCTGCTGGCGGTCTCCACCATCCTTTTCAAGAGGGCCGAAGCGCGCCTCCTGGACGAACTGTGATGCCGGACCTTCGCATTTCGGTCCGCGGCCTGAGCAAGCGCTACAACAAACGATCCGCGCGAACGCGGCTTGGCGGCCTTCGCTCGCTGTTCGGCAAGCCGGCCGGCCCCGACGCGAATCCTTTCCTTGCTCTCGACGACCTCAACTTCGACGTCAGGCGCGGCGACCGTATCGGCATCATCGGCCGCAACGGCGCCGGCAAATCAACCCTGCTCAAGATCCTGTCCCGCGTCGCCGTTCCCACGGCCGGCGAGGTGCGCATCCGCGGGCGTCTCACCGCGCTGCTCGAGGTCGGAACCGGTTTCGACCCCAACGCCAGCGGCCGAACGAACATTTATCTCAATGCGGGCCTGCATAGCCTGAGTCGGAAGGAGATCGACGACAGGTTTGACAACATCGTCGCCTTTTCCGGAACAGGCGAGTTCCTCGACACGCCGGTCAAGCATTATTCAAGCGGCATGCGCATGCGGCTGGCCTTTGCGATCGCGGCCCACCTTGATCCCGATATCCTTCTCCTCGACGAAGTGCTCGCCGTCGGCGACATAAGCTTCCAGCAGAAATGTCTCCAGCGGATCGGCGAACTGACGGAAGACGATGCCAGAAGCATCCTTTTCGTGTCCCACAGCCTGGGTCATGTCGCCCAGTACTGCAACAAGGTCCTATGGCTGGATAATGGAAAGATTTGTTTTTTTGGGGACGTGACGGAGGGTATTGAGTCGTATTCGGATTTCATGAAACCCCGCACGTCTATTGATTTGAGTGACCGCAGGGCGCGAAAAGGCACTCAGACCGTTCGCATCGTTGCCGTCAACGTGGAGAAAGCGAACGACAACTCAGACGCTCCGATCCGAACCGGCGACGACATCCGTTTTTGCGTCGACTACGACTCCCTCATCAACGAATCCAAAAAAATT
>JAVEYE010000122.1:0-3344 GCA_034003665.1 Rhodospirillales bacterium | reverse complement strand
GACCGCTTGCGGGAACCGGTTGCCGTGCGCCACGCGAGGGAGGGCTACCAGAAAATCTCGCCTTCGGGCACGCATTGGGTCCAACAGGCGGCCTTCCCCTTCATCTTCCTCCAGGATCTTCAGAAGAAGATCTTCCGTGGTCTGTTGGAAAGGTTTCCGGCCGCTTCTCAGCGGGCCGTCCTGGACTGTTACGTAGCATCGTATTTCGGCGCCTGGATCGACTACCAGGGTGCGTACAGGCCGCCTGATACCCTTCGCTATTGGACCGCTTTCGCCCCACGCTTGATGAGCGACGCCGCAAACCGGGCGACATTTTTCGCGGATTATCCGGACGGTTATTGGATCTCGATCCTGCGCGATCCGGTTTCGTGGTATGCCTCCGCGGCACGCCACCAGCCCAGCGAATATGCCGATGTCGAAAAGGCTGTCGGGCTATGGCGGGCCAGTTCGCAATCCGTTCTCGACGGGGTCGACCGCCATCCGCGGCAGGTTATTGTCGTGCGGTTCGAGGATCTGGTCAGGTCGCCAGCATCGGTTATGGATCGGCTGGCGCGACTTCTCGGAATTGCGTTTCATGCGGAGTTGTTGTGCCCCAGTTTCAACGGCATCCCGATTCTTGCGGATTCCTCGTTTGACGTGGATCGGCACGGCGTTCTGCCGGAAACGGCGGATCGTGCCGGAATGGTGCCGGAGGACGCGGCCGACTTCATCCGGCGCCAAACCGCGGACCTTTATGACCGCGTTTGCGCGCTTCAGACCCTTTGAGAACGCCAAGGACGCCGCATGACAATGCAAGCTCCCCAAATCGTCAGCGGCGATTCGGTCCGGTCCGAGGCGTACGGCTTCATCTGGTACTGCGTGCCCAAGGTGGCCAGCCGCTCCCTCCTCGCCCTTCTCGCCACCGAAAGCGCCGGCGGCATCAGGTTCAAGGATACGCCGACCCCGAAGGAGGTATCCCTGCCCGAGGGCAAAAAACTCGACGACTATTTCAAGTTCGCGTTCGTCCGCGATCCGATCGACCGCATCCTTTCGGCCTACGTCGACAAGATCGCCCATTACGACGATTCCGTCGGCAAGCGGGCAATGATGAAGAAACACAAGGGATTGCGCCCCTTCATGCCGTTCAACGCGTTCCTGGACTGGCTGGAAGGCCCGGAAGGCGGCGACGACGGCTTCGTCGATCCCCACTTCCGGTCCCAGCATGCGTTCGTGTTCGACGGCGCCGGCCGCCGCGCGGTCGACTTCGTCGGGCGGATGGAAACCCTGGACGACGACTTCCGGACCGTGTGCCGGACGGTCGGCCTGCCGGAAGCCGAACTGCCCAGGCTGAACACCAATCACGGACGGATCGGGGGCCATGCCGCGCCGCCGGACTACTATCGCACCCTGGTGAACGCGGGGGACGTCGCGAGATTGCGCCGGCGCTACGCGCGCGACATGCAGTCATTCGGCTATTGACTGAGCGCCGCCCCTGCCGTGGGGGCGGCGTTTTCAAGTGATTGGAATTGCGGGAAAGTGGGGATTTCACCCCGGCTTTCCTGGCAGCCGCCCACCGTCGCTAAAAAAGAGGCTGCCCCGCCTGTTCGGCGATGAATTCCTCGAGGTCGACCCGCGTCCCCGTTTCCAGGGCGCGCTGATAAATCCAGTAGGCCTGGGTGATATCCTGCGTCACCAGGCCTTGGCTTCTGACAATGATCTGCTCGTCGGCGCTTTGGCGTCCCCTGGCCGGGTTGCCCACCACCTCGGGCAGGTCGGCCTGCACGAAATCGGCCGGCAGCTTGCCGGCCATGACCAGGGCCGAAATGTCGGGGCACACCTTCACCTGGTTGCGCTCGTCAGCGATGAAGGTCATCGAGAGATAGGTTTCGAGGTCGACTTCCTGGTAATTCCCCATCGCATAGATGAAGACGCCCGGGGCGAACCATGATTTCTTCAGGAACGGCTCGCGGGCGTTCGTCACGGTGACGATGGCCCGCATGTCCTTAACGCAGGCTTCGGCGGTATCGGCCAGGTCGACCGCGATGCCGAGCTCGCGGGTGATGCGGGCGGCGAACTCCTGGCGCCGGTTGGGGTCGCGCGACCAGATCCGCAGGCGTTCCAGCGGCATCACCGCCTGCAGCGCGTGGATGACGCAATAGGCCATGTAGCCGGTCCCCACGATGGCCGCCTCCTTGAGGCCGGGCACCATCAGGTGTTTCGCGGCCACCGCCGCGCAGGACCCGGTCCGCAGCGCATGGCTCCAGTGCTCGTCGATGATGGCGAAGACCTCGCCTGTCTTGTAGTCGCTGAGCAGCACGTGCTTGGTGGGCCGCGCCCCGGCCACGGCGATGGCCTCGGGCGTGCGGTTGTCGGAAAACAGCCGGAAACCGGCGATGCCCAACCGCCGGTTCGCGCAGCCCTTGAACTTGTATTCGGTCGAGCAGCCCTGGGGCTTGAGCTCGGTGAGGCGGGGCGTCGACCAATCGATGACGCCGTTGAAATGGTCCAGCAGCGTTTCCTCGGCCAGCCGCACGCTGTCGGTCGGGCCGATCAGGCGCTTGACCATGGCGTTCGAGACGTAGGTGAAGGGGCGGGGGTTGGTCATGGGCGGGTCCTTTTCATGGCCAAGCGCCTAGCTCATCAGGCCGGGCAGCCAGGTGGCCAGGCCCGGAAAGACGATGACCAGCAGCAGGCCCAGCAACAGGATGCCGACGAACGGCAGGATGGCCTTGTAGAGATCCTGAAGGGAGAGGTCGGACGTCACGCCCTTCATGGTGAAAAGCACATAGCCGAACGGCGGCGTGATGGCGCCGATGGTGACGTTGACCAGCATGCTGCACCAGAACCACACCGGGTCGAAATTCAGCGCCTCAACGATCGGCAGATAGATCGGCGTCAGGATCATCATGACGGCGATCTGGTCCATGAACAGGCACAGCAAGAACGGGATGACATGCATCAGGAACAACATGCCGGCCGGCGGAAGATCGAACTCGTTGATGATCTCGACGATGCCCCGGGCGGCGCCCGACAGCCCCAGAAGCTGGCTGAACGCCGAGGCGGCCGCCATGACCAGAAGCACCATCGCCGAAACCTTCATGGTTTCGTTGATCGAGCGGCCGACCAGCCGCCACGACAGCCTGCCGAATACGAAAGCGATGAGCAGCGCGCCCAGCACCGCCGTCGCCGCCGCCTCGGTGGGAGTGGCGATGCCGACCATGACGGTGCCGATGACCAGGAAGATCAGCAAGGTGAAGGGCAGTGCCCTCGCCAGTCCCCAGAATTTTTCCGCCCAACTTACGGCGGCCACCTCATAGACAGGGGCAAGCTTCGGATTCAACCTGACGCGCAGCAGCACATAGCAA
>JAVEYE010000121.1:0-10066 GCA_034003665.1 Rhodospirillales bacterium | reverse complement strand
GGTCGCTGATCTCGAGGCCCTCACCTATACCAACTATATCTGCAACGAGGACGGGATGGACCCCATCTCGTTCGGCACGACGGTGGCGGCCGCCATGGAGCTTTATGACACCGGCGCCGTCACCGAGAAGGAAACGGGTGGACTCGCCCTTCCCTTCGGTTCGGCCGAGGCGCTGGTGGCTTTGGTCGAGTTGACCGCCCGAGGCGAGGGATTCGGCAAGGATATCGGGCTTGGCGCCAAGCGGCTCTGCGAGAAGTACGGCCATCCGGAGTTCGCCATGGTGGTCAAAGGCCAGGAGTTTCCGGGCTATGACCCGCGCGGCATGCAGGGCATGGGACTGGCCTATGCCACATCCAACCGCGGAGCCTGCCACATGCGAGCCAAGCCGTGGTCGGACGATTTTGCGCGGATCACCTCAGACAACAAGGCCAATCTCGTCAAGGAGTCCCAGGACGAGGTGGCGGCCATCGACTCGTCCGGCATCTGCTTCTTCGCCACCAACGTTTGGACCCTGGAGGATCTGGCCGAACAGCTTGACGCCGCCTGCGAAGGAGGTTGGACGGCAGACAGGATGCGCGAGGTGGGCGAGCGGGTGTGGACGCTTGAGCGCACCTTCAATCTGAAGGCCGGATTGACCAAGGCCGACGACACCTTGCCCGCGCGCTGCCTCAAGGACGCGGCCAAGAGCGGACCGGCCAAGGGCATGGTGGCCGAATTGGGCAAGATGCTGCCTGAGTATTACGCGTTGCGGGGATGGACGGCCGATGGCGTGCCGACCAACGAAACGCTGCAACGGCTGGCGCTCTGACAGCCTCGCGCGGTCGGGGGCCGCAGGAGGGACCATGAAGCACGTCATCGTCGGTGGCGGACCGGCCGGTGTCACGGCGGCGGAAAGCCTGCGCAAGGTCGAGCCCACGTCCGACATCACCCTGATCGGTGGCGAGGCAGGGCCTCCCTATTGCCGCATGGCCATTCCCTATTATCTGGCGGGAAACATCGCCGAGCAGGGTACCTATTTCCGCCATGAGAGGGACCACTACGCCCGTCTCGGCATCCGATACCTCAACGACCGCGTCGAGGCTGTCGCGACGGCGGAGCGTCGCCTCCGCCTGAACCGTGGCGACGAGCTTTCCTATGACCGCCTGCTCATCGCCACCGGCTCGCGGCCGGCCATGCTGCCGGCCCCGGGTCTCGACACGCCCGGGGTGCACTCGTGCTGGACCCTCGAAGATGCCAGGCACATTGCGGCGCGGGCCAAGGCGGGGGGCGAGGTGGTGGTGATCGGCGCCGGCTTCGTCGCCTGCATCATCATGCAGGCATTGGCCCACCGAGGCATGAAGCTGACCGTCGTGGCCGGCGGCTCGGGGCGCATGGTGCGCAGCATGATGGACGAAACGGCCGGCGGCCTGATCATGCGCTGGTGCCGCGATCACGGCGTTTCCATCCTGACCGGCCAGCGGGTGGCGGCCATCGAGGCGGGACCGACCGTGCTGCTGGCCGACGGCCAGGCGCTCAAGGCCGACCTCCTGGTGGTCGCCTCGGGCGTCAGGCCCAATTCGGAATTCGCCGCGGCGGCGGGCATCGCCGTCGAGGACGGCATCGTCGTCGACGGGTACCTGAAGACCAGCGTCGAGGGCATCTTCGCGGCCGGCGACGTCGCCCAAGGCCCCGACTTCTCGACCCGCACCCGCTCGGTCCACGCCATTCAGCCGACCGCCACCGAACACGGCCGGGTCGCCGCCTTCAACATGACGGGACGTCCGGTTGCCTATCGCGGCAGCCTGGGAATGAACGTGCTCGACACGCTGGGGCTGATTTCCTCGTCGTTCGGCCATTGGCAGGGCGTCGGGGGCGGCGAATCGGCGGTCCACCTCGACGCCGCCCGATTCCGCTATATGGACCTCAAGTTCGAGGGCGACCGCCTGATCGGCGTCAACTCGGTGGGCCGTACCGAGAACCTAGGCGCCTTGCGCGGCCTGATCCAAAAGCGGGTCCGGCTGGGCGAGTGGAAGGACCGCCTGATGGCCAATCCCTACCGCTTCATGGAAGCCCTGGTCGCCGCCACGGCCTAAGCCGCATCACATTTCGTCGAAAAGATCCGCGGCCTTCAGGCCGCTGAGAGGGGCGGCCATCAGGATGGCCCACTTCCTTCGTGGGCCAGTAGGCCAAAGCGCGGATCACCGACAATCCCCGCCTGCCATTTCCAAAAAAAACCGCCCGCCTCTCCCCTTGGGGACGGAAGAGACGCGGGCGGCTCGGAGTGGTAACGAATGGGCCTACATTTCAGGCCAGTACCGCTCTGTGATGATCTTGTCTTCGGTGAAGAACTCGATGACGGCCTTGCCCTGCGCCTTGATGTCGGCGAACTGCGAAGCCTTGAGACCACCGAAGGGCAGGAAGGCGACCGGGGCTGGAATGCCGACGTTGACGCCAATCATGCCGCACTCGACCTCCAGCTTGAAACGGCGGGCGTACCAGCCGTTCTGGGTGTAGATCGAGGCGCCGTTGCCGTACTCGTGCTCGTTGATGATCTTGATGGCCTCGTCCAGGCTGTCCACCTTCATGATGCATTGCACCGGACCGAAGATCTCGATCTTGTGGATCTCCATGCCGGGCTTGACGTCGGTGAACACCGTGGTGCCGATGAAATGACCGTTCTCGCAGCCGGGCACCTTGAGGTTGCGCCCGTCGAGCGCCAGCGTCGCCCCTTCCTTGATTCCCGTCTCGATCATTTGAAGGATGAAGTCCTTGGCCTTCTTCGAGATGACCGGGCCCATGACCATGCCTTCGTCGGCCACCTTGGGGTCCAGGGGATTGCAGGTGATGACCTGCCTGGAGGCCTCGACGAACTTGTCGCACACCGTCTTGTACATGTCGTCGCCGACGCAGACGATGACCGAAGAGGCCATGCAGCGCTGACCGGCGCAGCCGTACCCCGAGGTGATCATGTTGCGGATCACGTCGTCGACCTTGGCGTCCGGCATGACGACCAGATGGTTCTTGGCGCTGCCCATGGCCTGGAAGCGCTTGCCCTTCTCGGCGCAACGCACCGCCAGTTCCTTGCAGAAGCGGGTCGACCCGACCAGAGAGATGCCGACGATGTCGGGGCTCTCGATCATGGCGTCCGACACGTCATGGCTGCCGTTGACGATGTTGATGACGCCCTTCGGGAAACCGGCGGCGTCGATGTACTCGCCGATCAACTGCATGGTGCAGGGAACCTGGCTCGACGGCTTGATGACGTAGGTATTGCCGGAGGCCACGGCGTAGGGCAGGAACCAGAAGGGAATCATGCCGGGGAAGTTGAACGGCGCGATCATGCCGAACACGCCCATCGGCAGCTTCAGGACCTCGCCGTCGATGCCGTAGGAGGCGCCGATCATCTTGTCGCCCTGTTGCAGGACCGGCATGCCGCAGGCCACCTCGATGTTCTCCTGGGCACGCTTCAGTTCGGCCCGGGCGTCCGGAAGAGATTTGCCCATTTCCTCGACCAGGACGCGCGCGATCTTTTCCATGTTGGCGACCATCATGTCGCGCAAGCGGAACAGGGGCGCCGTGCGACGGTCGGCCGGAGTCGCCGCCCACCCGGGAAAAGCCGCCTTGGCCGCAGCGATCGCCGCTTAGGTGTCGGCCGACGAGGTCAGGGGGAACTCGGCGATCATCTCGCCGGTCGACGGGTTCTCGATGGACCGCCACTTGCAGTCCTTCGGCGTCACCCACTCGCCGTTCACGTAGTTGCGCAATTTTGAGATACCGAGCTCGTTCTTCTTGGTCTTTCCGTCGATCGCCTGGGTGTCCATCGCGTCAATCTCCTACCGGTTCCGGTGCAACAACAACCGGCACGAACCCGGCACCCGGGTCATCCGCCGATTTATCTGATAGTAGGATGGCGTTATATTAATCCATGATCAATACAATGAAATCCGCATCCGTTGTGCAAAAAACGTAGGGCATGTGATGGACTGGGACAATATCCGCATCTTCCTTGCCGTTGCCCGTACCGGGCAAATTCTTGGCGCCGCGGCGCGTCTGCGGTTGAACCACGCCACGGTGGCGCGGCGATTGACCGCCTTCGAGAATGGTCTTCAGGCCAAGCTGTTCATCCGCCGGCCGACCGGCTGCGACCTGACTGAAGAAGGCGAGCGCCTGCTGCCCTTCGCCGAGCGGGTCGAATCGGAAATGCTGGCCGCCTACGCCGATATCGGCCACACCGACCTCGCCATCGAGGGGACCGTACGGGTTGGGGCGCCAGACGGTTTCGGCGTCGCCTTTTTGGCGCCGCGGCTTGGCCGTCTCAAGGCGCGTTATCCGGGCCTGATGATTCAACTGGTGCCCGTGCCCCGCACCTTCTCGCTATCCAAGCGGGAAGCCGACATCGCCATCACCGTGACCCACCCCGACGAAGGGCGGCTGATCGCCCGCAAGTTGACCGACTACACACTTGGGCTGTATGCCGCCCGCGGCTATTTGGACCGGGCCGGCTGGCCCTCTTCCCTTGACGATCTGAAACGGCATGTTCGAGTCGGTTACGTGGAGGATCTGCTGTTCTCCTCGACCCTTAATTTCGCCCGTGAGTTGGTCAGGGAATGGCGGGCCGATATCGAGATTTCCAGCGCCATCGGCCAGACCGAGGCGGTGCGGGCGGGCGCCGGCATCGGCATCCTGCACACCTTCATCGCAAGACGGGACGAAAACCTGGTTCCCTTGCTGCCGGGGCATTCCATTACCCGCAGCTATTGGACAGTGGTTCATGAGGATTTGAGAGCCATTCGACGGGTTGCGGTCGTTGCCGACTTCATCGCTGCCGAGGTTTCTCAGGAGCGGAAAATCTTTTGCGCGTGAAGTCTTGGAACGCAATTGCGTCCTTTTTGGCTCACCAAAACTCCGGAACGGAGCGCCTCCAATTCGGCCCGCCGGCACCTGCGATGTGTCCCAGTCCGACGATGACGCGCGTTTCGATTGTTGTCGCGTTCATCTCCAGATTTTGCCGATCAGCGGCCGAGGGCACGCAGATGCGCGACCGCCGCGTCCCGAAGAAGCGAAATGTCGGAAACCCCCGTGACGATGTCATAACCGCGATCGCGCATGGCCTGCACGGAATCACCGGCCACCGCCAGCCCTCCCATCCATTTACCGGCGGCCTTGATGGCCTTCTCGGCCCGCGTTCGCAACGCGATGAACTCGGGGGCCTGGGTCTGACCCATGATGCCCATGCTGGCCGACAGGTCGACCGGCCCGACGAACAGCACGTCGACACCCTCGACGGCAGCGATCCCCTCGATGTTGCCGACTGCCGTCATGCTTTCGATCTGGCACATCACCACAAGCCCGGACGGCAGGTCGGCCACATAGCGTTCCGCCTGGAACCCATAATCGGATGCGCGGACAAGACCGTAGGCCGAGCCGCGGATGCCATCCGGCGGATAGCGGCAGGCGGCGACGGCGGCCTTGGCCTGTTCGGCGGTATCGACGCTGGGAATGATGATGCCGCGCGCGCCGATGTCGAGTGCCCGCTTGATATAAACGGCGTCGTTCCAAGGCACCCTGACGATCGGGGTGGCTTGCGTCGCCGAAACGGCCTGCATCAGCGAGATGGAATTAAGGAAATCGCTGGGGCCGTGCTCGTGGTCCAACACCACCATGTCGAATCCGGCCAGGGCCAAAACCTCGGCGCCGATCGCACTGCACATGTGGATCCAGCAGCCGACCGCGACTTCCCCCGATTCGAGCCGTTCACGCAGTCGATTCGTGCCGTACATCGTTTCCCCCATTGACATGACGAGGCCGGTTCGCCCGACTTCATTCTAAGCGCCTGGCGCCCTAGCGGTAAATCAAACCCGGCAGCCAGAGGGAGAACCCTGGGACGAAGGTGACAAGGAGCAATACCGCCACCAAGGGAATGAGAAAGGGCAATGTCGCCTGGGTGCAACGCTCGAACGACACCCCCGACACCCGCGAAAGCACATAGAGCACCATGCCCACCGGCGGCGTCAGCAGGCCGATCATCAGGTTCAAAACCATGATGACGCCGAAATGCACGGGGTCAATTCCGACCTGCGTCGCCACGGGCAGCATCACCGGCACCAGGATGGTGATGGCGGCGATCGTTTCCATGAAAAAGCCGACGACGAACAGGATGACGTTGAAAATCAGCAAAACCAGCAACGGATTGTCCGTGATGCCGGTGATGATGCCGACGAAGTGCTCGGTGACGCGGTTGCTGGTAAGGATCCAGGCAAATATGGAGGCGCCGGCAACGATGAAGGTGATGATGGCCGTCGTTTCGATGGTTTCCATGGAAACCCGGACGAAACGCCGGAAATTGAGCGTGCGGTACCACACCCAACCCAGGAAAAGTGCCCAGGCCACCGCCGCCGCCGCCGCCTCGGTCGGCGTGAAAGCGCCGGTCAGAATGCCGCCGACGATGATGATCGGCGTCATCAGCGACATGAAGGCGCGTTTGAATGTGACGCCCAGGGCAGGAAGCGAAAATGCCGCGTCGCGCGGATAGGCGCGTTTGTGGGCCAACCACGCCACCATGAGCATCAGGGCGCCGGCCATCAGCAGCCCCGGAATGAAGCCGGCCGCGAACAACTGGCCGATCGAGGCCGACGCCATTACGCCGTAGATAACCATCGGAAGCGATGGTGGGATGATCGGCCCGATGGTGGAAGACGCCGCCGTAACCCCGACAGAGAAATCGGCGTCATAGCCGGCGTCGCGCATGGCCTTGATTTCGATGGTGCCAAGCCCGCCGGCATCGGCGACGGCGGCCCCCGACATGCCGGCGAAGATCACCGAAGCCCCGATGTTGACATGGCCCAGGCCCCCGTGCATCCAGCCGACGCAGGCGGTGGCAAAGGCAAAGATGCGATCGGTGATGCCGACCGCGTTCATCAGTGATCCGGCCAGGATGAAGAAAGGTACGGCCAGCAGCGGAAAGCTGTCGACGCCGTTGATCATGCGGTGCACGACGACGAGATCGGGTACCTGCCCGGTAATCAGCACGAACAGGAGAGACGAACCTGCCAGCGACAGAGCGACGGGCACGCCGGTGACCAGCATGAAAAACATCGCCGCGAAAAGGAAGGCTACGCTATTGCCGGTTGTCGCCAATGCGACCGTACAGACGGCGGCGATGGAAACAAGGCTCGCATTGAGTTTCAGCGACAGACGCCTGGCCAACAGATGTATCCTCCCCTAGCCCTTCTGAGCGTGACGGGCATGTTCAAGGCTGATTTGGCTGCCTCCCTGGCGGATATGCCGCATCAACACCTGGATCGCGCGGACGGTCATGGCGGCCAGGCAAACGCTGACTAGGTAGTACACGGCGCTCTTCGGGACATTGACCGATACCATCATCTGCATGGTCTTTCCGGCCAACTTGAAGCAAACCCAGGATAGCAGGCCAAAGAACGCGATACGGCCCACGTCTCCCGCAAAGACGAGGACGACCCCAAGTTTGGGCGGGATGAACCGGAACAAGAATTCCACCATGATGTGACTGTTCTTGCGGACCGCCGTTATGGAGCCCACGAAGCAAACCCCGATGAGGAGGTAACGGGCGATCTCTTCGGTCCAGGCCAATGAGTCGTTGAGCACGTAACGGGTGAAGAACTGGGCGAAGATGTCCAGAACCAGGACCCAGAAGATCACGAAGACAACATAGTCCTCGATGCCGACTTTCCGCCAATCGATCGGCGCATCCAATTCGTGTGCGGCATCGATCATCTGCGTGTCACTGCGTTCCGACTCGGACATCTTCACCCCGTTCGACTTAGGTGTTTTCCGCGCCTATTGGATGGCCTGCAGGCGATCCCAGACTTCCTTGGGCCACGGCACTTCCTTCGGATTGGCGTCATAGAAGGCGGCGGTCGCCTTTTGCATGGCGGCAACGTCAACGTCCTTGATCACAGTGTTGCCTTTGCTCTCGAACCACGCCACCAGGTCCTTTTCCTTCTTTTCGATGTCGGCCGTGCAGCCGGCGGCCGCCTCGGTGAAAACATCCGAGAACATCTTTTTTTCGGCATCGTCCAGCTTCTGCCACCGCGGTCCGCTGATGATGGCGAGCAGGCTGTCGGTGATGTGGCCGGTGAGATTGATGTACTTCTGGACCTCATAGAATTTCTTGGCCTGGATGGTCGGCAACGGGTTCTCCTGGGCGTCGACGACACCTTGCTGCAGCGCCAGATAGACCTCGGCGAAGGCAATCGGCGTCGGGTTGGCGCCGGTGGCCTTCGGGAAGGCGGTGTAAGCCGGCGCGTCGGGAACGCGGATCTTCAGGCCCTTCATGTCCTCGGGCGTGCGGACCGGCTTTTTGGAGGTGACATGGCGCTGGCCGTAGTAGGTGGCGGTGATGGCCTTGTTGCCGCTGGCCTTCATGTAGCCGTCGGCGAGATCCTTGAAGAGATCGCTCTTCAGGAACTTCTTCCAGTGGTCGACCGAGCGGTAGACATAGGGATAGCCGCTGATCGACATCGGTCCGTAGGAACGGCCGGCGAACTGGAAACCGGTCCAGATGGCGTCGACGGTGCCGAGACCCAGGCCCTCGTTGATGTCGGATTCCTTGCCCAGCGACGAGGCCGGGAAGACTTCCATCTCATACTTGCCGTTGGAGCGTTTCTTGATTTCTTCGGCAGCCCACAGGGCCCAGGTGTGATAAGCCTCGCTGGTCTCGTAGACATGCGCGAACTTCAGCTTCTCGGCGGCTTGGACCGTGCCCGTCAGGGCGACCGCGACGGCCAGACCGGCGAATGCGAGCAGGTGACGGAGTTTCATCATTCTCCTCCCTTGTGGATGGGTGCCGTAACCGAAGGGGATGCCAGAAGACGCAGGCGCATCGACCGGCCCCGGAGTCGGGCGTGCTAGCGGCCGGACACAACGAGAGTCGGTGCAGCACGTCATGTTCTTGAATGGCTCGATATGTCTTCTTTTTGAGGGACACCCCATTGTGGGGAATCCTTGCTCCCTGTCCGCTTGTGGGAAATTGGCCCTACCAGCGGTGAATGGATGTTATATGGCTTGATCGTCCGTGATCAACTCTATTTTTGATGGCAACCAACGAGCCACAGAATCCCAACACGGGAATCCTCCAAGGCCCGGACCACCGTCGGAGGATCCGCGGTTGCGGCGGCCCCAAAAGAAAAGCGCACCCCCCGTCAAGGGGATGCGCCTTTGCACGCAAAGTGCAGTGGAGAAGGAAGGCCGCCGAAACGCCTTCCTCCCCAATCCTGGTTCAGTTGCCGAAGGCAAGCCTCGGCAGGTAGAGCGTCAGTTCCGGGAAGATGATGCACATGGTCAGGCCGACACCCTGCAGGAAGATGAACGGCACCGACGACGCGAAGATCGTCGAGGTCGGGATCTCCTTGGGCGTCGTCCCCCGGATGTAGAAGAGAGCGGGCCCGTAGGGTGGCGAAATGAAGCTCATCTGCATGTTCACCAGATAGATCACGCCGAACCACAACGCGATCTCCGCCCCTTGCGGCCCGGCCAAACCGAACAGTCCTTCAAACTGCAACGACATGACGATCGGCACGAAAATCGGCACCGCCAGCAGCAGGATGCCGACCCAGTCCAGGAACATGCCGAGGAAGATCAGGATGACCATCATCAGCAGGAGGATGCCGTAAGGAGGCAGACCGGTGCCGAGAATCATTTCGGCCACGAAGTCGCCGCCGCCCTGGAGCACGTAAAACGCGACGAAGATGGAGGCGCCGAACATGATCCAGAGAACGAGGGCCGAGTTCTTCAGGCAGACAAAGCAGGCCTCGCTGACGGCCTTGAAGGTCAGACGACGATGCAGCGCCGCCACCGCCATGGCACCGAAGCTGCCAACGCCGGCAGATTCCACGGGTGTGGCCGTGCCGGTGAAGATCAGACCGAGCACCAGGATGATCAGGATGATCGGGGCGATCATGCTGCGCAGCAGGATGAGCTTCTCTTTGAAGCTGAGACGCTCTTCCTTCGGCAGCGCGGGCCCGAGGGCGGGAGTGATGTAGCAGCGGATCAGCGCGTAGGCCATATAGAGCCCCGACAGCAGCAAGCCGGGAAGCACCGCGCCGAGATA
>JAVEYE010000120.1:0-10142 GCA_034003665.1 Rhodospirillales bacterium | reverse complement strand
TTTCCTTGACTTCAAAGACCGTAAAGGTTATAGGGAAAAACGAAATTGATTATCAGTTTCCCCCCGGCTAAGTACACTCCCGGTAGAAACGTGGCTGGAGAAGATCGTGTCAAACGACGCTTCTAAAACCCTTGGAAATCCAGTTTTTCCCCTGGCGGACGCCGTTGCCGGCGACCGCCTGATCATCGCGTCGTTTCACGCCGGCCGGGAGATGAACCGCCGCCTGGCCGATCTCGGGCTGCCGATCGGCGCCCAGATCGAGGTGGTCCACCGCCAGCGGGGCGGCCGCATGGTGGTCGCCCGCGACCTGTCGCGGGTGGCCCTGGGGGCCGGCATGACAGACAAGATCATGGTCACACGAACGAACGGACCCACGGAATGAACCTGTTCAGGCCCTTTGGCTTCGCCGCCCGCAAATGCTGCGACATCGGTGGCGGTCATGCTGCCAAACCCGGCATCGACGCCTATTCCATCGCCATCGCCGGCAATCCCAACTGCGGCAAGACGACGCTGTTCAATGTTCTGACCGGAGCCCGCCAGAAGGTCGGCAACTGGCCCGGCGTCACCGTCGACCGCAAGGCCGGCCGCTTCGTGGACGGCGACACCGCGGTGTCCGTCGTCGACCTGCCCGGCGTCTATTCGCTGGCCGTGACGCCCGGCAGCGGCTCGATCGACGAGCGCATCGCCCGGGATTACATCCTGTCGGGGGAACCCGACGTCATCGTCAACATCGTCGACGCCACCAACCTCGAGCGACACCTTTACCTGACGGCACAGATTTTGGAAATGCGGGTGCCGATGGTGGTGGCGCTGAACATGACCGACGTCGCCGAGCAACTGGGGATCGAGGTGGACGCCCCGGCGTTGTCGCAGCGCCTGGGATGCCCGGTCGTCTCGATGGCGGCCGCGCAGGGCCGCGGCATCGACGCCTTGAAGGACGCGGTCAACGAGGTGGCGCGGGCCGGACGGGCGCCGAGCCAGACCGTTCCCTTCGGGCCGGTGCTCGAACCCGCCATCGCCCGGCTCGTCAAGCTGGTCGGCGGCATCGCCGGGGAGCGCGGCCTCGACCCGCGCTGGCTGGCCGTCAAGCTGCTGGAGGGCGAGGGCATCGCCCGCCGGGTCACCGACGGCATCGCCGATCTGATGGTCGCCAGCCTGACCGAGGAGTTCCGCAAGGCCGGCGCCGAGGATCCCGACGTGCTGATCGCCGACAGCCGCTTCGGCTTCGCCCACCGCGTCGCCGCCGAATCGGTGCGGCGGCGCGGCCACGTATCGCGCACGACGTCCGACGCCATCGACCAGGTGGTCCTGCACCGCTGGGCCGGGCCGCTGATCTTCTTCGCCGTCATCTACGCGATGTTCCTGTTCACCATCAACCTGGGCGGAGCCTTCATCGACTTCTTCGACATCGCGTTCGGCACCGTCTTCGTCGAGGGAACCCGCGCCCTGACCACGGCCGTCGGCGCCCCGGTGTGGTTGACCGCGCTGCTGGCCGACGGCCTGGGCGGCGGTATCCAGATCGTCGCCACCTTCATCCCGATCATCGGATTTCTTTACCTGTTCCTGTCGGCGCTCGAGGATTCGGGCTACATGGCCCGCGCCGCCTTCCTGACCGACCGCTTCATGCGGGCGGTCGGCCTGCCCGGCAAGGCCTTCGTGCCGCTGATCGTCGGCTTCGGCTGCAACGTTCCGGCGATCATGGCGGCGCGCACCCTGGAAAACGCCCGTGACCGCATCGTCACCGTGGTGATGGCGCCCTTCATGTCGTGCGGCGCCCGGTTGGCCGTCTACGCGCTGTTCGCCGCCGCCTTCTTTCCGACCGGCGGCCAGAACGTCGTGTTCGCCCTTTATCTGATCGGCATCGCCGCCGCCATCGGCACCGGCATGATCGTCAAGCGCACCCTGCTGGCCGGCGACAGCACGCCTTTCGTCATGGAGCTTCCCGGCTATCACGTGCCACGCCTGCGCGACGTGCTGATCCAGACCTGGAACCGCCTAAAGGTCTTCATCTTCGGGGCGGGCAAGGTCATCGTCGTGGTGGTCATGGTCCTGAGCTTCTTCAATTCGATGGGCACCGACGGCAGTTTCGGCAACCAGGACAGCGAGAAGTCCAGCCTGAGCGCGGTCGGCCGGGTCATCGTTCCGCTTTTCGAGCCGATGGGCATTCACGAGGATAACTGGCCGGCGACGGTCGGCATCTTCACCGGCGTGTTCGCCAAGGAAGCCGTGGTCGGCACACTGAACACCCTCTATTCCGGCCTGTCGGAAGCCGGCGCGCAAGGCGGCGAGGCCGAGGCCGAGGAGGGTTACGACTTCGTCGGCGGCTTCACCGAGGCGTTCCTGTCGATCCCGGCCAACCTGGCGGGGTTGGCCGGCACCCTGCTCGACCCGCTGGGCCTCAGCACCGAGAGCCTTCAGTCCGTCGCCGAGGACCAGGGCGTCAGCAGCGGCACGTTCGGCACCATGGTGGAACGCTTCCGCGGCCCCGCCGCCGCGTTCGCCTATCTGCTGTTCGTCCTGCTGTACACCCCCTGCGTCGCCGCCATGGGCGCGATGGCCCGCGAAGTCGGCGCCAAATGGACGCTGTTCGTCGCCGGCTGGACCTTCGGTCTGGCCTACGGGGCGGCGGTCGTCGCCTACCAGGCGGCGACGCTGGCCGCGCACCCGCTGAGCTCGATCGTCTGGATCGGCGGTGTGACCGTCGCCTTCGGCGCCGTCGTCGCCGCCATGCGCGCGGCCGGTCACGCGGACGAACACCATCATGCGCTCGATACCAAGGGTGGGTGAGGCCATGATGCTTTCCGACATCAAGACCTACCTGCGCGATCACGGGCGGGCCTCGCTGCCGGCCATGGCCCGCCACTTCGAGGCCGACGCCGAGGTGTTGCGCGGCATGCTCGACGTCTGGGTCCGCAAGGGAGTCGTCCGCCTGTGCCCGCCCGAGGGGCATTGCAACGGCTGCACCCTTTGCCACACCCGCTGCGACGCCATATACGAATGGTCGGCGCCGCCGGCCGCAGCGGAACCGTTCGGTCGCGCCTGAATCGCGTCGCGGCCCCTTGCGGTGACGGCGGCACCCGGCCATCTTCACTGTCCATGGATCTGCAATCGCGTGCTTGGCGCCGATGGGCGCTCCTCGTCGCCGGCTGGGCATTCGTCGTTCTGGGCGTTGCCGGGCTGTTTCTGCCTTTCCTGCAGGGCGTCCTTTTTCTTTTCGTCGGCATCGCCCTGCTGTCTTTGGCCTCGCCCCGCGTGCGGCTGTTGAGAATACGGCTCGGCGCCCGGTTTCCGGCCTTTCGCGCCGCCGAGGAGCAGGCCCGGACCTGGATGCGCGACAGGTGGCGGCGCCTCCGCCAAGGGCCCGCCAAGACGGCGCCCGACGATCCCCCCCCTTCATCCGGCTCATGACAGACGACGGGCAACCTGCTAAAAGGCGCGGCCATGACCGATCTTGCCCACATCCGCACGTTTGCCATCATCGCCCACATCGACCACGGGAAGTCGACCCTGGCCGACCGGCTGATCCAGCTGTGCGGCGGCCTGACCGACCGCGAGATGCGCGAGCAGGTGCTCGATTCCATGGACATCGAGCGCGAACGCGGCATCACCATCAAGGCGCAGACCGTTCGCCTGGAATATCGGGCGAAGGACGGCCAGACCTACGAGCTCAACCTCATCGACACCCCCGGCCACGTCGACTTCTCCTACGAGGTCAGCCGCAGCCTCGCCGCCTGCGAAGGCTCGCTGCTGGTGGTCGACGCCACCCAGGGGGTGGAGGCCCAGACCCTGGCCAACGTCTACATGGCCATTGACAACGATCACGAGATCGTGCCGGTCCTCAACAAGATCGACCTGCCGGCCGCCGAGCCCGAGCAGGTCAAGGACCAGATCGCCGACGTCATCGGACTGGATGCGTCCGACGCCCTGATGATCTCCGCCAAGACCGGCCTGGGCGTGCCGGACGTGCTCGAAGCCATCGTCAAGCGCCTGCCGGCCCCGAAGGGCGACGCCGCGGCGCCGCTCAAGGCGCTGCTGGTCGATTCGTGGTACGACCCCTACCTCGGCGTCATGATCCTGGTCCGCCTCTATGACGGCCAAATCCGGCGCGGCATGAAGATCCGCATGATGGCCGCCGGCACCGTCCACCAGGTGGAGCAGGTCGGCGTCTTCACCCCCAAGGCCAAGACCGTCGATTCGCTGGGGCCGGGCCAGGTCGGCTACTTCACCGCCTCGATCAAGACGGTGGCCGACACCCAGGTCGGCGACACCGTCACCGAGGACCGCCGGCCGGCCGCCGAGGCGCTGTCCGGTTTCCGGCCTTCCATTCCGGTGGTGTTCTGCGGCCTGTTCCCTGTCGATGCGGCCGACTTCGACGATCTCCGCTCCTCGCTGGAAAAGCTGCACCTCAACGACGCCAGCTTCCATTTCGAGCCGGAAACCTCGGCCGGGCTGGGCTTCGGCTTCCGCTGCGGCTTCCTGGGGCTGCTGCACCTGGAGATCATCCAGGAACGCCTGGAACGCGAGTTCGACCTCGACCTCATCGCCACCTCGCCCTCCGTCGTCTATCGACTGCACATGACCGACGGCTCGATGATCCAGCTCCACAACCCGGTCGACATGCCCGATCCGGTACGCATCGACCACATGGAAGAGCCGTGGATCAAGGCCACCATCCTGGTCCCCGACACCTACCTGGGCGCGGTGCTGCAGCTGTGCACCGAGCGGCGCGGCGTACAGGTCGAGCTGACCTACGTCGGCAACCGGGCGATGGCGATCTACCGACTGCCGCTCAACGAGGTGGTGATCGACTTCTACGACCGCCTGAAATCGGTGTCGCGCGGCTACGCCAGCTTCGACTACGAGATGGACGGCTACGCCGAGGGCAAGCTGGAGAAGGTCGAAATCCTGGTCAACGGCGAACCGGTCGACGCGCTGTCCTTCATCTGCCACGCCGCCTACGCCGAAAGCCGCGGCCGCGCCATCTGCGATCGGTTGAGGGACCTCATCCCCCGCCAGCTCTTCAAGATCGCCATCCAGGCCGCCATCGGGCGCAACGTCATCGCGCGGGCCACGGTGAGCCCGCTGCGCAAGGACGTGACGGCGAAATGCTACGGCGGCGACATCACCCGCAAGCGCAAGCTCCTGGAAAAGCAGAAGGCCGGCAAGAAGCGCATGCGCCAGTTCGGCAAGGTCGAGATCCCGCAGTCCGCCTTCCTGGCGGTGCTGAAGAGCGGCGACAGCTAGCGCCGGTCCTCCTCCGACGCGGCCGCCGGTGTGTCGGCGCCCGCCCTCTCGGCATCCATCCTTTCCCTGAAGGCGGCGAATTCGCGCTCTTCTTCCTTCGCCCGGTCGACCAGGGAGTCGTAGAGGAAAAGGGCGTCCTCCTCCTGCTGTTCGGCGGCGTCGCGCGGCCCAAGGCGGTGGCGGCTGAGCCAGAGCATCAACCCGCCGGGCAGGCCGAACAGGGCCCACAGGGGCACCGCCAGCACGCTTGTCGTCAGCGGGTCCCACGCCCACGGGCCGAGCAGGGCCTCGATGCGGATCTTGCTCACCACCAGGCTGCCCGGGGCCAGCGCATACCACACGTCATAGGCCGTCAGCAGGAAGCCCCCGGCGTGGGGCCCCAGTCGGGCCGCCGTTTCGGCGGCGGCGCCGAGAGCCGCCGCGAACAACAACAGCCAACCGATCGGAAAAAGCGCGCGCATGCGCCATCCTAGCCGCATTCGTTGCGACGGCGCCAAAGCAAACTTGCCTTCGCGGCGTTGCCCCACCCTCCCGCGATGAGGTATAGCAGGAGCATGGATCGATCGCGCCGCCTGACCCCGCCCTTCTCGCCGGTTCTGCTGGCCGGCCTGGCCGCCCGTCCGTTGCCGCCGGCGGCCCTGCGGCCCGCCCTGGCGCTGGCCGTGCGCATCCTCAGGCGGCGTCATCCCGGCCTGTTCGACCGACTGAAAGGCGTCGGCGCGCCCAGTTTCTTGATCGATCCCATCGACTTGCCCTTCGTGTTTCTGCTGGAGACCGACCCCGAGCGGCCGCGCCTGACCGCCCTTTCCGGAACCGACGCCGCCGCCCAGACGGCGAGCGCCACCATCCGCGGGCCGCTGATGATGCTGGTCGACTTGGCCGAGGGGCGGCTCGACGGTGATGCGCTGTTCTTCTCGCGCGACCTGGTGGTGGAAGGCGATACCGAGGCGGTGGTGGCGCTGCGCAACGCGGTCGACGACTCCGAGATCGACCTGACCGCCGATTTGGCCTCGATGTTCGGCCCGCTGGCCGGGCCGGCCCGCCTGACCATCAACGGGCTCGCCGCCCTGGTGTCGCGGGCGGCCGGCGACCTGGAAACCCTGCGCGAGGCCGTCATCGCGCCGGCCGTGCGCCGCACCGAGGCCCAGGCCGCCGAACTTCGCGAGCTCGAGGAGCGCATGGAAAGCGCCGGCGGCGGCCCCGGCCGGACCCGCCGCGCGCCGACGCCGTCATGACCCGGCGCCTCGAACTGGTCTGCCCGGCCGGGACGCCGGCCAGCCTGCGCGCCGCCGTCGACGCCGGAGGGGACGCGGTCTACCTGGGCTTCCGCGACGAAACCAACGCCCGCAACTTTCCCGGCCTCAATTTCAACCGCGACGAACTGAGGGACGGCATCGCCTACGCCCACGACCGGGGCGCCCGCGTGCTGGTCGCCATCAACACCTATCCGCGGGCCGGCCGCCTCGACCCCTGGCACCGCGCCGTCGACGACGCGGCGCGGCTCGGCGCCGACGCCGTCATCCTGGCCGACATCGGCTTGGCCGACTATGCGGCCCGCACCCATCCCGATCTCCGCCGTCACCTGTCGGTACAGGCTTCGGCCTCCAACCCAGCGGCCATCCGTTTCTACCGCGAGGAACTGGGGGTGCGCCGGGTGGTGCTGCCGCGAGTCCTCACCATCGAGGAGATCGCCGCGCTCAACGCCGTCATCGAGGTGGAAACCGAGGTCTTCGTGTTCGGCGGATTGTGCGTCATGGCCGAGGGGCGCTGCACGCTCGCCTCCTACGCGACGCCGTGCTCGCCCAACCGCGAGGGCGTGTGCTCGCCGGCCGCCCATGTCCGCTACATCGAGAAGGGCGAGTCAACCGTCACCAAGCTGGGCGACTTCACGCTCAACATCGTCGAGGGGACCGAGCGCGCCGCCTACCCCACCGCCTGCAAGGGGCGCTATCGGGTGGCCGGCGAAACGTCGTATCTGTTCGAGGAACCGGCCTCGCTGAACGCGCTGACCATGCTGCCCGAACTGGCGGCGGCCGGGGTGACGGCGCTCAAGATCGAGGGCCGCCAGCGCGGCCGCGCCTACGTGGCGCAGGTCGTGGCGGCGTTCCGCAAGGCGGTCGACGCCGTCGCCGCCGGCGCCCCGCTGCCGGCCGAGCAACTGGCCGTCCTCACCGAGGGCGGCCGGCAGACCACCGGCGCTTACCGGCGAAGCTGGCAGTGAAGGGCCGATGAGCGCCGCCGGTCCCGCCCTGCTCAGCCTCGGCCCCGTGCTGTTCGCGTGGGAACCCGAGGTATGGCGCGATTTCCATTTCCGCATCGCCGACGAGGCCGACGTCGATACCGTCCATCTGGGCGAGGTGGTGTGCTTCAAGCGGGCCGGTCTCTACGCCAAGGTGATGGAGGCGGTGCACGAGCGGCTGGCCCGGGCCGGCAAGGAAGTCGTGTTGTCTTCCCTGGCGCTGATCATGAACCGGGCGGAACTGGCGGCGGTCGAGGGTCTGGCCGCCAGGACGGACGCCCTGGTCGAGGCCAACGACATGGCGGCCGCGGCGCTCCTGGCCGGCCGGGCGCACGCCATCGGGCCCTACGTCAACGTCTACAACGAAGGCACGCTGGCCTACCTTGCCGGGCGCGGCGCCGTTCGCGCCTGCCTGCCGTTCGAGCTGCCGAAGGCCTCTCTCATGGCGCTGGCCGCGGCCTCGCCCATCGAACTCGAGGTGCAGGTGTTCGGCCGTGTGCCGCTGGCCCTCTCGGCCCGCTGCTACGCGGCGAGGAGCCGCGACCGGACGAAGGACGACTGCCGGATCGTCTGCCGCGAGGATGGCGACGGGCTGGCCGTCGACACCCTGGACGGCGCCGCCTTCCTGGCCGTCAACGGCACCCAGACGCTGTCTTCCACCTGCGCCAACCTGGCGGCCGAGGTGGGGGCGCTGCTCGGCATGGGCATCCGCCGCCTGCGGCTGTCGCCCCACGCCGTCGACATGGTGGCGGTGGCCGAGGTCTTCCGCGCCGTCGCCCAAGGCCGCCTGGACACCGCCGAGGCCGACTCCCGCCTCGAGGCGCTGGCCGGCGGCATGGCCTTTTCCAACGGCTTCTTCCACGGCGCCGAGGGCGCCGCCTTCGTCGGCGAGGCCGACTGACCGAACGGCAACCGACGGATCAGCCCGCCGCAGCCGATTTGGGGGCGTCCAATCCGCTTGCCCGCAGCATGTCGACGATCAGCTCGACCACCGGTTCCGTCGAGGCCAGCCTGTCGGTGTTGACGACGAGATCGAAGTTGGTGGGGTCGTTGAGGCGGCGGTGGAACATGTCCCACACGAACTTGCCGCGCTTGCGGTTGCTCTCGCGGACCTTCTCCTTGGCCTCCTCCAGCCCGATGCCGTCCTCCTCGGCGACCCGGGCGGCGCAGGCCTCGACCGAACCGGTGATGCGCACGCGAAGCGCCGGGCGGTTTTCGAGAATCACGTAGGCGCCGCGCCCCAGGATGACGCCGCCCAGGCGGTGCAGCCCGCGCACGGTGGCGGCCAACTGGGCCAGGTAGTCGTCGCGGCTGACGTTCTTGGCGAAGAACGCGGCGTAAAGCCAGGCATCGGCGGAGGTGACGGCGTATTCGTTGAGGGTGGCCATCAGCCTCTTGTCGACCTTGGCCTGGCGGGCCACCGCGTCGAGGATCTCCGAGCCGTAGACGTCGAGTCCCAGGCGGGCGCCCAGGGCGCGGGCCGCCGCATCGCCGCCGCTGCCCATGGTTCGGGACACGATGATGGTGGGCCGGCGGCCCTCGCCGGCCGGCCGCTCATGGGCGGATTCGGCCGCCCGGACCAGCGCCCGCACCACGCCTTGCGCGTCGATCGACATCGTTTTCGCTCCTGTCCGGGCCACGTTCGGCCGACCCGGAATGGCCTGCGGCCGACGGCTTTCGTCGCCTGACCTCCCTTCGCCCATTGTGCGCTTTTCAGGCCATCGAAGGCAACTCCGACGGTGGCGGCGCGGCACCCAGGTCCCCGCCCGGGCCCGCCTCAAAACCGTTGCAGAGGCCGCCTTCCTCGGCTAGGTTGGCGCCCCTCCAGGGAGGGATGGCCGAGCGGTCGAAGGCGCACGCCTGGAAAGTGTGTATACCCCGAAAGGGTATCGTGGGTTCGAATCCCACTCCCTCCGCCACTTTATCGTTCTGCTTAGTTCGTTATCGTCCGTATATATTCATAAAATCGCAGGAAATCAAAGGGTTTATGGGCCGCTTTCGTTCAGGTTCGTTTGCCCTTGTTCGCATCCATCCACTCGTCTATGATGGGTAGAATGATGGGTCTAGAGCAATGATGCCATGGCTCGTAAGAAGGAAAAGCTGACGGCGGTTGCCGTGCGTAACATGAGCAAGCCCGGTTTGTACGGTGATGGCGATGGCCTTTACCTCCAGGTGACCGAAGCGAAGGCGAAGACCTGGATCTTTCGCTTCATGCTCGCCGGCAGGCGCCGGGACATGGGCTTGGGCCCGGCCGGTGACAGGAACGTGACCCTGGCCGAGGCCCGAGACAAGGCCGCGGATGCCCGAAAACTCGTGCGCGATGGCATCGACCCCATAGAGGCACGCAAGTCCGCCAAGCTTGCTGCGCTGGCTGAGCTCGCCAAGGCCATGACTTTTAAGCAGTGCGCCGAGGCCTACATCAAGGCGCACGAGGCGGGATGGCAAAACGCCAAGCATGCCGCGCAATGGACATCGACCCTGACAACCTATGCCTTCCCGGTCATCGGCGAATTGCCGGTGTCGGCGGTCGATACGGGCCTGGTGATGAAGGTCCTGGAGCCCATCTGGACCACCAAGACCGAGACCGCAAGCCGCGTGCGGGGCCGAATCGAGTCGGTGCTGGATTGGGCGGCTGTCCGGCACTATCGGGCGGGCGAAA
>JAVEYE010000119.1:0-10174 GCA_034003665.1 Rhodospirillales bacterium | reverse complement strand
CCCGCGGAGCCAAGCCGGCGAGCGGGGCGTCCACTTCGATCTCGTCACCGGGTGCGAGAGCGAGTGTCCGGGGCGATGCGTCAGCAGGCAACTTCAGTGGCAGTATGCCCATGCCGATCAGGTTGGAGCGGTGGATGCGCTCGAAGCTGAGCGCCAGCACGGCGCGCACCCCCAGCAGGCCCACCCCTTTCGCCGCCCAGTCGCGCGACGAGCCCATGCCGTATCGCTCGCCCGCCACGATGACCGTCGAGACGCCCTCGGTCCGGTAGCGCTCCGCGGCCCGAAACAGCGGCATCACTTCGCCGGTGCCGGCATGGACCGTCGAGCCGGGCGGGATCTCCGGGGCCAGCAGGTTGCGCACCGAGCCGTTGGTGAACAGGCCGCGCAGCATGGGCCGCCAGTTGCCGCGGCGGGCCGCGAACACGTTGAGGTCATCGGCGTCCTCGCCGCACGCCACCAAATGATCGCCGGCTACGGTACCGGCAGAAATCTGGCCGGCCGGCGAGATGTGATCGGTGGTGATGTCGTCGCCCAGCACCAGCAGCGGCTGGGCGCGATAGCGGCCGAGCCGGCTGCCGTCTCCGGCGGATGCGAAGGGTGGCCGGCGGATGTACGTGGAGGCCTCGTCCCACGGGAACAGCGCGCCGGCCGGCGCGTCGAGCGCCCGCCACACCCGGCTTGCCTCGGCGGTGGCATAGCTGGCCGGGTAGTCGGCCGGATCGACTGCCGCCGCCGTGGCGGCATCGATTTCTGCGCCCGACGGCCAGAGATCGGCCAGCCTCACCGGCGCACCATCAGCCGTGTGGGCCAGCGGCTCGGCGAGGATGTCACGGTCGACGTCGCCCGCCAGGGCAAAGGCCACGACGAGCGGCGGCGAGGCCAGGAAGGCTGCATCCAGACGCGGATGGACGCGGCCGGGAAAGTTGCGATTGCCGGACGACACGGCGACCGGAAGGATGCCGCGCTCGCGGACCGCCTGTTCGATGTCGGCGGTCAGCGGCCCGGAATTGCCGATGCAGGTGGTGCAGCCATAGCCGACGATGCCGAAGCCGACGGCCGCCAGATCGTCGAGCAGGCCGGCGCGGCGCAGCATGCGCTCGGCGGTGGGCGACCCCGGGGCGAGCGACGTTTTCACCCAGGCTGGCGGCTTGATGCCGAGACGCCGCGCCTTGCGCGCCAGCAGGCCGGCCGCCACCAGCAAGCCGGGGTCCGACGTATTGGTGCAGCTGGTGATGGCGGCGATCGCCACCGCCCCGTCCGGCGGCGCCTTGGCGCCACCCTGGGCTGGGCGACTGGGGCGATGGAGGGCGGCGATCGCCCGGCCGGTGGCGCCCGCCGGCAGGCGGTCCTGCGGGCGGCGGGGCCCGGCCACGCAGATCCTCACCGTCGAAAGGTCGATCTCGATCTCGTCGGTGTACCGCGGGTGGGCCTGCGGGTCGAACCACAGCCCCTGGCGCCTGGCGTAGTCGCGGACCAGCGCGACCTGGGCGGGCGATCGGCCGGTGGCAGCCAGATACTCGATCACCCGGTCGTCGATGGGGAAGTAGCCCGAGTTTGCGCCGAATTCCGGAGTCATGTTGGCGATGACGGCGCGCTGGCCCGCAGACAGCGCGGTGACCCCGGGGCCGAAGAACTCGACGAAGCGGTCGGCCAGATCGATCTTCCGCAGCCGCTCGGTAACGGCCAGCGCGGCGTCGGTGGCGAGGCAGCCTTCCCGCAGGGCGCCGGACAGCCGCACGCCGACCACGTCGGGCACCCGCATCATCACCGGCATGCCGAGCAGAACGCTCTCGGCCTCTAGCCCGCCGACGCCCCAGGCGACGACGCCGATGCCGTTGATCATCGGCGTGTGGCTGTCGGTCCCGATCAGGGTGTCGGGCACCGCCCAGACCTCGCCGTTCCGCGTTTCGGTCGCCACCACGCTGGCCAAGCGCTCCAGGTTGAGGGTGTGCATGATGCCGGTGCCGGGCGGATGGACGCAGAGGCCGTCCAGGGCCTGGGTGGCCCATTTCATGAAGCGGTAGCGTTCGCCGTTGCGCTCGAACTCGCGGCCCATGTTGAAGGCCATCGCGTCGGGCGCGGCGAAGCGGTCGACGGCGAGCGAATGGTCGACCGACACGTCGACCGGCAGGACCGGATTGAGTCGGGCCGGGTCGCCCCCCGCCTCGGCGACGGCGGCCCGCAGACCGGCGATGTCAACCAGGGCGGGAACGCATGTCGTGTCGTGCATCATCACGCGCACGGGATGGAAGGCGATCTCGGCGTCGCTGGTGGTCCGCTCCAGCCAGCCCAGGATCGCCTGCGCGGCGCCGAGGTCGCCTCCGACCGCGTGGCGCAGCACGTTCTCGAGCAGCACGCGATGCAGATACGGCAGCCTTGCCAGCCGTTCGCCGGCGAAGGCAGGAAGATCGACGATGCGCCAGACGTTGCCGGCGCTGCTCAGTTCGATGATCGGGATCATGCCACCCTGTTCTGCCCCGAGGGGCCGGGCCGAGGTTGATCGCTGCGGGCGACGCTACATTATAAGGATAAAAAATGCAATCTCGTTGGAGGCCGTTGGTGCCCGCCCCGGCGCCTCCCGGCGTCAGTCGACGGTGCCGACCTTGATCTTGCGGGCACCCTCGATGTGGAGCTTCAGGAAGGCGGCTGCCGAGGACATGTCGCCGTCTTCGAGGCGGTCGAGGATTTCCACGTGCTCCTGGCACTGCTGCTGGAGGCGGCTGCGATCCAGGGTCGCGTGGTACTCGATCAGGCGGCGCAGGCGATTGACCCGCCGGATGGCTTCCAGGAAGAACTCGTTGTGCGAGCAGCCGACGATCATTTCGTGGAAACCCGAGTTGACCTGGAACAGCCCCGAGCGCGACAGCCTGTCGAGACCGCCTTGAAGCAGCGCGACCTGCTGGGCGCGGGCGGCGTCGAAGGCGGTGCGGTCGACCCGGAAGGTGGGTTCCAGCACTGCCGACACCTCGATGGCCGAGCGGAAGCGATAGGCCTGCTCGTAGCTTTCCCGCGAGGTCAGGACCGGCCGGAATTCCCAGCCCTGGCCGGGCCGGCGTTCAATCCAGCCCTCGTCGGCAATGCGGTGAAGGATCTTCAGCAGGCGCCCGCGCGACAGCCGATAATGCCGCATGAGCTCGCTCTCGCTGATGCGGTCCGGCAGTCTCCCTGCCAGCCGATCCTCGGCGATCATGATATAGCTCTCCTCGTCGTCGGCGAGGGCGCGCGGCAGCTGCACGTCGCCGATCTGGTCGGCGTCGTTCTGCAGGAAGTAACCGCGATTGGGCTCGGCGCGAACGATCTTCAGCCCCTCTAGCAGCCGAAGCGCGGCGGTCACCGGAGCCCGCGAGACGCGGAGGGCGTCGGCCAGCGTCTGGCTGGGCAGATGCTGGCCGCGCTTGAGGCCGTGCGCGCGGATGTGATCCACGATCTGCGCCGCGATCTGGAGTGACAGACTGCCCTTAGCCATTGTGGCTCTCCCTGCCTCCTCGGCATTCAATAGCCGATCTCGCGAGCCGCTACCAGTGACCTGTTGCCTCCCCGCCTAAACTGGTGTATTTAACAAAAAAATGCAATAACGCCCTCAGCCGTGGGAGGCTGGTCTGGTGACGGTCGGAGCCTGCCGTTACGCAGAGGAAACCGGGGGGACGGAAGCAGCACAGCCGCCCGGGCGCTGATCGGCGTCCCGAGCCCGAAGGACGGGGGACATGGCACGACCGAAGGTCTACTTCCCGGGGACGCTCTGGCAGTTCTATGAATTTGCGCGACCGATCCTGGAGCCCGGCTGCGAGATCGTGGTCGAGCCGGAGCGGGTATACGACGCCGACGAACTGGCCGCCGTCTTCGCGAGCGTCGAGGGGGCCATCCTGACCGCCTTCGAGAAGGTTCCACGATCGGTCATCGAGGCGGCCCCCGCCCTCCGGGCCCTCTCCAAATACGGTGCCGGCATCGAAGCCATCGACCTCGACGCCGCCACCGAGCGCGGCATCCCTGTCGTCAACACGCCCGGCGCCAACGCCCTCGGCGTCGCCGAGCACACGGTGGCACTGATCCTGTCGCTGCTCCGCCGCGTGACCGAGCTCGACCGCCTGGTGCGGACCGGCCGCTGGAAGGAGGCCCGGCGGATTGTCGGCGGCGACGTCGAAGGCTCGGTCCTCGGCATCGTCGGCCTGGGCAGCGTCGGACGGCTGGTGGCGCGGCGGATGAAGGCGCTAGGTATGCGGGTGATCGCCTACGATCCGTTCCAGGATGCGGCGACGTTCGCCGACGCCGGTGCCGAACGGGTCGATCTGGACGACCTGCTGGCGGCATCGGACGTCGTGTCGCTGCACATGACGGTGACAGCCGAGACACGCGGCATGATCGATACCAGGCGGCTCGACCGCATGAAGCGAGGCGCTTTGCTCGTCAATACCGCCCGCGCTGCCCTGGTCGACCAGCCGGCCCTGGTCTGTGCCCTGCGCGACGGCCGGCTGGGCGGGGCGGCACTCGACGTGATGGAGCCCGAGCCGCTTCCCGACGACAGCCCGCTGCTGGGAATCGGGCGACTGATCATCACCCCGCACCATGCCGGGACGACTGTGCGAACGCGCGAGCGGACCCTCACGCAGGCGGCCGCGAACCTCGTTCGGATGCTGGGCGGTGAACTGCCTGAGGTCGGGCTCTGCAATCCCGGCGTGCGTGAAAAGTTCGCATCGCGTTACGCCCGGCCGTAACAGCCGCTGTGCTATGTTGATGTGCAGATTGATCACCAGAGGGAATCCGGTCTGTTCAATATCGTCGCATAATGTCGGCTCGTAATGTTTCTTCCACCCGTGGCGATACACGCTTTCAAACGCTTCAAGTTCAGGAAAGGATTACATTTGACATAATTGGATTTATTTGCGTAAAAAACTAATCATAAAAACAAACTTGTACTCAGGAGAGGCGTCGCGCGGGTTACTCTTCCCCAGGGGCCCGTCGATGCGGAAATGCCAAGCGATCGGATGATCGGACTCTTTTTTGGTCCGAGCCGGACCGACAGCGAGGCCTTGGCTCGGTTGGATGTCACTCTGTGGAGGAGTTAACATGAAGCTCGTCAAGATATTGGGGTTTAGCGTCATCGCCGCGTCGGCAGCCGTTATGGGTTTGGCTGTCCCGCAGGCCCAAGCCTTCACGCCGGAGAACCCACAGTGCATCGCACCGTCAAATCCGGGTGGCGGCTGGGATTTCATCTGCCGCACCACGGCGAAGTTCCTGTTTGATCTCGGATTGACCAAGGACGCGATGCAGGTGACTAACATGTCGGGCGGCGGCGGCGGCGTCGCTTTCGCTCACGTCACCAAAGAACGCAACACCGACAACAACCTGATCGTCGCCGCCTCGGTCAGCACTAGCGCCCGGTTGGCTCAAGGCATCTTCAAGGGCGCGTCGGCAGACGACGTGCACTGGCTGGCGACCTTCGGTGCCGAGTATGGCGCGATCGCGGTCAAGAAGGATTCCAAGTTCAAGACCCTCAAGGATATGATGGAGGCCATCAAGGCCGATCCGCGTTCGGTCGGCATCTCCGGCGGTTCGTCGGTTGGCAGCTATGACCACATCAAGCCGATGCTCGTCGCCCAGGCCGCCGGCGTCAAGGACGTCACCAAGCTCAAATACGTCGCCTATTCCGGCGGCGGCGAAGCGATGACCGGCCTACTTTCGGGCGCGGTCGAGGCCGTGTCGGGCGACTTTTCCGAGATTCGCGGATTTGTGGAATCCGGCGACGTCCGAGTGCTCGCGATCCTGGCTCCAAAGCGCATGAAGAGCTTCCCCGACATCCCTACGGCGAAGGAGCAGGGCTATGACGTGATCGGCGCCAACTGGCGCGGCCTGTACATGCCGAATGGCGCATCGGCGGAGGCGAAGGAATACTGGAAGAACGCGATCATGAAGATGACCGAGGACGAAGGCTTCCAGAAGATGCTGGAGGGTGCCGCCATCGAGCCCTTCAACAATTTCGGCGAGGACGTGGACAAGTTCGTCCGCGGCAACATCGCGGACATCACCAGGCTGTCGAAGGAAATCGGTATCCTCAAGTAATCCCGGCGAGGAGGCTGCTCTATCGGGGCAGCCTCCTGCCCCTTCCTCGACAGGAGGCGAGGATGAGCGACCGGATATTCGGCGGGGTCGGGTTGGCCCTTGCCGTCTTCTATCTCTGGGCCGCATCGATCATTCCCGACAGCTTCATGGTCGATGTCGTCGGCCCGCGGACATTCCCCTACATCATCGGCGTCGTGCTCGTCATCTGTTCGGTGTTCTTCCTGCTGCGGCCGGATGACGAACCCACATGGCCAAGGCTGAGAGACTTCGGCGAGATCATTTATGCCGCCGCCGTGCTGTTTCTGTACGCCTGGATTTTGCCCAAGGCGGGGTTCGTGATCTCGACCGCCTTCGCCACCGCCTATCTGACGTGGCGGCTGGAAACGAGACCGCTCAACGCCCTTGTTGTCGGGGTTGCGACCTCCGGAGGCATCTACTTCGTCTTTCACACGGTCCTCGGCCTGTCCCTGGCCAAGGGCCCATTCGGGTTCTGAGGGGCGGGATCCATGGATATTTTCGCGAGTCTTGCCGATGGTTTCGTCGTCGCCCTTACCGTCGAAAACCTTCTCCTGGCACTCATGGGCTGTTTTCTGGGTACGCTGTTTGGAGCACTGCCGGGCCTCGGGCCGGCCAACGGCGTCGCCATCCTGATTCCCATCGCCTTTTCGCTTGGGCTCGGCCCGACGCCGGCGATGATCCTGCTGACTTCGGTTTTTTACGGCGCCATGTATGGCGGCCGGATCTCGTCGATTCTGCTCAACATCCCGGGCGACGAACCGGCGATGATGACCTGCCTCGACGGCTATCCGATGAACCTGCAGGGCAAGGCGGGCGAGGCGCTGTCCCTGTCGGGCATCGGCTCCTTCTTCGGGTCCATCATGTCGGTCTGCGGATTGGCCTTGCTGGCTCCGCAATTGGTGAAGATCGCGCTTCTTTTCGGCCCGGCCGAGTATTTCGTGCTCTACACAATGGCTTTTGCGACACTGGGGGGAATCTCGACCAGCAATCAGGCGAAATCGGTGTTCGCCGCGGCGCTCGGCCTCGGCATCGCGATGATCGGGAGCGACTCGCAGCCCGGGTCGCAAAGGTTCACGTTCGGCCATATTCACCTGTTCGACGGGATCGACTTCCTGATCGCCATCGTCGGCCTGTTTGCCGTCAGCGAAGTGTTCGTCTTCCTTGAACATCACAGGGGCGGCGCCGTGGGCAAGCCGGGGGCGATGCGTATCGGCCGCTTGTGGCCCAAGTGGTCCCTCATCAGGAAATGCATTCCCACGGCGGGGCGCGCGACCGTGATCGGATTCCTCGCCGGCGTCCTGCCCGGTGCGGGGGCATCGCTCGGTTCGTTCCTCGCCTACTCCTTGGAAAAAATGACCGTCGACCGCGAGGGCAAGACCTTCGGCAAGGGCGATCCCCGCGGCGTCGCCGCGCCTGAGGTCGGCAACAATGCCTCGTGCGGCGGCTCGCTCGTACCGATGCTTGCGCTCGGCGTCCCCGGGTCCGGCACGACGGCCGTGCTTCTTGCGGTGCTGTTGGCCCTCAACGTCACCCCCGGCCCGCTGCTGTTCACCAAGAACCCGGACATCGTCTGGGGCCTGATCGCGGCTCTTTTCATCGGAAACTTCATGCTGCTGGCGCTGAACCTCCCGCTGGTCGGCCTCTTCACCCGTGTGCTTCTGATACCGACGCGCATTCTGATGCCGGTGGTTGCGATGATTGCCTTCGTCGGAATCTATGGCCTAACCGGCTCGACTTTCGATGTGATGCTGATGGTCGGCTTCGGGTTGATGGGCTGGGTGCTCCGCAAACTGGGGGTACCCCTCGTGCCAGTCATTCTTGGCATCCTTCTCGGCAATGAAATGGAAGTGAACCTGCGTCGCGCCCTGACGATTTCGGACGGCGACTGGTCAATCCTGGTCGGAAGCCCGCTGGCCATCGCTCTCTGGACCATCGCCATCGTCGGCTTTGTCCTTCCGATGATCCTGGGGCGTCGCGTGAAGTCAAAAATCGAGGAAAGCCGGGGACAGAGCGAAAAAGCGTGATCTGTCTCCCAGAGATCGTCCATTGCCGGGAAAAACGTTGGGCGGGATGGCTTGATCTGCCTTGGCGAAGGTTCGCCGTCTCTAATAACTCCCGCTGACTCCCTCTGCCGGCGACGAAGAGATCGTGTCCCCGGGAGTGGGTAAGCGGTGTTCTCAGGCCACGGCCCTGAGGGTGGCGGCGGCGGGATAGGCCCAGGGCAGGATGTCGTCGATGCGGCTCTGCGGATGGCCGTTGACGATGCGGGTGATGGCGTCGGCCAGGTAGGCATAAGGGTCGACGTCGTTGAGCTTGCAGGTTTCGATGAGCGAGGCGAGGGTCGCCCAGTGCTCGGCGCCGCCGTCGGACCCGGCGAAGAGGGCGTTCTTGCGATTGAGGGTGAGCGGTCGGATGGCGCGCTCGACGGTGTTGTTGTCGATGTCGATGCGGCCGTCCTCGAGGAACAGGCAAAGCCCGGCCCAGCGTGAGAGCGCATAGCGGATCGCCTCGGCGAGCTTGGTCTTCTGGCTGATCAGCGAGAGTTTCTCGCGCAGCCAGGGCTCCAGGGCCTCGATCAAGGGCCTGGTCCGTTCCTGGCGGACGGCGCGCCGCTCCTCGGCGGACCGCCCCCGGATGTCGTCCTCGATCCGGTAGAGCGCGGCGATGCGGTTCAGGGCTTCCGAGGCGATCGGCGCCGGGCCGCCCTGCGCCAGTTCATAGAACTTCCGCCGGACATGGCTCCAGCAGAAGGCGAGCCGCACATTGCCCTGTTCGGCCAGCACCTTGTAGCCGGCATAGCCGTCCACCTCCAGGATCCCGGCAAAGCCCGCCAGATGGGCGATCGGCCGTTCCGCCTTGCGGTCCGGAGCATAGACATAGGCGACGCCGGGCGGATCGCCGCCGCCCCACGGCCGGTCGTCCCGGGCATAGGCGAACAACTGGCCGGTCTTGGTCCTGCCCCGCCCGGGATCCAGCACCGGGGCCGTCGTCTCGTCGGCGAACAGCCGGACCGAGGTCTTCAGCCGTTGCAGCAGCCTCTCATGGACAGGCCGCAGCAGGAAGGCGGCCCGGCCGACCCAATCGGCCAGCGTCGAACGATCCAGGGCGACGCCCTGGCGGGCATAGATCTGGGCCTGCCGGTACAGGGGAAGATGGTCGGCATACTTGGCGACCAGCACCTGGGACACGGTGGCTTCGGTGGGCAGGCCGCCCTCGATCAGGCGGGCCGGCGCCGGCGCCTGGACCACCACGTCCTGGCAGGTCCGGCAGCCGTATCGGGGCCGGCGCACCACCAGCACCCGGAACTGGGCGGGAATGATATCGAGGCGTTCCGAGACGTCCTCGCCGATCCGGTGCAGGGTGCCGCCACAGCAGGGACAGACCGACGTCTCGACATCGACCACCGTCTCGACCCGCGGCAGATGGGCCGGTAGTCCAACCCCTCGAACAGCGCCTGGAACTGCGCCGCCGACCCGCGGGGCCGATCATTCCTTCAACGCCCGGATGACCGCCGCCACCGTGGCGGCGTCGGCACCGTCGGGAACACGGCGACGTCCATGAGATCGACCCCGTCCTTGACGGGAATGTCGTAGAGCGAGGGCACGAAGAAGTCCGGCTGGTTGTCGTTCGCCGGGGCTGGGCGCATGGAGGGGCGCGGAGCTGTCCGCTCGATGGTCTCGCGAAGCCGGTCGATGGTGTTTTTGAGCGAGCCTGTCTGACTGGCGGCGGTTGCTGGCGGACGCGCTGTCTTCATTCGATAGCGATACCTCGTCGTTCGTTATTTGTTCTCTTCACGATACCACAAGCGCCTTCCGAGTGGCGCGCAATTTTCGCCAGGCTTGGGGCAGCGCCCCTGCTGGATTTGATGGCGGATTGTGGGCAGTCCTTGGGAGCAACTGCCCCTAAATTGCCCCTGAACGCAGAAACGCCCCGGATTATGAGCCGAGGCGTTTTCGTAAGTCACTGATATTTCGTCTTATTTTTGGTTGCGGGGGCAGGATTTGAACCTGCGACCTTCAGGTTATGAGCCTGACGAGCTACCGGGCTGCTCCACCCCGCGGTTGTATGGTTTATTTGGCGCAACACCCGCCTTTTTGGG
>JAVEYE010000118.1:0-10255 GCA_034003665.1 Rhodospirillales bacterium | reverse complement strand
GCTCTTCAACGACGAAGAGCCCGGACCCCCCAACCGCTATTGGCGGGTTTAATTGAACTGGGCTTTATTGCAACTTTCGGAGTATGCATGAAAGCCCCATCCTGCCCCGAAAGAACCCGGCCATGGCTTTCCATAAGATCGAAGCAAAGAAAAAAAGCCACCTCGCAACCGAGGCGCTTTTGGCTGAGATTAAAAAGCACTTCGGGCCGGGAGACAAGCTTCCACCGGAAAGGGTCATGGCCAATGAACTGGGCGTGAGCCGAAACACACTTCGAGAATCGATCGCGGCTCTTCAGATATTGGGAGTTCTGGAAGTCCGCCACAGTCAGGGTAACTTTGTCATCAACCTTAATAGAACGGAGAACTGGCGGTCGTCGCTCGAGTCCTTATTTTCGTCAAATGACGATCCATTTCTAGCCATCGATACTCGGATTGCCTTCGAACCCGGTGTTGCCTCCCTGGCCTGCCATTGTGCCTCCAAAGAGGGCCTTCAAAAAGTCGAGATGCAGGTGACGCGCCTGATGAGGGCCGTTAAGGAGAATGATCTTAGCAGCTATTCCCAAGCAGATTTCGAATTTCACGTCAGTATTGCCGAATGCACGGGAAATCCAGTTATCATCCAAACGATCCGGCTTATCACCAGTTCTTTGACGCAGCCCCTATGGCGGTCCATGAAGATGGCGCTCGCCGAGGAGAGGGAGATCAAGGCGGCGCGTCTTGCCGAGCATAAGCAAATCTACTTGGCTCTGCTCAGCGGTAACCGCAAGGAGGCCGAGGAAGCCGTGCGGCGACATCTCGAGCACTCCAGGGATCGATTGTTGATCGAGTTCGAAAATGGCGAGGCAGGATCGTAACTCTTCGCGCGATCGCTTCCGAACTCAAACGGTCCGAAGGTGTCTTACACAAAGGATTTAACGATGACGCAAATTGGCGAGCATTGTGGCACCTTGAGCACATCATTGGCCAGGGTGCTTGGGCAAATTCATCAGGATCGATTGCCGAACGAGATCATCCTCAAGACGAAATGCTGCATGGTCGATTTTTTGGCAGCATGCTTTGCCGCCAAACGGGCAAAGACCCGCGAAGTCGCCTTTAACGTTGCTCGGTACATGGGGCCAGGCCAACAGACACTGGTAGGGCGAAAGGAGACCGGGAGCCTCCTAGGTGCCTGCCTGTATAACGGGATGATTGCCCACGCCGAGGAACTGGATGACTCGCATAGGTATGTTTCGGGGCTCCACCTCGCAGCGGTCGTTATCCCCGCCGCCATGGCGGTGGCAGAGGATCGGCATCTCAGCGGTCTGGATTTCATTACGGCGGTCGTTGCCGGATACGAGGCGGCGGGCCGAGTTTGTCGTTGCATCGATCAGGAGCATAGACTGCGGGGCTTTCACTCGACAGGAACGATCGGCCCGTTTGGTTCCTGCGCCGCCGCCGGAACGGCGCTTAAACTCGACGAGCCAACACTGATCAACGCGATCGGATTGGCTGGATCGACGGGAGCCGGGCTTTTCGCATTTCTCGAGGACGGTGCCACGGTGAAACATTTCCATCCTGGCCGCGCGGCCATGGATGGTGTGATGGTGGCATTGCTGGCCAGCCATGGGCTCACTGGTCCGGCTTCGGTATTTGAGGCCCGTGAGGGGTTCTTCCACGCATATGCTGGGGATTTCGACGCGGCTCCAATGCTCCGGCCGCTGGACACCTACGAAATCTGCAGCGCCTACCACAAGCTTCATTCCGCTTGCGGTCACTCTTTCCCGGCCATCGATGCGGCGTTGGCGCTTCGAAATCAATTATCCGGCAACTGGCGGGTTGTGAAACGGCTCGAACTCCGCTCCTACCGTTCCGCGGCAGCCCTGAACAATGTCCGGCCCCTTACTGCCCAGGAGGCTAAGTTTTCACTGCCATTTCTTGTTGCTTTGGCGCTCGTCCATGGCCGCGTCAGCAGGTTTGATTTAACACCGGAGACCCTGAACAGTCCTGATATCCTTGATCTAGCTGCGCGCACGACAGTTTTGGAAGACAGGGGGCTTCAAGCCGAGTTTCCAAGACTGCGTGCGGGCATTCTCAAGGCCGAACTCGCGTCCGGGCAGGTAGTCGAAAACAGGGTCGATACACCTCGCGGCATGCCCGATAATCCAATCTCTTACGACGAGATTTGTCAAAAGTTCATAGTGGAGTCGGCGGACTGCACGACGTCGGAGGAACAGAGCAAGATCCTCACCGTCGTTCACCGGCTTGAATCGCTTCAATCGGTCAACGAATTGACTTCCTTGCTGAGTTAGGTCCGTTGACTGATAAGGACCAGACTGATGGGGAAAGTGACGAGAAATCGCTTCGCGGCGGAATTCAAGGCTAGGGTAGCGCTGGAAGCGATTAAGGTCGGCGTTCACCAAGATGGGCCCAATGATTCATTTTAAATTTCATCACCTTCATTTGGTCTGCCAGGATCTCGAAGCCATGATCGCCTTCTGGACCGCTGCCCTGGGCGGTCAGTTGGTTGAACGGCGCCGGTTTGGAAGCGCCGAGGGGGCAACGCTGGAAGTCGACGGCATCAGAGTCAACCTCCGCCTTTCAAAGAAAGGCGAGGTTTTGTGCGCCCGAGGTGAAGATGTCATCGTGGGATTTGATCATATCGGTTTGGAAGTAGAGGACTTGAATTCAGCCATTTGTCGATTAGTGGAGCATGGGTGCCGGGTCGCTTCCAATCCTGTCGTCAACGGCAAACGCCAGACTGTCTTTATGAGAGGACCGGAGAATATTTTGCTCGAATTGATGGCCCTGGATGATTGATGGGCGACCATCACCCGATAAGATGGCCGGCCTCCCAACGTTCAGGTAATCTTGAAAAGTCCCCTTCAAGCCAAGATGTTCCGCCCCTCGCCGCCGTTCAGCACGTCCAGCATCTGCTCGGCCACGGCGATCGACGACTCCTCGCGAGATTCGATGGTTCCGGCGCCAATGTGCGGGGTGCCGATGAAATGGGGCAGCCGAAAAAGCGGATGGTCGGCCCCCGGCGGTTCCCGCTCGAACACGTCCAGGGCCGCCCCGAACAACGCCCCCGACGCCAACGCCTCGTACAGCGCCGCCTCGTCGACGATACCCCCCCGCGCCACGCTGACCAGGACCGCGCTCGGTTTCATCATGGCCAGTTCGGCTCGGCCGATGAGCCCTCGGGTTTCCGCCGTCAGCGGCGCGTGGATGGACAGCAGGTCGACCTCCGGCAACAGGTCGGCCAGGGTTTCCGCCCGTCGGCCGAGATCCGCATAAGCCCCGACCGGCGCATAGGGATCGTACCACATCACGTTCATGGCGAAGGCGCCGCGCCATTTGGCCGCAGTCCGCCGGCCGATCGCACCCATGCCCACGATGCCGACGGTCTTGCCCCAGAACCCGTGGGCACCACCACCCCGGCTGCCGTCGAAGTCCTCGCGGGCCACCGGCGCGCCGGCGCGCAACAACCGGTCGAGCATCGGCACCTGTCGCGTGGCACACAACGCCAGCGTCATGGCCATCTCGGCAACCGCCTCGGCGTTGAGGGCCGGCGTGTTCATCACCCGCACTCCGTGGGCGCGCGCCGCCGCCAGGTCGATCTTGTCGACCCCGGTTCCCTGCTTGCTGACGGCCCTTAGTCGGACGGCCATGGCAAAATCCGCCGCCGTAACCGGGGTGTTCCCCCGCAGGATGATACCGTCCGCCTCCTCACGCCATTGGCCGACAGCCGGATCGTCCCACAGGACCACCTCCGCCTGCCGGCGCAGCACGTCGACCCCTTTCGCATTGATCGCATCCAGCACGAAGACTTTCATGGTTCCCCTCGACATGTGGTCCCTGACAGCACCGGTCGCGCGGACTGGAACTACTAAATGCACATACTGTCGGCAGTGTCGTGTTGACCCATTTTGCGACGGTGTTGTACTCGACTTTCGTCGGGATCGATGGTTGCTTGTCGGCGCCCGGTACGTCCCACAAAACCCGTCGCTCCGTCCAACGGCAAAAGTTCCTGTCGTCCTGCTCATTCAGATGCGTATGGAGAATAACAACTGTCAACGCCGGAATAAAAGCCAGCCATTCGGCGCCGATCCTGGCCTACTCTTCGGCGCCAACTGACAGATCCACTGCCATCGTCACACCGGAATGTGGTTCTGCCTCTATCGAGGTGTCAACGCCGGAATAGTGTATGGCCCGCCCCCGGCCGGCAAGCGTTTTTGTTTGATGGCGGGAGGCGGTCTGCTTCAATTTATGCGGCCGTTTGGCGGAGCCATCGGCTCCTGGCCACCGCCGACATCGAACCTCGACCGCTGTTCCTCCCACCCCACCGCAAACGGCTCCATGAGCAGGGCGAGGGTCATCTCCGTCGGCTGCCGCCCATCGAGAATCGCTTCGACGATCTCGGGGGCTAGCAGAGTGATGCGCAGAATGCGGCTGACGTAGGAGGAGCTGACTTTTTCGATGGCGGCGATCTCTCGAACGGTGCCGTAGATGCCGGCTTCCAGCAGCCTGCGCCAGCGGAACGCACGCGCCAGCGCTTTGACCATGGTGTTGTCGACACGGGCCCGCGGCGGCACCCATGCGGCGGTGCCATCCGGCGCGATCACCTGCTTGCGCCCGCCGCGCTTGCGGAACGTCATCGGGATGCGAACCGTAATGGTGTCGGCATGATCGGCCATGCTCATCACGCAGCCCTCCGATTCGCGTCGGGAGAGCGCAGATCGGCAACCAGGGAACCGAGGCCCGCGGTGCGCAACCGGATGTCGATACCGTCGGCACGAACCTCGACCCGCTCGACCAGAAGCTGGACGATTAGCGCCTGCTCGGCAGGGAACAGTTCATCCCATAGGGGGTCGAGCCCTTCGAGTGCGTCGCGCACCTCCGCCTCGGTCAGCCCGTTGATCTCGGATCGCGCCGAGCGCCACGTGGCGACGATGATCTCGGGGGTGCGCAGGAGCGCCCGCAACTGGTCGACCACCACAGTTTCGATCTCGGCGGCCGGGACACGCCCGACAGGACAGGCCTCGGGCCCGCGCTTCAGGACCGACTGGCTGACGTAATAGCGATAAAGCTTGTTTCCCTTCCGCGTGTGGGTCGGCGACATCGCGGAACCGTCGGCCCCGAAGATCAGCCCCTTCAGCAGCGCCGGCGTCTGGGCGCGGGTGCGGTTGGCGCGCAGCCGGGGACTTTCCGACATGATGGTGTGAACCCGGTCCCAGAGTTCCTGGCCAACGATGGCCTCGTGCTCGCCCTGATAGGCCAGTCCCTTGTGAACCGCCATGCCGATGTACACTCGGTTGTTCAGCAGCTTGTACAGGTAGCCCTTGTCGACCAGCCTGCCGCGTTTCGTCGTCACCCCCTCAGCGGCCAGAGCCCGTGCCAGCACGGTTGCCGAGCCAATCTTGACGAACTGCTCGAAGATCGACCGCACCGTGGGCGCCTCGGTTTCGTTGATGACCAGCTTGCGGTCGCGGACGTCATAGCCGAGCGGCACACAGCCCCCCATCCACATGCCCTTCTTGCGGCTGGCCGCAAACTTGTCGCGGATGCGCTCGCCGATCACCTCGCGCTCGAACTGGGCGAAGGACAACAAGATGTTCAGGGTCAGGCGACCCATCGACGTCGTGGTGTTGAACGCCTGGGTGACGCTGACGAAGGTGACCTCGTTGCGGTCGAACACCTCGACCAGCGCTCGCGACGTCGTGCGAGAAGCTTCGGACCACGAAATCGTCGTCCTGGTGGCGCACGGCCAAGTCGAGGCCTTGGATGATGCGGCCATTCTGTGCCTCGACGCATCCGGCAACATCGACCGCCTCGATGTCACGCAGCTCGGACGTGCCCCGGATTCCTTCGCGGGGGCCACCCGCCAGCCAGGGTGCCGGCCCGCCGTCGAAGGCCGTGCCGTCCTCCTTCAAGTAAATGAACTGGAGCCGCTGCGACACCACGCGCGGCTCCCCCGACTTCACCGTGCGGCCGTCGCGGACCGCATGTTCGAGATAGACCAGCAGGCGCGGATCAGATGATTCATCGGCGTCGTCGATCAGCACGCCGCCTTGGCTCAGCAGCGGCTGGAAGCGCTCCAGCACGACGTCGACGGTTGATTCCAGCAGCGGGTGGCCGGGGGCCAGCAGCTCGGCCTGCGGCTGTCTGGCGATGAGGTGCTTCTCGAAGGTGACGCGCGTAGCGGTCGAGCACCGGATCGCCGCGGCCGATCAGCCGGTCCCGTTCCTTGAGGATCGAGGGAACCCGTGTGATCTCGAAGCGGCCCTTTTCGCGCTCGGAGATGCGCCCGCCCAACAGGGTGAAGGCCTCGCGGAAGAAGGTGCCGATGAAATGCGGCTGGAGCCGCCGCGCCTGCGCCCGCTCCATCTGCTCACGGATCGCCGAGACGGCATTGGCGTCCATGCCTTCGGAGGTCAGCTTGCGTTCGGCAACGAGCTTCTCGATGGCCGCCACGTCCACGGCGCCATCGACTTTTCGGAACAGCTCCGCCTTTTTCTCCGGCCGGTCGCCATAACGGATGGCATCGACGAGGAGGTCGCGCAGGGCCTGGCCCTCGAACAGCTCGCCCAGCACGTCATAGACCTTGCCGCCCAGGGCGGCGCGGGCCTCTTCCAGCTTTTCCAGCAGCCGTCGGTAGACCTCGCCCTCGCGGGTGTTGGTCGCGCACAGGTTCCACAGATGGCAGACCTCGGTTTGCCCGATGCGGTGGATGCGCCCGAAACGCTGTTCCAGCCGGTTCGGATTCCATGGCAGGTCGTAGTTCACTATCAGGTGCGCGCCGCGCTGGAGGTTCACGCCTTCGCCGGCGGCATCGTTCGCCACCATGATCCGCACGATAGGGTCGGAGTTGAAGGCGGCGAGCCTACCACCAACAGGCACGGGATGCATTCGGGTTCCAGGCGGGGCTCTGTTGTGGTCGACGGCGGGGCACACCAGTGCCCCCAACCGGCATTTCTCCTCAGGGCGAGGGGGCGTTGCCACCGTTGTCAAGCAACGCTAGCAACGCTAGCAACAGGTCGCTGAATATCGAATTGCCGTTTGCGGTCCGCCGCAGCCGGAACTCCGATGGTGGCGCGAGCTGATGGCGGTGGTCGCGCATCTCTTGCGCTGAACATCGGTGCGTGTGCCGCGGTGAGGAAGGCGGCCGGACATTTCAGATTGGTTGCCCCGGGCGGCCAGGATCGCCGCCGTGCCGAGCGATGGATTTGTCGAGCCTGAGATGTCGGCGGGGCTTGGCTCGGTGCAGCTTTTCAACGGCCCGGCGCGGCAACACCGAACCGCCAACACCTCAAAGGACGATGACCAAGCGGAGGAAGTCGCAGGAGGCGACTTCCACACCGCCGGCAGGAACATGCATCAAAAGGGGTCGAACGCACGAGGATGGACGACGCAGTAGGTGCGGTTGTTCGCGGCGTCGTAGATGCCCAGGATGTGGCGCCGTTCAAGTTCAAAAAGACCGTTCCGAACCTGAGTGGCCGTATGGCGCCCGCTACCGAGATCTCGGTGAACCTCGTGCTGGGTAAATTTCACGAGGGGTTTGCGCACACGCCGCAACATCCAGTTGAATATCTTTTCTGAGTACGTGATGGCATCGTGGGCCGAAGGATCAAATGCTACAAGAGCGTGCTGCAGGAAGAATTCGGCCAGCGCGGCGGCATTCTCCATTGTCCGCCGATCGATCGCGTGATCCTGGGGCGACGCCGGGTGGGCCATCAGGTGCAGCAAGCCGGCGATGCGGATTGCATGCTCCGGAAGTCTTTTGACAAAGGCCCGGCAGGAGTCGAACCGAGAGTCCCTCTCTGCCTCAAGGGACCTTTCCCGAAAGACAGCCAGCACGCTTTCGGCTTCGCCGGAAAGGTTGAGGGTCCCCCGCGGCCTGATCCTTCCGTCCTCGTCGATCCTCGGGATGGCTAGGAGAGTACGAAACAGATTGCGATGCCAATTTGACACCTCAGGCGGCTCTGGCGGCAAATAGCTGTGGTTGATGCCGAACCGATCGGAAACAAACACGGGAAGGAAGCGAGCAGCCAACCCATGATCAATCAACTTTGGGTTGTTAAAGAACTGCCTCGCTTTGTCCGGTTGAACGAACTGACACAATGTCAGGCACGGATCATCAACGTCGACCCTGCCGCTGGTCCGCGTTGCCGAAGAGTAGTATTCGCCGTCGAAGGCCTTCAGCAAGATCGCGCTATTGGATGGGCGTACCTCTCCGAGAATGGCCCCCTCCGGATCAATGATCGCAGCGGCCCCTCCACGAGCCGCCAATTCGAACGGCAGCTGCGCCATGGTGACACGATCGAGCAAGAATCCTTGAGTTCTCTGCATTTGGTCCAACGACTTCCGAAAAGCCTCGATCTGTTCATAATCCCCGCGAGTCGCATCGATCGCGGCGTTCATATCTCCGGTTTCGGCTAAGATCTTCGCGGCTCTTTTCTTCGCCTGCGCCTCCGCGACCTTAATCGCGTTTCTAAGAGCGGCAACTTCTGAGGCGTGACGGCTGTTGTCGGACCGACGCAGATCTTCGTCTCGCGTTTCGTCAAACGGTTGCCGAAGGCGCCGCGCTTCTGTGGACTTCCCCACCCCCGAGGGCCCGATGATCAGGATATATTCGTTCAGCGGATGCACCTGGCCGTTCGCCTCGCGGACGGTCCAGTTGCCGCCGGCAGCGGCGGCGATGGCGCCAATCAAGCCGGCTCCACGCATCGTCCGGAGCGCTGAGTTGCCCGAAGTGCCGCTTTCGACAAAAGCCGCGGCGGGATCGGGCAGACAACCGACAGGAAAGTCGGAAGCGACATCAAGGCAACGGCGAGGCGGCAGTATCTGCAACATCGAAAGAGATGCCCGCAAATCATTAAGGGCCGACGCCTCCTCCATCTTTTCCCAATTCTTATTGAACCGTTCACTCGATTCGATGCTTCGACTAAACTCATTCCGCTGATCGGTGAGCCTTCGCATTTGTTCCAAGGGATCGGGCTTGGGCGTGGCAGGCTGGGTCGCCAAGGAGTCCTTCCCAGTGGGCACCAGAGCCTTCGACTGCTCGATCGGGGGTGTAGCGTCTTCTGAAAGCGCTTTGTGGGCTGAAGATGGGGAAATCTCGGTGCTTGGCGCCCCAGACGGTGATAGCAAGACCTCCGGCATCGCCGAGGGCGTCGGATGCAAAGTCGGGTCTGATTGCGCGGACGGCGTACCGATTCCGTACGTCCTTTTCACCGTGCCTGGCTCGTTCAGGTCCTTAAGAACATTTTGCAGGAATTTCGATTCCGACATCGGTTGTCTCCATCGTAATGGCGCTCCTCCCCAGCGGGAGGAGCGCCATGGAGTTGCTACATGGGCAGCCTATTGTCCTCGGAATTTTCGATGGTGACGGTGACCGACTCCGGCACCAAAACGAAAACGAGGGGCACCTGGAACTTGACTCGACGGCCCGCCGGCCAGGCCTCCTTTGGGATGCTCAGGACCTCGGCGACCTTGGAGCGCAAGTCCGCAAGGGCCGCCGTAAGTTGAGGTGGCACCGCCGGCGTCGCTGGCGTGGCGAGACGATCAAGCGCCGGAGGAAGGATTTCGACCGATACGGGATGCTGGGACTCGGGAACGGACCGGCCCGAAGGACTGTGGGAACTAACGGTGGTCATCGCGCGTTCTCCAGCTGACTTTCAGCCAGGAAATCCGCAATATCCACCGCGCGGAAGATCGTACGGCGGCCAACTTTCGTTTTGCGCAAGCGGCCTGACTTCACGAGGCCGCACAGGGTGGTATGTTTTACCGAGAGTTGGCGTTCCGTTTCCTTATAGTCGTAGGCGGCTTTCGACAAGCCGTACTCAAGAGGGGATCGCATGATTTGGCTCCATCAGGGTTGCTGATGGCCGGCCATTATTCACATACGCCCGCCCTTGTCCGCGGAGAAAAATAGAAGCCGAATCACGTATTTTTTCCGTCCCCACAGGGCGCGTTTTCGCGCTGGTATTTTTTAATGCGCTTACGGATCCAGTCCGCGTTCAAATCGTCATCGCGCGCATCGCGCGCATACACAAAATCCTTAAGGCGTGTTTTGACGTTTTCGCCAAAGTCATTTTTGTATTTTTCCAAAATTATTTTACAAATAACACGTGCAAATGAAATAAAATTCTTTGATATCTGCTTACAGCCTACGACTTCTGAGTACAAAACATGAAGATCAACGAAGAACTTTGTGGTTCTTTCATCACCACACGACCCTTTTTCTACAGTTATATTTTCTATTAAAGAGTCTATTTTA
>JAVEYE010000117.1:0-10281 GCA_034003665.1 Rhodospirillales bacterium | reverse complement strand
TGGCCGCGACGCCGGCCAGGGTCAGCGCGGCACCGGCCAGCACCTTCCACGTCAGGGGCTCGTCCAGGGCGAATCCGGCAATGAGCACGGCGAACGCCGGGGCCATCAGGGTCAGCGGCACGATGCGATTCACCGGATAGCGGCCCAGCAGGTAATACCACAGGCCATAGGCGAGAACGCCGCCGCTGACGGTGGTGAAGACCATCGCGCTCCAACCCCGCCAGTCGGCCGCCGCCAGGGCGTCGAACTGACCGTCTTCCAGGATCAGCGAGGCGACGGCCAACTGGGGGGCGGCCAGCACGGCGATCCACGCGTTCAGGACGAAACCGTTGACCGGCCCCAGCAGCTTGATCTGGATGTTGGCGGCGGCAAACGCCAGGGCCGAGGCGACGGCGAGCCCAAGGTGCAGGGCGTCGAATTCCAGCCTGGGCTCGCCGACGATTACGTAGATGCCGGCGAAGGCGATGGCCATGCCCGCCACCTGCGGAAGGCCGGTCCGCTCCCGGAAAAACGCGGCGGCGAGGACCGCGCTGAAGGGGACCGCAAGCTGGGCGACGATGGCCGACATTCCCGCCCCGATGCCCTTGAGCCCGGAGAAGAACAGCCCGAAATGAAGGCCGCCCAGCGTGAAGGCGATCAGGGCGATCCGCCAGAAAGGTTTGCCGATCGGCCGCAGCAGCGGCGCCAGCATCGCCCCGATCAGCACGAAACGCATCGCCACCATCAGGACCGGGGGCAACTGGCTGACCGCGATCTTGTTGACACTGAAATTGACTGACCACAGAAGGACGATGGCGGCTGCGGCCGTGATGTCGCGGGGCTGCATGGTGGGCGTATCTTGAGGCCCGGCAGGTGTTTACGGAAGAGGAATCGACCGACCCAGGGATGTATCGGCCTTTTGCCGACGCCTATTCTCGGCGACTCAGTGGTCGGTGCGGGCGGATCCTGCGGTGACGAAGAACTGCTTGACCGCCGCTCCCGTCCCCCGCACGTGATGAAGAATCAGATTTCCGGCGGCCTCTGCATCGCGGGTTTCGAGGGCCTTCAGGATGGCCCGGTGTTCCTGGACCGATTCGTGCCAGCGCTCGGGCGACTGGATGGCCATGTAGCGGGCTCTACGCACCCGTACCATCAGGCTGGCGTGGGTGGCTTCGAGGACCGAGTTGCCGGCCAGAGAGACGATGGTGTTGTGGATCTGCTGGTTGAGATGGAAGTAGTCGTGCCGTTCGCCGGCCTCGAAATGACGTTCCATCCGCTCATGCAGCGCTTTCAGGCGCTCGATATCGCGTTCCGTCATGCGCAGGGCGGCCAGCTCGCCGGCCAGGCGTTCTATGCCGCTGACCACCTCGAAGAGCTCGCCCACTTCCTCCGGCGTGATCGCCGCTACGCGGGTGCCGCGATTGGGCCGCAGTTCGACCAAGCCTTCCGAGGCCAAGACCTTGAGGGCTTCGCGCAGCGGCGTGCGCGAAATGCCGAACTGTTCGCTGAGCGCCCCTTCGTTGACGCGTCCGCCCGGCGGCAGTTCGCCTTCGACGATCATATCGCGAATTTGATCGGCTACGTCGCGGTGAAGCGATCGGCGTTCGATTGAACGCCGCCCGTGACGCAACAAGTTGCCATTGCCAGGACGCAATTCGGTTGGTGGCACTTCTCTGCCTCGCCTTTTTCCCGGAATCCGCGACGGAAACTATGACGTTCTGCGTTGTTCCTGCCGTTCAATTATACCGCTCGCCCGCCTGAATCAAGCGAATGCCCGGAAAAAAGGTATCATCAGCGCATAAATCATGCGTGGTCAAGGAAATAAAAAATTGAATATCAACATATTAGCTGAAGTATGGATTCTTAATTAAAAATATTTGGCGCGTGATGGGTGACTCGCTATACTCGGCACCCGTTCGGGCCGACCAGAACCGGTGAGCCCGCCGATCGACGCAGCCAAACCGCAATCGGAAGGTTCAACAGAAATGACCAAACGCGTTCTCCTTGGAATGCTCACCCCGTCCTCCAATACGGTTCTGGAACCGGTAACCAGCGCCATTCTGGCCGGCGTGCCCGACGTTACGGCCCATTTCGGCCGCTTCCGCGTGACTGAAATCTCGATGAACTCGTGCGCGCTCAATCAGTTCGAGAACGAGCCCATTTTGGCGGCCGCCAGCCTTCTGGCCGACGCAAAGGTGAACGTCATATCTTGGAACGGCACTTCCTCGGGCTGGTTGGGCTTCGACACCGACGCCAAGCTTTGCCAAGAAATTCAGGACCATACCGGCATTCCCGCCAACACCTCGGTGCTAGCCCTGAATGAGATCTTCGAGATCACCGGCGTAAAGCGCTTCGGGCTGGTGACGCCCTATCTCGACGAAATCCAGGAGAGGATCGTTGCCAACTATGCAAAGTCCGGTTTCGAATGCGTCGGCGAACAGCATCTCAATGACCGCGGTAACTTCTCGTTCTCGGAGTACACCGAAGAGCGCATCGCCGAGATGATTCGTACCGTAGCGAAAACCAAACCTCAGGCGATTTCGGTGTTCTGCACCAACATGCGCGGCGCTCCGCTCGCCGAGAGGATGGAAAAAGAACTCGGCATCCCGATCTATGACACTGTGTCCACTTCGGTGTGGAAATCCATGCGGATGGCCGGGGCCGACCCGAAGCGGGTTAAGGGTTGGGGGCGTCTGTTCACCGAGGTCGGCTGACCATGTAGTCGCATTCCATCACAGGGGGAGACCGATGTCCGAATTCGATCTTGTGATCCGTAACGGAACAGTGGCAACCGCGGCCGAGGTGTCCCCCTGCGACCTGGGCATCGTCGGTGGCCGTGTCGTGGCAATGGCCGAAAGCATCGCCCTCGGCTCCGGGCATCGCGAAATCGACGCCGCCGGCAAGTTGGTGTTGCCGGGCGGGGTCGACGCCCACTGCCATTTCGACCAGCCGACCGGCGACGGCTCGCAGATGGCCGACGACTTCCGTACGGGAACCCTCTCGGCGGCATGCGGCGGCACCACCACCGTCATTCCCTTCGCGTGCCAGTCCAAGGGCGCATCGCTGCGCGCCGCGGTCGAGGACTATCACCGCCGGGCCCAAGGCAAGGCGGTTGTTGACTATGCCTTCCACCTGATCGTCAGCGATCCCAGCGAGCAGGTGCTGGGCCAGGAGTTGCCGGCCCTCATCCGGGACGGCTACACCTCGTTCAAGATCTACATGACCTACGACGATCTGAAGCTGGACGACCGCCAGATCCTCGATGTCCTGGCGCTAGCCCGGCGTGACGGCGCCATGGCAATGATCCATGCCGAGAATTCCGACTGCATCGCCTGGTTGACCGAGAAACTGGAACTGGCCGGCCGCACCGCGCCCTACTATCACGCCCTGTCGCGGCCGCCGGTGGCGGAACGCGAGGCGACGCACCGGGTCATTTCGCTGGCCGAGCTGGTCGACGTGCCGATTTTGATTGTCCACGTATCCGGGCGCGAGGCCATCGAGCAGATCCGCTGGGCTCAAGGACGCGGCCTTCGGGTTTATGCCGAGACCTGCCCGCAATACCTGTTCCTGACCGCCGAGGACCTGCACGTTGACGGCTTCGAGGGGGCCAAATGCATCTGCAGTCCGCCGCCCCGCGACGCGGCCAGCCAGGAAGCGGTCTGGGACGGCCTGGAGAACGGCGTCTTCCAGGTGTTCTCTTCAGACCACGCGCCGTTCCGATACAAGGATGCGAACGGCAAGATGTTGAATGGCACGGAGGCATCGTTCCGCCATGTGCCGAACGGCATTCCGGGTGTCGAGACCCGGCTTGCCCTGCTCTTTTCCGAGGGGGTCGGCAAAGGGCGCATCGAGCTGACCCGCTTCGTCGAATTGACCTCGGCCAATCCGGCCCGCATCTACGGGCTTTACCCGCGTAAGGGCACCATCGCCGTTGGCGCCGATGCCGACCTGGCCATCTGGAACCCCGACCGCGAAGTCACCATCACCAACGCCATGCTGCACCACAACGTCGACTATACGCCTTACGAGGGCATGCGCGTGCGGGGATGGCCGGAAACGGTCGTCTCGCGCGGCGAGATCATCGTTGAGGGCGGCGGCTTTGTCGGCGGTGCGGGACGCGGCCGGTTTCTCAAGTGCGATACGCCGGCACCGGCGCGCCCGAAAGGGCAAAGGGACGTGTAGGAAACCATGGAAAAGGGAGTAACAAAAATGCGTAAACACCTCTACGGATTGGGAGCGACGGTCGCTGCGGTCGCCATGCTGGGCATGGCCACGGCGGCGCAGGCGGAAAAGATTCGGATCGCCGGCAATTTCCCGAGCGATCATTCCAGCAGCCAGGCCATGAAGATCTTCAAGGAAGAGGTTGAAAAGGCCACCAACGGCGATCTGACGGTCGATCTCTTCCCCGACATGCAGTTGGGCGGCGCCCAGGAAAACATCGACCAAGTCCGCTCGGGCACCGTCTTCGCCACGTGGATCAGCATCGCCTTCCTGTCGCGCACGGTCCCCGAGTTGGAGGCGGTCAGCCTGCCCTTCGTCTTTGCCAACCGCGATCAAGCCTTCCGGGTGATGGACGGCAAGGTGGGTGAACTTCTCGACCAGAAGCTGGCTGGCAAGGGTTACGCTTCGCTGGGATACATGGAACTGGGCTCGCGCAACGTCACCAACAGCATTCGGCCCCTGAAGTCGCTGGCCGACTTCAAGGATCTGAAGGTCCGCCTGCAGCCCAACGAGACCCATATCGCCACTTTCCGGGCCATCGGCGCCAATCCCGTCTCGATGGACATCAAGGAAGTCTATTCGGCCCTGCAGCAGGGCGTTCTCGACGGCCAGGAAAACCCCTACAGCATCATCGAAACGCGCCGGTTCGACGAGGTTCAGAAGTATCTGTCGGACAGCGGTCACTTCTTCGACTTCATCATCATCGCCGCCAACAAGCGGAAGTTCGACGGACTGAAGGCCGAAACGAAGGATGCGGTGCGGGCCGCCATGGCCAAGGCCATTGACTGGCAGCGCAAGAAAGCGGCCGACGAAGACATCGCGGCGCGCGACACGCTGATCAAGCGGGGCATGCAGTTCGATTCGCTCTCCGCAGACGTCCGCGCCGAGTTGACCAAGGCGACGGCCGGTGTGGTCGACGGGCTGCGCAAGAAGATCGGCTCCGACATCATCGACGCCGTCATGGCTGAGGCGCAGAAATGACCTCCACTGACCAGGGGCCGGCTTCGGCCGGCCCCCTTTTCCTGTTGAAACGGGGGCTTGGCCTCCTCGACCGCGCGGTTTACGGCGTCATCATCGCCGCCATGACCGGCATGACCGGGCTGGTCGCCACGCAGGTCTTCGTTCGCTACGTTCTGGGCTCGTCGATTGATTCGGCCGACGAGCTTTCGCGCCTGTTCTTCATCTGGGCCATGTTCATGGCCATTCCCCACGGCATCAAACTGGGCATCCACGTCAGCATCGACATCGTGATCAAGCAGTTGAACCCCTCCGTCCAGGAGGTGCTGTTCCGCCTGATGTGTGTCGCCAGCGCCATCCTGATGATCCTGGTCTTCTACATGGCCGCCTTTGTCGCCGCCGACAAATGGCAGGAACTGATGCCGACCATCGACGTCACCGCGGCGGTCTACTATATCCCGGTGCTGCTGTCGGCCGGCCATTCGGTCCTTCATCTGCTCGTCTTCGCCTGGGGCGGCTCCAAGGTTTGGGGGGAGGCCCTCGCGCAATGACCCTTCTCGTCATCGCCACGTTCGTGGTCTTCGCGCTGCTTGGCATGCCGCTGGCATTCACTCTCGGCTTTGCGTCCCTGGGCGCCCTCTACGCGGCGGACATCGAATTCCTGGTGCTGCCGCAGCGCATGATGCACGCCGTCGACAATTTCCCGCTGATGGCCATCCCGTTGTTCATGCTGGCCGGTGAACTGATGGTCAAAGCCGGCATCATGCAGCGTCTCATCGATTTCGCGAACAGCATCGTGGGGCGCGTTCACGGCGGTCTCGCCCACGTCACCATCGTTTCGGGCATGATCCTTGCCGCGGTCAGCGGCGCCGCCGTGGCCAGCGCCAGCGCGCTGGGCGCTACGTTGGTGCCGGCACTGCGCAAGAACTATGATGACGGCTATTCCAGCGCGGTCATCTGCTCGGCCTCCAACCTCGGCCCGATCATTCCGCCCAGCAATGCCATGATCGTCTACGCGCTGATGGCCGGCTCCAGCGTTTCGGTCGGCGGCCTGTTCATGGCCGGCATCGTGCCGGGAATCATCCTGACGGTCGGTTTTATGGCGCTGGCCAGCTTCATCTCGGTCAAGCGAGGCTATCCGCTGACCGGCGAGAAGTTCGACATCCGCAACGTCCTGCGCCAGTCGCGCAAGGCCGTGATCATCTTCATGATGCCGGTGATCGTGGTCGGCGGCATCGTCGGCGGCGTGTTCACCGCCACCGAGGGCGCCGCCATCGCGGTGGTTTACGCCCTTGTCGTCGGGTTCTTCGTGACCCGCGCGCTCAAGCTTTCGGACCTGCCGGGCGCCCTTTTCCGGGCCGGCGTGACGGCGGCGATGGTCGGCGCGCTGATCGCCTTCGCGGCGACGGTGACCTTCGTCTTCACCATCGACATGGTGCCGCTCAAGCTGTCCGAGATGATCCAGGCCTTCACCAGCAATCCGACGGTGTTCATCCTGCTGGTCATGGTGATGCTGATCGTGGTCGGCATGTTCATCGAATCGAATGCCGCCTACATCATGCTGGTTCCCCTCTTCGCGCCGATCGCGCTGGCTTACAACATCGACCCGTTGTTCTTCGGGTTCCTGTTCGTGCTCAACCTCGTGGCCGGCATGATGACGCCGCCGGTCGGCGTGCTTTTGTTCGTCATGTGCGGCATCACCCGCGTCTCGATGAGCGAACTGATCCGCAGCGCGTGGCCGTTCATCGCGCTGCAGTACGTGGTGCTGGCCCTGTGCATGATATTCCCCGGGCTGGTGACCTGGCTGCCACGCTACCTCGGGTTCTAAAAGATCCGCCCGCCGGCCCCCGATTGGGCCGGCGGGCGCTTTTCCTCCCCGGTCGGGAGACCGACATGGGGTTTTCAACGTCAAGGTGAGGCAAGGAAGGAGAACTGGAATATGACATCGCGCCATACAATCATTCGCTGGGGAGCGGGAGCCTTTGCGGCCGTCTTCGCGGCCGGTCTGGCCACGACCGTCCTGGCGGCCGAATTGCGGGTGGCCGGCAACTTCTCAGGCAACAAGAAGCACGTCGACGGCGTCGAGCGGCCGTTCTTCGAAGGTCTGGCGAAGGAGACCGGGCTCGACCTCAAGGTCAACTATAATCCGATGGACATGCTCGGCATCAAGGCGCCGGACGCCCTGCGCCTGCTCAAGGCCGGCGCCTTTGACGTGATGTCGGTGCAGACCGGCATGGCGGCCCGCGACGACGCCTTCTTCGAGGGGCTCGACATCGCCGGTGTGGCTCCGGACATGAAGACCCTGCGCAAGGTGGTCGACGCCTATCGCGACGAGTTCGACGCCCGCCTGCAGAAGAAGTTCAACGCCAAGGTTCTGACCCTGTGGCCGTTCGGTCCGCAGGTTCTTTACTGCAACGGCTCGGTGAACTCGCTCGAAGACCTCAAGGGCAAGAAGGTTCGCACCTTCACCGCCTCGATGGCGCAGGTCATCGAATCGCTGGGCGGCACCTCGATCACGCTGCAGTTCCCCGAGGTCTACCCGTCCCTGCAGAAAGGTGTCGCCGACTGCGCGGTGACGGCGCCGACCGCCGGCAACAGCGCCAACTGGCCGGAAGTCAGCGCCAATCTGATCCCGCTCGCCCTGTCGGGCTCGGTACAGGGCCACTTCATGAACCTGGATACCTGGAAGAAGCTGGGGGCCGACGGCCAGGCGAAGATCATGGCCGCCTTCAAGGTCATGGAAGAGCAGATGTGGGATCTGGCCGTCACGGTCAACGATGACGCCGTTGCGTGCAATACCGGTGAAGCCTCGTGCAAGGAACACGCGAAGTTCAGCATGAAGCTCGTCGACATCTCGCCCGAGATGCTCGCGCGCGTCAAGGAGACAGCCGTCAACGTTACCGTCCCGCAGTGGGCGGCGCTCTGCAACAAGATCGATCCGAACTGCTCGGCCACCTGGAACAAGACCGCGGGCGCCGCGGCCGACATTCAGGTCAAGTAGCAACCAATCGTGAGGGGCCGCCGGCAGCCGATCCGGTAGCCGGCGGCCTATCGCACACATCAGTCGAAAGAGGTCCGGTGAAATGACGTCGGATAAAACTTCCCAGGTGGGCGTCAGGTTGGTTCGGCCCCTCGCCATCGCCGGGGGGTACGGATTTCTCGTACTTTCGCTGCTCGTCGCTTTCGAGGTCATCGCCCGGAAGTTTTTCGCCTACTCGCTGCAGGGTATAGACGAGATCGGCGGCTATGTGATGGCCGGCGCCGTGGCGCTGGGCATTTCCTACACGTTGGTGCACCGCGCCCACACCCGCATCGACATGTTCATCGACCGGTTGCCGATGGCTCTGCGCCCGGCTTTCCACGCCTTTGCCATGGTGGCGCTAGCCGCTTTCGGTGCGTTTATGGCTTGGCGCGCCACCACGACGCTGATCGACAGCGTGGCATATCAAAGCGTCGCCAGCACGCCACTACAGACGCCGCTGTGGATTCCGCAGCTTGTGTGGAACGTGGGGCTGATCTTCTTTGCCGTCCTGGCCACGGGACTGGCGGTGAACGCCGTCTTCCTGGCGGTTCGTGATCCCAAAGCCGTGCTCACCCTTTACGGACCGCGGAGCGTGCGTGAGGAGGTGGAAGACGAGGTTGCCGTCTTCGATGCGTCGCGCGACCATGAAACGGGAGACGCGCGATGATCGACGTTACCGGTGCCGCCATCGGTTTCGCCATCATGCTCGCCCTGATGTTTGTCGGGCTGCACGTGGCGACGGCCCTTTTCATCGTCAGCGCCTTGGGATGCGTTGTCTATCTTGGAGTGCCGACCCTGCTCACCTTCGGTGAGAATTCCTGGGGTGTCCTCAACGACTTCATCATGACGGCGATCCCGCTGTTCATCCTGTTGGGTGAGATCCTGCTGCGTGCCGGCATCACCGAACGCATGTACAATTCGCTGTCCGACTGGCTGAGCCGGTTTCCGGGCGGCCTACTGCACACCAACATCGGCGCTTCGGCGCTGTTCGCGGCGGTTTCGGGGTCGTCCGTCGCCACTGCCGCGACCATCGGCACCGTCGCCCTGCCCGCCTTTCGGGCGCGGCGCTACAACGAACGTCTCGTGCTTGGCTCCATCGCCTCCGGGGCGACGCTGGGAATCCTCATTCCGCCGAGCATCAACCTGATCATTTACGGCGCCATCACCAACACCTCGATCGGGCGCCTGTTCGCCGCCGGCATTCTACCGGGGTTCGGTCTTGCCGCCTTGTTCATGGTGACGATCGCCGGGCTGTGCATTTGGCGGCCGGAATGGGCCGGGCTGAAAGAGCAGCGGGATCCGTTGCCCGTGCGCCTGCGCCGTCTGGCGGCCCTCATGCCGCCCTTCTTCATCTTCGTCATCGTCATGGGCAGCATCTACCTGGGCTGGGCGACGCCGACCGAAGCGGCGGCCTTGGGCGTAGTGGGCGCGCTGACCCTGGCGGCCGCCAATCGCCGCCTTACCATCGAGATGCTGCATAGCGCCTTCGAGGCGACCATCCGCACCACGGCGATGATCCTGCTGATCATCCTGGCGGCGTTCTTTCTCAACTTCGTCATCAGCATCCTGGGCATTCCTCAGACCATGGCCAACTTCGTCGCCGACACCGGGGCGACGCCGCTGATGACCATGGTTCTGTTGACCATCTTCTACCTCATCCTGGGTTGTTTCCTGGAAACCCTCTCGATGATGATCGCGACGGTTCCGGTCGTGGTGCCGATCATTGTTGCCCTCGGCCTCGACCCGGTATGGTTCGGCATCTATCTGGTCATCATGATGGAGATGGCGTTGGTCACGCCCCCTATGGGCATGAACCTTTACGTTGTGCAGGGTGTGCGCGGCGGCGGCCCGATCCGTGATGTGGTGATTGGCACCCTGCCCTTCCTGGCCGTGCGGGCGCTCTTCGTGGTGGCAATCGTCCTGTGGCCAGAGATCGTCCTGTGGTTCCCGAACCTGATGTTCAACTGAGCCCCGCCTAATCCCCGGAGCCCAGACGTGAAAAACGGGCCCCGCAATACGCGGGGCCCGTTTTTTATTAACTCGTTGATCCATATTTTATTGTTAATGGGTTGATATAAAAAACAAACAAGCATTCGTGCCAT
>JAVEYE010000116.1:0-10298 GCA_034003665.1 Rhodospirillales bacterium | reverse complement strand
CCGGCCTCGGCGATGACGATGGGCAGTTTGGGGAAGGCCATCTTGAGGTCGGCGTAGCGCGCCTTCACATGGTCGAGCGCGTGATCCAGATGGACGCCTTCCCAGTAGGGCAGGATATGCGCGGCAACATAGTCGACGTGACGGCCCAGTTCGGGGTTGGCGAGCCAGATGTCCCAGGTTTCCGCCGCGCTGACCGGGATGCGGCGCTTGGCCAGCGCCTGGCGGGCGCGATCGACGTAGGAGATGAGTTCCGGCAGCTCGAGCTCCCGACGAACCATCACTTCGTTACCGACGATGACGCGCGTCACGTTGCGGTTGGCCCTAGCGATGGCGATGCCCCGTTCGAGTTCGACCTCGTTGGCCGCCTTGTCGTTGCTGATCCAGATACCAAGGGTCACGGTCATTCCAGCGTCGGCCGCCAGAGCCGGGATCTCACCCAGCGTGCCCTTCACCGAGTACGTGCGCAGGCTCGCGACCTTGCCGGCCAGAAGCTCGATATCGGCCCGGATCTCTTCGCGCGTCGGCTCTATCCCATCGATCGGATTGTGGTGCAGACGATAGGGCGCGAAAGCGACACTCTTGACGCGATCCGGCCAATTGGGTTCGTCGGACGACCTGTCGGCCATGGCCCACAGCACCACGGAAAGCACCGCAACCGGAATGATTGCAAGGAAATTGAGGATCTTCATCGCCGTCTGTTCATTTCGCGGGGGCCTTTCGCCGTCGAGGGACGGAGGTCAGGACAAACCCGTGGCTAAACCAAGTGGGAAGAATGGGGTTCCGGGAAAAAACGGATAGGGGACGCTATCCGTTTGAGTTAGGGAACAGGGGCAGCCGTAAGGGCTGGCGTCCGTCCCGGGCCGGTGAACCCAGGGGGACCCTCACCGTTCCGGTGACCAAAAGCGACGGCTACGCAGGGCGCCGACCGGACGACCACAAAATCCCGAGATCGCGGCGCCGCGAGGGCCGGGGGCTTTCCCAAGAAAAAAGCCGCCCCACGAGAGGCGGACAGCAAACCGGCGACCACAATAAAGCTCCTACGACAAGCCGGGGAATACGCCCCAACGCATCGGCTGCGGATTCTACCCAAGCCGCAGAGATTCGCAAGAGGGCTCGAAAGGAATCTTTTCGAGAGCGGGAAGTGGTTTTTCTCGCCCGCATACGGCTTGATTCCGCCATTTAGCCTCGCACAAACGGTCCGATCATGCCTATGACTGGTAAGGAATGATCGTGGCGGATTTATGGCGTACACGCCGCGCGCAAGGATGCGTCGCCCCTCCCTCCGCCGGCGGCGGCAAAGGAGGGGCGTATGACGCAAGACGTCGCGAGGATCGTTAGGCAGGCTGCTTCAGCAGCGACGGTACCCGGTCGATCTGATTGGGGAAAAGATCAAGCGGCACGCCGGGGCTTCCCAGAACCTTGAAGACCATATGGCGGGCGCAGTGATCGAAATCGCCCTGGCAGTACTTCTTTTTCATGGATTCCGCCAACGCCGGCATGTTGGCCATGCGGTCGTTGAAGAACGGGCATTTGGGCAGGCACTCGCAGTCGGCCATTTGAAGGGCTCCTTGGAGGTTTCCTCGATTTTTATGTTATTACATTACATATTTCGCCGAAGGTTGAAAACCCTTGAGATGACGTCCCTTCAAGACTCGACGACGATGGGTGCGGGCGGGTCGCCCGCCAGGTGTCGCCGCCACATGGTCTCGAAGGCGTGCTCGAGATGACGGGCAAAGCGGGCCGTGTCGAAAAGCGGGAAGATCAAACGGTTTGCCGCCAAGCGTTCACGCAGCGGGCCGAGTTCGTCGGGCTTGCGGGCCAAGCGGATGGCCAGGGCCTCGTACGCGTCCAGGCTGTCGGTCACCAACTCGGGCAACCCCACCGCCTTGAGGCAGCTGGACGCAACCCTCGACGCGAAGTGGCCGCCTTCGATGGCAACCACCGGCACACCGGCCCACAGGGTGTCGGCGGTGGTGGTGTGGCCGTTGTAAATACGGGTGTCGAGCGCCAGGTCGGCCAGTCCCATGCGGAAAAGATGATCGTCCTTGCCCGGCACCGAGCGGGCGAAAATCAGGCGTTCCCCGGATACGCCGCGGCGGGCGGCCTCGGCCCTGAGATTGGCGTCCGCCTGATCGTCGCCATGGCGAAGCCACAGCACGCTTTCCGGAACGGCGGCCAGAATGCGCATCCAGACGTCGAACATGATGGGATCGATCTTGGCGGGCCCGTTGAAAGAACAGAAGACGAAGCCGTCCGCCGGCAGGCCGGCCCCCGCCCGCGACGGTCCGTCGGCGGCGATCGCCTGGCCGTCATCCGTCACCAGATAGCAGTCCGGCATGAAAACCAGCGCCTCGCTGAAGTGGGCGACATGGTCTTGGGGAACGACCACCGAATCGACGATGGCGTAGTCGATGAAGGGGCACCCGGTGGTGCCGGGATAGCCCAGATAGCAGACCTGGACGGGCGCCGGACGATGAGCGCCGATGGCCATGCGGTGGCCCCGCGTCCAGCCGTTGAGATCAATCAGAATGTCGATGTCGTCGGCGTGGATGCGCCGGGCCGCCTCGTGGTGGGCGAGTTCGCGGATGTCCACGAAGGACTCGCAGGTCTGCATGAGGTCCTGGCGCAATGCGCCCCCATCGTTGGCGCCGTAGGAATAGATCGAGATGTTGAAACGGCTGCGGTCGTGGCGTCGCAGCAGTCCCCGCATAAGCTGTCCGACCGGATGGTTCCGCATGTCCGATGAGAGATAGCCGAGACGAAGCCGAGCATCCGGCCGGGTTTGCGACCGAAGGGACTGCCCAAACAACGGCGGCGCGGCGCGAGCGACCGCGTTGCCCCAGGCGCGGGACACCACCAGATTGCGCGCGGGGTCGTCGCACCGCCCGACATGGGCGAACGGCGTTTCGGCAACGCGCCCCCCCGACCCCGCGGCATTGATGTCGGCATCGACGACGGCGGCCACCTCGGCAAGGTCCGTCCAGACACAGCAGCGCCGCATAAGAAAATGAAGCGCCGCCGCGGCCGCCGCATAGGTCGGCGCCAGGGTCAGCGCGGCGCGGGCCTCGTCCATGGCCTCGGCGTAGCGGCCGGCCCGTTCCAGTGTCTGCGACAGGTTGAAATGCACCTCGGGCGCGTTGGGGCGGACCTTGAGGACCTCGCGAAACAGAGTAATGGCATGATCGTGCCTGCCCAGCGAAAAAAGTATGGTCGCCAAGTTCTGTCTGGCATCGAGATTGCCGGGGTTGACCTTCAGCACCGCCTGGAACGCCTGGGCGGAACCCGCAATGTCGCCGGCCTCCCGCAAGGCAACCCCCAGGTTGAACGAGGCATCGGTGAACGCGGGGTCAAGGTCGATGGCCCGACGATAGGCAGCAATGGCATCTTCCAGTCGCCCCTTCTCCTTCAGGACGTTACCGCGGTTGCTGTGATATTTGGCAACATCGGGCCGCCGATCGATCGCCGCCTCGATGCGCAGCAGGGCGCCGTCGAAGTCCCCCTGCTGGTAGGCGGCCAGCCCCAGCAGATGGAGGGCCTCGGCATGGCCGGGCGCCTGGACCAAGGCAGCGCCGTAAAGGGGACAGGCCTCGGTCAGGCGCCCCTGCTTGTGAAGGTCAAGGCCCCGCCGCACCAGATCGTCCGCCGTTTGTCCGTTGTCGACCACGCCCACCTCTTGCCTGCCTGCAGCGCCCACGCCCGGCAGTCTAACCCGATCGTTCAACGGACGCATCCGTCAGGCGAACGTCCCAACCCGTGGGTGTCGGCGCGACCGTTCAGGCGGTGGGCGACAGGGGACCGCCGCCGGCACCGGTCGTCTCGATCGCGGCGGCGATATCGGCCATGTCCTTGCTGGTCAAGGTCAGGGCCGCCGCGTCGATCCAGCCATCGACCTGGGCGGGGTTTCGGGCGCCGACAATGGCCCCCGTCACCCCTGGCCAGGCCAGCGTCCAGCCGACGGCGACGGCGGCAACGCTGGTGCCGTGGCGTTCGGCGATGGGTTTGAAGGCATCGGCAAGGCCAAGGTTTCGGACCAACTTGTCGCCGGTGAACTCGTCCGCCCGCGAGCGCCAGTCGTCCTTCGGCAGGGAACGGGCCCGTTCGACCGAGAAACGGCCCGTCAGCAGGCCGGCCTGCATGGGACTGTAAACGATGACCCCGGTCTCGTGGGCGTCGCACCAGGGCAGTTCAGCGGTGGCGGCTTCGCGGCGAATCGCCGAGAAGGGCGGCTGCAGGGAGTCGACGTGGCCCAGGCGCTCGGCCGCCTTCAACTGGGCCGCACTATGGTTCGACAGGCCGACCGCCCTGACCTTGCCTTCCTTCTTGAGATTGAGCAGGGTCTGCCAGTAGCCTTCCAGCGGCGTGCCGTCGGTGGCCGGCCAATGCATCTGGTAAAGGTCGATGCGCTCGACCCCGAGGCGTTTCAGCGAGCCCTCCACTTCACGGCGCAGGCTGGCCGCCTCGCCGACCTTGCGGGGCATGGCCGTGCGATCCCCGTCGTCCCACACCAGGCCGCATTTGGTGAAGACGTAGGGCCGCTCGCCGGCCGGCATTTCCGCAAGCGCCCGGCGGACCACTTTCTCCGAATGGCCGAGGCCATAAATCGCGGCGGTGTCGATCCAGTTGATGCCGCGATCGACGGCATGACGGATGGCGGCGATCGATTCGCGGTCGTCCTGACCGCCCCAGGCGAACGCCCAATCGGCTCCGCCGATCGCCCAGGCACCAAAACCGACGCGAGTGATCGTCATGTCGGTGCGCCCCAGCCGCCGGGTCGGCAGCGTCGCGGTTGTGGCAGTGATTTCCTTGGCGATGGTCATGCTCTGTCTCCTTGCTCTTCACGTCGCAAGATGGCGTCCGTCGGCCACGTTTTCCAATCGAATGTGCAGATTTCGGCCGCCGGGCCGTCGCGAAAGGACGCGCCCGCCAACGGTATCCGCCGCGTCAGACTGCGCCGATGTACCGGCCGACGTCGACGTCATCGATCTGTTCCGGTTCCAGAAAGCGTTCGGCATATCGCTTGTACACGCCCGATATCAGGAACAGATCGAACAGGTCGGCGTCGATGTGGCCCTTGGCCTTGAAGGAATGCAGCATGGCAATTGCTTCCGACAAGGTATTGGGGCGCTTGTAGGGACGATCAGAGGCAGTCAGCGCCTCGAAGATGTCGGCAATTGCCATGATGCGCGACGGCACCGAAAGCTGGTCGGCATCGAGCCTTCGGGGATAACCGGTGCCGGTCAGGGATTCGTGATGGGTTCCCGCGTATTCCGGTACCCGCTTGAGATGCTTGGGGAAGGCCAGGCGTTCGAGCATGGCGATCGTCTGCATGACATGCTCGTTGATCTTGAAGCGGTCCTCCTCGGTCAGGGTTCCCTGGACGACCGACAGGTTGTAGATCTCCCCCCGGTTATAGAGGTTCTGAGGCACACCCACCTTGAATCCGAGCTCGTCATAGACGTGATTGAGTCCGCCTTGGCGGGGGATGACGTGCCAGGGCTTATCGGCGAGCACCGTTTCCACCGTGGGAAGGGCGGCGGGCGGCCTGTCCCCGAAGCGCCGGATCTCGGTCTCGGCGAGCCCCTTGCGGTCGTCGATGTGGCGCAGCCACGTCGTTTCGGCGATGGCGCGAAGCCGCTCGACCTTTTCAAGGGACAGTTCGTTGTCACCGACGTTGCATTCCGCGATGAAATCGAAGTCGTCCAGCAGGCGCGCTTTTCTCGTCTCGCAGGCGGCATCGGCTTCGGCCGGATCGGCACCCGCGGCCACCGCCTCCAGCCGGGCGATGTCGGCGTCGCGCAGCAGCACTTCGTAGCGCATGCGCACCTCGTGGATGCGGTTGTAGATGGTTTCCAGCTTGGTCGCCTTGTCGACAATGTGCTCCGGCGTGACCATCTTGCCGCAGTCATGCAACCATGCGCCGATTCGGAATTCCCGCCACTCCTCCTCGGTCTCGAACCGAAACGCCTGCAGGGGACCGTCGGATTTCCTCACGGCTTCGTCGGCCAGCATGAGCGCCAGTTCGGGCACGCGCGCGCAATGACCGCCCGTGTAGGGGCTCTTCGCATCGATGGCGCTGGCGACCAGTTGGATCATCGATTCCATCAGACGGTCCTGCGCCGACAGCAGGTCGCGGTTGAACAGGGCGGTGGCCGCCTGGGCCGCCAACGCCTCGACGAAGCGCTGGATGGTGGCGGGGAAGGACACGACCTCGCCGGAATCGGGAGCCCGGGCATTGATCAGTTGCAGCGCGCCGATGAAATCGCCGCCGCGCGGCTTCAGCGGAACGGTCATGAACGACCTAGAGCGATACCCGTTGCGTTCGTCGAAAGCGCGGGTCCCCGAAAAATCGAAAGACGGAGAGTCATAGGCATCGTCGATGATGACGGTCTGGTGGCTGTGCACGGCGTGACTGACGACGTGGCCGAGGTTCGGGCGGCCCTGGCCATCGAACAAGGGAACCGACGGCATCGTCATCTCGTTGCCCGAGGTTCCGCCGAGAGCCAGGTTCAGGGTATCGTTGCGCAGCATCTGAAAATGCATCAGGTCGTCGTCGCCGCGCGTATATAGAGTAGCCCCATCGGCATTGGTCAGTTCCTTGGCCCCCAGCAGCACCATCTCCATCAGCCGGTTGCCGTCGCGCTCGGCCGACATGGCGATCCCCAGGTCCACCAGCCGGGCAAGCTTTTCCTGGGCATCCTGAAGAGCGCGGGTCCTGGCCGAGAGCGCCTGCTTCATCAGCGAGAAAGCCTGGCCCAGGTCGTTGAACTCGATGATGTGCGAGGACAGCGGGGCATCGCCCGAAAAATCCAGATGGCGGATGCGCAGGGCATCGGTCGCCAACGCCCGCACGGAAACCGACATGCCGCGCGCGAACATCATGCCGACGATCAGAAAAATCGCGAGGCAGCCAAGCGCCAGCCCCACGACCTTCATCTGCAAGCCGCGGATATGGCCCGTGAAGTCCCCCATCGGCGCCATGACCGCAATGCCGATCGGCTGGCGGCCGCTGGCTTTCCATTCACTCAGGTGAAGCATCAGCGGAATCCCGTCCTGCTCGGTGGCGATCAGGCCGTTGCCGAAGGCGCCGCCTTCATTCCGCAGCTTCACCAGCGCCCGGATCATCGGCTGGTCGACGTCGTTCAGCGCCGCCAATGGCGGACGGTCGGGAGCGAAAGTCGCCGTCATCGCCAGGGCCTGCATGGAGCCATCGAAGATCACCATGCCGCCGGTCGGCGAGACGAACTGCTTGTCGACGAAGCCGTCGAGTCCATCAAGCGTGATGTCGACGCCGAACGCGCCGCCCGCAAAGCGTTTTGAGGCCGTGATTCCAGGACGCCCGAGGGAGTGGAAGACGTAGGCCTGCGACATTTCGGCGTCGTCGCTGGCCTTTGCCGCCTCGTACCACGGACGCCGGCGGGGATCGAACGTCGCCTCCGCATCGGTCGCCGTGCCCAGCGTATTCCGGTCGCCGTCGAGGAACCACCACCTTTGGGTGCGATTGCGGCCGTCACCGGAAACGGTCCGGACGATCCATCGCGTGGCTGCGGGCGCGTCGTGGGCCGAGAGGACGCGACTGTCGCCGCGCGTGGCGATGACCTGAAGGAAGTCACCGCCTTCAAGGCCGTAGTATAGGGAATAGAGCGATGGACGCTCGCCGAGCACAGTCAACATGAACGGCAGGATGGGGGCATTCAGTGCATCGTCCCGCACCGGGTCCAATCCCTGTTGCGTCGCGCCCATCGCGGCAAGGGCAAGGGTCCCACCCATCTGGTTGTCGATCCGCTCGTACAGTCCGTGCGCGACTGCGCCGAAAAGCTGGCCGGCCGTCTCCTTGGCGACACGGGAGCTTATGACGTAGAGACTGCCGACGATCGTCGCGGTCAGGGCGACAATGATGGCCAGCACGGTAACGGCGATGCTGACCTGGAAGCGAACCTTGAATGCCATGGAATGTCCGTTGGTTATGCGCAAGCCGATGCCGGCGCACCATACCACGAAAGCGCAGCCTCCCGCATGTCCTGGATACGCCCCGACCGCCCGGTCGCCGTTCGCATCATCGTCCAAAGACGCACGGGCAATGGTTCGGTGCGGAGTGAACCGCCATCCCCTGCGGAACGCGCACGCGCCCTTTCCGCAGGGGAGTTACATCGCCGTTCGGGAACAACGCCGCACGTCGGGCGGCGGTGTCGGGTCAACCGCCTTGCGGGCCGGGCCTGGCAAGAAGATCGCGGATCTCGCGAAGCAGTTGGACATCCTCGGCCGGCGGCGGCGGCGGTGGCGGCTCGACCGCCTTGGGTTCCTGCTTGCGCATCAGCTTGTTGATGGCCTTGACGAGTAGGAAGACCGCGAAGGCAACGATCAGGAACTTGATCACCGCGTTGATGAACAGGCCGATGTTCCAGGTGACGGCGCCGGCCTCCTTCGCCTGCTGGATCGTGTTGAAGTCGCCCTCGCCTTTGAGAACGAGGAAGATCTGCGAGAAATCGACGCCGCCCAGAACGAGGCCGATCGGCGGCATGATGATGTCGTCGACCAGCGAGGAAACGATGGCGCCGAAAGCGGCGCCGAGAATGATCCCGATGGCGAGATCGAGCATGTTGCCCCGAAGGGCGAATTCCTTGAACTCCTTGAGCATCGAACACTCCTGTTGTGCCCGCGAAACCGCAGAGCCTCCACTCTCGCACCGCCGGCGCCAAACGGCAAGGGAGCGGATGGGCGTTTCACCCGTCCACGATCGGACGGCGCGCATCCCATCGGGCGCATGGTCGCAGAACGAACCCGGTCCGCCGTCAAGGCAGGACGTCGTCTGCCTGCAACACACGGCTGGACGACCGAAGGTAAGGGGGGTATCGTCGGACATGGCTGCCGTGGTTGGCACGGCGGCCGTGGTTGTTTTGGCGTGCAGGAAAGCGCTTGTCAGGATAAACAATTCCTTCACGATTTCAACATGTTACGCCATGCCCGGCAGGGGTGATCCGGGTGAACCCGATAAGAACAAGGAGAGATCCATGAACCTCGCCAAATTCCCGCGCCGACGGTACACGGAAGGCAGGACGCCTTTGGAGTTTCTGCCGCGGTTTACCGAGGCCCTTGACGGTCCGAACGTTTATATGAAAAGGGACGACCTTCTGGGACTTACCGCCGGCGGCAACAAGACCCGCAAGTTGGAGTTTCTGGTGGCGGACGCCCTTCGGCTGGGAGCCGACACCCTCGTCACCTGCGGCGCCGTCCAGTCCAACCATTGCCGCCTGACCCTGGCGGCGGCGGTCAAGGAAGGGCTGGCCTGCCGGCTTGTCCTGGAAGAGCGGGTTCCCGGAAGCTACAACCCCGAGGCAGGCGGGAACAATTTCCTTTTCCGGCTGCTCGGCGCGGAGAAGATCGAGGTTGTTCCCGGAGGCTCGGACATGATGGCCGCCATGCGGAAGGTGGCGGACGACGTGGAAAGGGAAGGCCGCAAAGCCTACGTGATCCCGGGCGGTGGCTCCAATCCGATCGGGGCGACCGGCTATGTCGCGTGCGCCCAGGAAATCCAGGAACAGTTGTTCGAGCAAGGCCTTCGCATAGACCGCGTCGTGGTGCCGTCGGGCAGCACGGGAACCCATGCCGGCCTGGTGACCGGATTTCACGGCTGCAACATGAACATCCCGATCGTCGGCATCGGGGTCAGCCGCGATCCCGCCGACCAGGATCCGATGGTCTATGACCTGGTTCAGAGGACGGCCGAATGGGTTGGCGTCAATCAGCCGATTTCACGCAGCGCGGTGCTGACCTTTGGCGACTACTGGAGGCCGAAGTACTCGGTTCCGAACAAGAAGATGGTCGAGGCCGTGACCATGTTGGCCAGAACGGAGGGCATCCTTCTGGATCCGGTGTATACCGGCAAGGCCATGGCGGGGCTGATCGACCTCAGCCGGAAAGGGTATTTCAAGAAAGGAGAGAACGTTCTCTTCCTGCATACCGGCGGCTCGCCGGGGCTGTATGCGTATGTCAAGCCGGTGCTCGGCCTCGAGGAAGTGGCGAATTGACAAAAGAGTCGCCCCGCCGTGGGCCCCTCTGACCTGAGCCCCCCAGGCTCCTCAAGAAGAAGGTAGAGCCCGTCGCACGCGGCGGCGAGCGCGAGGGGGTGGCACCTTCGCCGGTCGGCGGGAGAAGCCCGTTCTTTCTTGATCGGGCTTCTCCCGCCCTGTCATCGGGGCTGGGCCGAGACTTTGCCGGCGCTGAACGCCGAGAAGAGCGGTACCAGTTGGACGCCTCTAAAAACCTAGTCATTTCCGATCTGATCTGATTCACTCGGTCCT
>JAVEYE010000115.1:0-10344 GCA_034003665.1 Rhodospirillales bacterium | reverse complement strand
TGCGACCGGGAGGATCCACTGCAGCACCGTGCCGGTGCCCGAGGTCGGGACCCAGCGGAGTGTCACGGCGAATACCAGAACGCCGACGATGGCGATCCAGAAATTCGGAATGCTGGCGCCGGCCAGAGACACGATGCTGGCAATCCGATCGAAGACACCCTGAATTCTCCAAGCCGCCAACGCACCCGTAACGATCGCGATCGAGAGCGCAATTGTCATCGAGAAGAATGCAAGTTTGAGGGTGGTCGGAAACGCGATGAGAACCAGATCCAGAGCTGGTCGGTGATACCGCAGCGACTCGCCGAAATCCAACGAGCCGAGTCCGCTTAGGAAACGGCCGAACTGCACGATCAGAGGATCGTTGAAGCCGTGAACCTCGGCAAAGTTCTGCCGCTCCTGCAGGGACGCGTCGATGGGCAAATACAGATCGGTGGGATTGCCTGTGAGGCGCGCCAGGAAAAAGACGAGAACGATGAGGCCGATCAGGGAAACGGCACTATGCAGCGTTCTTCGTCCCAGATATTCACCCACGCTGCGACCTGCATTGGTCGGGAACTCGGCTTGTGCCGGCTGGGCGTTATCAAGCCCAGCCGGCACGGTTCAAGAATAGGGGATCAGGCTATTTCTTGAACTTGATCTTCGAGAGCTCAAGTTGGCCGTTGCAGGTGCTATCCGGCGTAAAGTCGAGGTTCGGACCGACCCGCATGAAGGCAACCATGTGATACTGAGGAACAGCGGGAATGACCTCGTCTGCGACAATCCGGTTCGCTTCCTGAAACAGCTTCGTACGCTTCTCGCCAACCGACACGGCCGCGTCGTCGAGAATTTTGTCGAGTTCCGGGACGCTCATGTCCGATTGCTGACCGCCGGTGCGGTACTTGAACGGCATCGTGAACACGGCATCACCGTTGCCGTTGTCGTGCTGCTCCTGGATCAGCATAGCGGGACGCTCGGGCGGGTACGGACGATTGACTAGGTCGAGCCATTGACCCTTCTCCATCATCTCGACCTTGATGTTGAAGCCAACCGCGTCCCACATCTGCGCCATCGCCTGAAGCATTTCCTCCTGGTTGGTGAAGAAGCCGATGCGGCCGATGAGCCTAATCTCCTGGCCGACGGGAACCCCGTCCGCCTTCGCATCGGCAAGAAGCTTCTTCGCCTGTTCGGGATCGTACTGCCAAACGTCGAGGTCGTGATTGTAGCCGTTGATATTGGGCAGGAAGAACTGGGTCGACTTGAGAACCCCCTTATCCAGGATGGTGCCGACGAAAGCATCGCGATCGAAGGCAAGGTTCAACGCCTTGCGGACGCGGATGTCGTCCAGCGGAGGCGCCGTCATTACGATGCGGACCCGCGTGGTTTCCGTATTGAAGAAGCTGAAGTCCAAAGTGGGATTGGTCGCGTCCTGGTGGGCAATATCGACCCCGATATCGGCCTCGCCCAGATCGACCATGGCGGCGCGCAGGGCGGACTCCCCCCGCACGACATAGGTAGCCTTCTTGATCTGGGGCTTCTCACCCCAGTAGCCGGCAAAGCGTTCGATGGTGATGTCGCCATCGCTGTTCCAGCTCTTGAAGGCGTACGGGCCGGTTCCGACGGGCTCGCGAACGAGTTTGGTGTTGTCCGCAGCAGGCGCGGTCATGCCGACAAAGTTGAGCAGAACCGGCAGCAGTACCTGCGGCGGATCGGTCGTGATTTCAATCGTGTGGTCGTCCACCACCTTGGTGCTGATTTCGACGTTCTTGATCTTGGTGCGGTCGAGGCAGGCGATATTGGCGTTGAAATGTCGCTTTAGGGCAATCGCGACGGCCTCAGCGTTGAAATCGGCTCCGTCATGGAATTTGACGCCCTTGCGCAGATTGAACCGCCAGGTGTTGTCGGTCACCTGCTCCCAGTTCGTTGAAAGGCGGGGCATCGGCTGGCTGTTCTCGGGATTGAGCACGGTCAACGTTTCCACCACGTTCTGACGTAGAACGATGCCGATCTGGCGAGACGAAATGCTGCACCCGTCAAGATAGTTGGGATCGGTCGGCAGGGCGATCGTGATGCTTCGATCCCCTGCTTGGGCGAGTACCGTATGCGGGGCAGCAACCGTTGCGGTCGCGGCGAACAGCCCCAAAGCCATGAGTCTTGTGATTAACATAAAGCCCTCCACTCATTCTATCTCGGGCCAGTTGGGTACTCGTCTCCTCGGATTATTGTTCGAGTTGCCCCTCTTTCAGGGCGGGCCCGGCGTCCCCGGCTGAAGGATTCGAAGTGAGGTGCGTCGAATTCGCGTCAAACCCCGTCTAGTCGTCCCAGGTACAGCCCTTCTCGCGCATGACGGCCACACGTTTGCTGATGTCCATGGGGGTGCCCGCACGATACGAGGCAATGCGCCGCGTCTCGTCGGCCTCGCGCGCCGCGCTTGCCCTTGCGACTTCAATGATTTCCTCCTTGCGTACGACGACCACACCATCATCGTCGCCCGCCACGAAGTCACCCGGGCGAATCCACTCGCCGCCGAGAACGATCGGATGATTGATCGAGCCGACGGTTTCTTTCGTCGTCCCCTTGATGCAAAGCCCCAGCGAAAAAACGGGCAGCCCCAGTTCGCGCAGCGCAGCACCGTCGCGAACGCCGGCGTCGATGACGAAGGCTGCGATCCCTCGCGCCAGGCAGGCGCTTGCCAGAACCTCGCCGAAACCACCCTGTTCGGGGTTGTTGCCGGCGCTGACCACCAGGACGTCGCCGGGCTGCGCCAAGTTGATGGCCTCGAAAACCATCAGGTTATCGCCGATGTGGCACGAAACCGTCATGGCCGGGCCGCCGAAGCTCATTCCGCGCGCCACCGGCTTGATCCGTGAATCAACGGCTCCACGGCGTCCCTGAGCCTCATGCAGGGTGGCTGGCGGGAACTTGGCGATTTCTTTCAGGTGGTCGGGATCCGGGCGCTCGAACGATCGAATTACATTTGGCAAGACAGAGATCTCCTCAATGGCATCATCCGGCCAACTCCGCCGCAATTCCGGCTCCGCACGTCTGTCTGGACGTCGTTTGGGTCGACTGGGGCCTCCCGTTGGACGGGCCGCTTTGCCGCGCTCCGTTCTCTTATGGTATAATGCTATGTGATGGCCTTCGAACCGGCCACTAAAGAGTTTCGATGCTGCCCATAATGAACCTTTATGGGCCAAGAAAAGGCCCTGCCTCTCTATGCTAGACCTTCGCCGTCTTCGTTATTTCCGTGCGATCGCAGCTCATGGCTCGTTGTCGGCGGCGGCACGTGCGCTTAATGTCGCGCAACCCGCCCTCAGCCATCATATCGGCGAAATGGAACGTACCCTGGGCGTTCCGCTATTGGAGCGGTTCTCTCAGGGCGTGCGCCTGACCGCTGTCGGGCGTTTGCTGCTCGAGCGTGCTCACGTCATCCTCGAGTATGTCGAGCTGGCCGAAGCGGACATCATGGAAGCGGCGCAACCGATGACGGGGGTGCAATCACGAGTGGTTAGCTTGGCCATGATACCGACAATGGCTCCCTTGACATCGATGCTGATCGAAGCGATCGAGCGCACCCTTCCACAGATTTCTCTACATCTTATCGAAGCACGGACCAATCAAAGCCACGAGATGATCGAAAGCGGCACCGTCGATTTTGCGGTTAATCTTGCCGATTCTAAGCCAAATGCCGCTGAACCTTTGATCTGGGACCCCCTTTACTTCGTCTCCGCCGCGACGCCGCATGACGGGGACTCGCAGGATCCGATTCGATTTTGCGACCTCGCGTGCGAGCGACTGATTACTCCGGGCCAGGAGAACCCAATCCGTATTCTCATTGAACGAATCGCGCAGAAGATGGGGATTCATCTCAACGTCATCCTGGAGATCGACGGTCCCGATCCTCGCAAACAGGCAGTCGCCGCCGGTCTCGGCAGCACGCTGATGAGCTGGCTGGGAGTGCGCGAAGAATACACGGCCGGCTTACTAAAAATCAGGTCGATCATCGATCCCCCGGTGATGCGTCCTGTGATGTTGGAATATAGACAGGGACTGGAAGCTGAACTGGTCGACACCATGCGGGGAATCCTGAAGCGCGTCGCCGAGGCCGGCGTTCCTGATGCCGAGCTATTTCGCGCTCACTGAACTCCGACACGATTTATTATTAGTATTACTTATTGACAATATCGATATCAACGGGACCATTGACGTGCGGCCGAGACCAGGGGCAAGACTTGTCATCGGAGTGGAGTGGGTCCCTTGGGGCGGACATTTTTCAGGCGGCTGATTTGACCGGTTGCCGGGAGTGTTGATCCTCGAACTGTTGCGGGCTCAGGTAGCCGAGAGCCGAATGGAGCCGTCGAATGTTGTAGACGTTGTCGATGAACCGCGGAAGGTCCTCGGCGACGTCGTCGAGGTCTCCCAGCCCCCATTCCTTCAGAGCGGTTGGTGTCCGGGATCGTAGCAGCACCACAGTGGCCGCCTCGAATAGCAGTTTGCGAGTCAACCGGTCGCCGCACTTCGATATGCGTCCACCGATGTTCACCTCACCTGATTGGTACTGCTTGGGCGTCAGACCGAGATAAGCGGCCACATCGCAGGATCGTCGAAAACGCGTGGGATCGCCAACCGCTGTCACGAAGCTGATTGCGGTCACCGGGCCAACGCCCGGAACGGTGGTGAGCAGTCGAAGAGTCGGATCGCCACGCACGACCCGGGCGAATTCATTGTCAATTTCGCGTTTCTGCTGCTGGATCTTTGCCACAATGCTAGCATGGCCTCGATGAGCTTTGCGACGATCGGATCCGCGGGCAGCGTGCTTCGCACCTTGCGCTCAAATGTACCGCCACGCGCCTGCCCCAGGACGACGCCGAAGGTCTTCAGCGTGCCTCGGATCCTATTGATCAGGCCGGTGTTGACTCCGACAAGATGGTCCCGGGTTGCCAGCAATGTCCTCAACCGATGCACCTGCATCGACTTGTCGATGACGGGGGCGGTACCAACCCGAGCGAACCAGGCGCGCCAGGCCAGCGGCATCGTTCTTGTCGTTCTTATTGGACTACCAGCCCGGCTTTCATCGTCATCAAGGCGGCCAACGAGTTCAAGGACAAGACCACGGCCTCGAACCAGCTGTGGCAGACCGACTTCACCTACTTCAAGGTCATCGGCTGGGGCTGGTTCTATCTGTCGACCATCCTGGACGACTATTCCCGCTATATCATCGCCTGGAAGCTGTGCACGACCATGCGGGCCAACGATGTGACGGAGACGTTGAGCCTGGCCCTGAAGGCGTCAGGCTGCGGCAAGGCCGCGGTCGCCCACAAGCCTCGACTGCTCAGCGATAACGGTTCGTCCTACATCTCCGGCGATCTGGCCGAATGGCTCGAGGACCAGGGCATGGATCACGTTCGCGGCGCGCCGCGCCATCCCCAAACCCAGGGCAAGATCGAGCGCTGGCATCAGACGCTGAAGAACCGTGTCTTGCTGGAGAACTATTACCTGCCGGGGGACCTTGAAGGCCAGATCGACGCCTTGGTCGAGCATTACAACCATCGCCGATATCACGAAAGCCTCGGCAACCTCACCCCCGCCGACGTCTACTTCGGGCGCGACAGGGTCATCGTCGCCATCCAAAACCGCCGCTTGAGCCATCGGCAACAAGCGGCTTAACATCAACCCCTGGTGAGCCGGATCCTCCGTTACAAAACAGGATCAATTGTCCCATTCATTTTGACGACGGACACTTCATATTGAAGCGACCGGACCGCGATAACCGCCCCCAATCCCGCAAGAAGCTTTTGGTGTAATCCGATGCCCGGGGCAAGACCGCCCGTTTACTGCTTGCCGCCGCTTTCGAGGTCATCAAACAACTCCTCAGCGGTGTCGAAACGACCGCTACGGCTGCGAACAAGAGCATCGGCCTCTGCCATTGCCGCGCGGGTTTCGGCATTCGGAACCCGCACTTCGAACGGCATCGCTTTTTCTACGACGACACGCTTCAAGAATACCCTGACGGCATCCGACACGGACAAACCCATCGAGGCCAGTGTTTCGCTCGCCTGCGCCTTGACTTCTTCATCCACGCGCACATGAATCATCGCTGTTGCGGGCATCACGGTCTCCTGCTTTTCTATTCGTAATACAATGTATCTCACGTCCGCTTGGAAGTCAAGTCTCTCTATCGGTCATTCGGGGGGCTGGATGCAGCGCCGATCCGCGCGAGAAGCCACCCTCCACCTCGACGTCGATGGCGATCGTGCAGATCCGACAGGCCTCGCGGGAGCGCCCGACGCATTTTTTGAGCGTGCGCAAGAGCTATGCGCTGGTGGGCTTCACCGAAATTGGCGCGCCCTTCCTCATCCCGTCGAGGCGAGGGTGGTGCGCAGGGCCGTCAGCGTCGATCCGGATGACCCCGCGGCCGCCGTGTCGGCCGCCCAGTGCTGGATCTGGCAATGCACAAAAGACCAACTGCGGGCTTCGCTTGCGGCCGGCATGCGGCAGGGGGATATCCTGCTGGTCCGGGCGCATGCGCCCAAGGGTGGCGAGGATGTCGGCTCGGGCTTCGCGGTCGGCGGATCCCACGTCATCCGCGCCGACCGAGTCGTCCAGACCGCCGATGGCCGGGTGTTCGCACTGAACCCGACGCTCGAGCATACGAAGAACCAACATGTGGCGGTCTATGCGGACACCGACGGCTGGTTTTCCGTCCGGGCCGGCCGCGAGGCGCCCGCTTGGGATTTTTCGCCGCGCTTCGGCGACTGACCCGCAGAATGGAGGAGCGGCGAAGGGCTCGGACGGCGATCCGGGCCCTTCTGCTTTGCGCACTCCGTGCCCTTCTGCTTTGCGCACTCCGTGCCCTACAAGCCGGGACGCCGCGCCGGAGGGGTGTTTCTCGAGCGGGAAGACCGCCGGTGGAGCGCCGTCCATCGTTCGACCGTGGTCTCGACGGTGAACTCGACCTTCCGGATCGTCCGGCCCCACGGCTCGGGCCTGGCCTTCGCCGATACGCGGATGTCGGATTTGGTGTTGATCTCGTCAACGGCCGGACGGATTGCCCACCGATCCAGGTCGCTCCAATCGCGGTATCGATCGCCGACGTCCAGCCACGCGCGCAAGTCAGTGACGTCAATCTCCCATGTTCGTCTGGCCAAGTCGGCCATGCCGGCCAAACGGACGTAAAAGGCCATCGAATGCTTGCACCGGAAATCACGACACGAGCGCAGATTGAGGAACGACCACCGCGCGGGATAGGCGCAGACGGCGTTGACGGCCTCGTCGAACCTCCAGGTCGCCTCGTCTCCGTCCGGGGTGCGCGTAATCTCATAGGCGCTCAGCAATGGGACGAGGGGACCGGCGCCACCCTCGCCCGTCGGGAAGACCGGGACCGTCGCCAGCCTTTCGAGCGATGCGCGGAGGCGGTGGTTCTTTCTCTCCCCGGGTTGCCCCACGACCCGGCGCAGGCGCCGGGCGGGAGCGCGGAGGGGGGAGAGTGTGGCCGGATCCCGTTGCGATTCGAGACGGCTCCAACTGACCGCCAGCAATGCCGCGAAAAGTTTCTTGTCTTCGGATGCCAGGTTCCGGGCCGACGTGAGCGGCGGAATAAGATCGTAAGGGACTGGGACGTAGCAATCCTCGGTGCAGCCGAGGGGCTCGCCGTGCACGCGGGGACGGGGCCAGGGTCGAGCGGTTTGGATGGCTCTCGCTTTGGAAGGGGCATAGGGCATGACGGCTCTCGCTGAGGTTGGCTGGCCCGTCCAAATAGTCCCGGGTGTAAACGGCCCAAGGTTTTTTGGAGGCGGCGCCGTCGCGCTTTGCGTCCTGCTCGAATGCATATGCACATCCGGCTCAGATGCATATGCAAAGGCGGTGCGGCGGATTCCCGCCAAAGGCCGCCGCCTAATTCCACTAGAGTGCCGCGGCAGATGCGGTCAAAGTGGATGGTGCAGGATAATTGTTCTCGGGCCGACGGGTGTGTGGTCTCGGGGCGACGGAGGGTTCCACTCGGGGATTGGGGGGTGGTTCCTCGGGCACGCAGTCGAAAATGTGAAGATATTCAGCAGGTTGGCGGCGGGATACGGAAACGAACGGAGGTTACACGACTCAACACCATCCTATGGATCCACGGGCGGGGCGCCCGTGGCCGTTGTTTTTTAAAGGGAAGGGGGCCAGCCCGCCTCGGCCCATGCGGTGCCGTCCCCGTTGGCGTGGCACAGCTGTCGCCCTCTCTGCTGCGCTCGCACCTTCGCATTCTCGACCCGGCGCAAGAGGAGCCGACCGCTGTCGGACGGGGCATCGCCCCGCGGATGACGGATGGGATCCTGCCACACGAAACCGTGCGCGGGGACCCGCAGGCCGGATGGACGCGGGGCATAAAGGCGGCTGGCGCCAGGGAATCCGAGACGGGGGGAGGCGATCGCGACGCGCGGATCCAGTCCCCGGCGGCGATGGGCAAAAAAAAACGTCATCACCGTCGCTTTTTTTGTGTCGAAGCCAATTTTTGACTCCATATTCAATTCGAGGGCGCGACGGATCCGCCGACGGGCAAATCCCCGAGACCGGAGAAAAGAGCTCTCCCTCTCCCGCCGCACGGGCGGCAGCGGTCTTGGCTGTACAATCGGTCTTCTTCTTACGCGGGAAGACTTGGAACAGGAGGTGTCGGTACCGGTGACGGACATCCCTGCGTGAGCGGGGGTCAATCCACAATGGCCATGCAGAAGCCGAAGCTTGGTCGATCATCCCCGCCGTTGCGGGGGTCAATCCACAATGGTCAAGCGGAGCCGAAGGCTTGCCAATCATCCCCGCCGCGGCGGGGGTCAAACCGTCACCAAAACCGACGTCGCCTCGGTTTCCGAGGTAGCAGGCGGGAGCTCGAAAGAGCTCCCGCTTCGCTTGCCAGTCATGGCGTCTCAAACAGCCGCTGCTCACTCTTCCAACCATCGGCGATAGACCTCTTCGCAACCGTCGCACGCGGTGTGGATCCACGGACCCGACCGCCGCCGGCCGGCGTTGCCGCATGAGTAACAGGTCATCTCGGACACGGCCTCCGCCATCGTGATCAGTCCCATGACATAATCGTCGCCGCCGGCGGCGTAGACCCTGAGGCCGCCGAACTTCTCCTTCACCTGTCGAATGACGACCTGGGGACATTCGGAATGGTCACAGTGCGTCTGGATCAGCTCGAACAGGCTCGTCACCAAGGGCTTCCAGCCGTCTGCGACGTCGAAGCTGATCGGTGGGCGGCCATCAAACATCTTGGGGAACTCGGCTTTCGCCTGTTCCAGATCGGTACGGGAATCTGCCGGTTTCATCATGGGATCCTTTCCTGGAATGGTGGGGCAGAGGCGCTGGACGGGTCAGGAAATCAGCTTTTTCCGGCCTCCCGGTCGATCCCGCCCAACTTGGCGACGATGTCCCGGTAGTGCCTGAGCAGGATTCCGTCTTGGCCATCGATGATGACCTGGCGCTCGGCGAGCGGATGGCCCGCCGGGAAGAGCTCCGCGTCGTCATCGACGACGACCACCCGGTCGGGGGCGAGCCCGGAGTTCTGCTTCAACCAGTCCTCGATCGCCTCCCGCTTCCCGCCATGCGGTCGGTAGTTGACGCAGGCAGCGTTGGCGATCAGATGGGCGCTCTCTAGTCCGTTCCGGCCCAGCCAGTCGAGCGTGTATGCCGGCCCCGCCACGTCGATCCAACTGCTGCTCACGACGATCCTGGCGTCGCAGATGGAGCAGGCCCGGTTGAGCAGATCGATCGCCACCCGGTCCGCCGTCTGCGGAATGCGGTAGCCGGGTAGCGACCGATCATCGAACGCGCGGCAGGCGAGGATCGACCGGTCGCAAGAGACGCAGTCATCAATATCGAGAAGAATGACCTTTGCAGGCATGGCGGCTTCCTTTCGGGGGCAAGGCTTGGGGTGACACAGACGGTCGTGGGGGACGCGGGGCGAGCGCCATAACGGGGCAGGCGTGTCTCCTCCGCGGGAGCGGCGCTCATTGCGACGCCGCGCCCGCAACAGGTCGGTGATGACGGACTCGGGGGGGTGGCTTGTGTCGGAGGATCCGCCGTCAGCTTGCGGCGGATCCACCACTTTCGGCGCGGGTCAGTTTCAAGACGAGCTTGGCGGCCATCTTCGTCAGCCGTTCGTCCTTCAGCGCGGCGAAGGCGAGCAGGCGGCCGTCCTCCGTGCGCTCCGCGATGAGCAGGAACAGACCCACATCGGAGCCCGGCGCTGGGCAATTTCCCGGGAGGGGGACCGGCGGAAGGGTCGATCGAAGCACGTCGAGCGGATCCGGTTTCGCGGGGGACGGCGCCTTCTTCGGCTTGCCTGCCCGGCGGATCTCCGTCCAGCCGTCAGCCGCGTCGCGGATGCCG
>JAVEYE010000114.1:0-10362 GCA_034003665.1 Rhodospirillales bacterium | reverse complement strand
GGCCGCCCGCACCCGCCCCACCAGCTTTCGCGTCGGCGCGATCACCAGGCGACGGAAAGCTGCCTCGTCCAGCGCGCCCGCCCACGTGTCGAACAGCTGAAGAACCTCGGCGCCGTGGCCTGCCTGTTCGATCAGATAATCGGCCGATGCCTCGACCAGCAGGTCGATCAGCCTGGCGAAGCCGTCGGGCTCTTCCCTATCCCAGGCCCGAACGCGTGAAAAGTCGGTCCCGCCGCGGCCTTCGACCATGTAGGTGGCCACCGTCCAAGGGGCCCCCGCAAAACCGATCAACGCGGTTTCGGGCGGCAGCGCCCGCCGGATATCGCCGATCGCCCGAAAGACCGGTTCCAGATGTCCACACACCCGGTTCCGCGCAAGACCGTCGACATCGTGCCGTGAACGTATCGGTTCGAGAACCGGTCCCTCGCCTTCCCGGAAGGCTACCGGCTGGCCCAGGGCGTCGGGAATCACCAGGATGTCGCTGAACAGGATGGCGGCATCCGGCTGAAACCGGCGAAGCGGCTGAAGGGTCGCCTCCACCGCCAGTTCCGGCGTATAGCAGAAATCGAGAAAGCTCGGCGCCCGCTCGCGCAGTTTCCGATATTCCGGCAGATAGCGGCCGGCCTGGCGCATCAGCCACAACGGCGGTGGCACCGTCGGCTCATTCTTCAACACCGCCAGGAATGGTTTTACGGCCACAGCCATGCCGCCCCTCGTTTCCGCCCGATCGTTCCGAACTTATACCCCGTCTTCTTCTACAAGAATCTTTTTTATAAAAGGTTCTGTAGTGGTAGTTGGGCGGTGAGTCATGGGGATTAATCTTGTCCACAGCTTGTCCCGTCGCCAGGGCCCTTTGTGGCCGATGCATGCCGCCCGGCGGTGGATGAATCGCCTTGCAGCACCGGTCAGGCGGCCCAATCCCAGGCCTTGGGTGGTTCCGCGTAAACCCGCGAAAAGCGGGGAAAAGCCCAAGCGTTCCCTTGGTTATCCGCGTTGTCCGTGGGCGAAGGATAATGTTTTCAATTCGGATTCCGGCGGTGTAAGAAATAACGACGAGCAAGGACGATTTCCAACGCCAAGCGGTCGGAGGGGGTTTATCCCCAATTCATCGACATGAGCACCCAGAAGGCCCGGAAAAACAAAGCCGTACATGTCCATTTGGTGTCGGATTCGACCGGGGAGACCGTGTCCACCGTGGCGCGCGCCTGTCTCGTGCAGTTCGACGGCATTCAGCCGGTCGAACACGTATGGACGATGATCCGCTCGCCGGGGCAGGTCGGCACCATCCTGGACTCCGTCAAGAAGGACCCCGGAGTCGTCATCTACACGGTGGTCGATCGCGACGTCCAGGACTCGCTTGAAGAGGGATGCCGCCATTTGCAGGTGCCCTGCGTCGGCGTGCTGGATCCCGTCCTCGAGGCCCTGCATTCCTACGTCGGGGCGCGAGCCAGGGCGACGCCGGGCCGTCAGCACGAGATGGACGCGGATTATTTCGCGCGTATCGAGGCCATCCATTTCGTTCTGGCCCACGACGACGGCCAATCGCCGGCCGACCTGCGGGACGCCGACGTCATTCTGGCCGGGGTGTCCCGCACGCTCAAGACGCCGACCTGCATCTATCTCGCCAACCGCGGCATCAAGGCCGCGAACATTCCGATCATGCCCGGCGTGCCGTTGCCGGCCGAGGTTCTCGACGCCGGAGCGCCCCTTGTCGTCGGCCTGACCAAGGATCCCAAGCGCCTCGTCCAGATCCGCCGCAACCGGCTCAAGCTGCTCGATCGCGACGAGAACACCGACTACGCCGACATCGACACCGTTTCCCAGGAAATCCGCATGGCCCGTGAAACCTTCGCCAAGCACAAATGGCCGTTCGTCGACGTTTCCGAGCGGTCGGTCGAGGAGGTGGCGGCCATCATCATGCAACTCTATAAGGAAAGGCAGGAGAGACAACCCTGAACCCATCCTTCCCCAGTCTGATCCTGGCCTCGGCCAGCCCCGCGCGGCAGCGCCTGTTGCGTGCCGCCGGCATCGTCTTCGAGGTCGAGCCGTCAAACCTCGATGAATCTGCAATCAAGGCGGAGATGGCGGAAACCGGCGCCGACGCCACGGAACTGGCCAGCGCCCTGGCCGTCGCCAAGGCCGAGCTGGTGTCGTCACGACGGCCCGGCGTCGCGGTGATCGGCACCGACCAGGTGCTCGAGTACAACGGCCAGTGCTTCGACAAGCCGGGCAACCGCGAGGAGGCGAAACGCCACCTGCGGATGCTGGGCGGGCGCACCCATCGCCTGGTCAGCGGCGTCTGCGTAATCCGCGAGGGCGACGTCCTGTGGAGCCACGCCGAGACGGCCCGCCTGACCATGCGCCCCTTCAGCGACGAGTTCCTGGCGGCCTACCTCGACGCGGCCGGGCCGGAGGCCTGGGAGTCGGTCGGCGGCTATCGGCTGGAAGGCCTGGGCGCACAATTGTTCGAACGCATCGACGGGGACCACTTCACCATTCAGGGCCTTCCCTTGCTGCCGCTCCTGCGGTTTCTGCGCCGCAAGGGCATGATCCTGGATTGATCGGCCGCACGAAGCCGCCGCGGACGGGCCAGCGGGGAACCAAGCAGCGATGATACCAAACGGTCAGGCCAGGCTAGCCGGCGTCATGGGATGGCCGATCGGTCATTCGCTGTCGCCGCGCCTGCATGGCTATTGGCTCGATCGGTACGGAATCAACGGGGCCTACGTACCCCTGGCGGTGCCGGCCGACGCCTTCGACGGGGCGTTCCGGGCGCTGCCGTTGCTGGGCTTCGCCGGGGTCAACGTGACCATCCCCTACAAGGAAGCCGCCCTGGCCGCGGTCGACGATGCCGACGACACGGCCCGGCGCATCGGTGCCGCCAACACCATTTCGGTTCTTGCCGACGGCAGCCTGTATGGCCAGAACACCGACGCCTTCGGGTTCATCACCAACCTCAAGGACGGGCTGCCCGACTGGCGTCCGCACGAAGGACCGGCCGTTGTGATCGGCGCCGGCGGTGCCGCCAGGGCGGTTTGCGTCGCCCTGCTCGATGCCGGCGTCCCCGAAATCCGCATCGCCAACCGCACGGTGCGCCGGGCCGATTCGCTGGCCCGCGACATCGGCGGACCTTTCACCGTGACCCCCTGGCCGCGCCTGGCCGCCGCCATGGAGGGCGCCGCGCTGCTGGTCAACACCACCGGCCTGGGCATGACGGGGGAACCGCCGCTGGAGGTTGATCTGCGTCACCTGGCGCCCGAGGCGGTGGTGACCGATATCGTCTATGCGCCGCTCGAAACCCCGCTGCTGGCCGCGGCCCGCGCCCGAGGCAACCGCACGGTGGACGGCCTCGGCATGCTCCTGCACCAGGGACGGCCCGGTTTCGCGCGATGGTTCGGCGTCGAGCCCGACGTCACACCGGCGCTGCGCGACTTCGTCCTGGCCGGTCTGGCGCCGGCCGGACGGTGAGGGGAGGGGGCCCGTGGTGATCCTGGGTCTGACCGGATCGATCGGCATGGGAAAAACGGTGGCCGCCGGCATGTTCCGGCGTCTTGGGATCCCCGTGCACGATGCCGACGCCGCCGTTCACCGGCTGCTGGGCGCGAAGGGCGGGGCGGTCGCCGCTGCCATCACCGCCGCGTTTCCGGGCGTCGTCAGCGGCGGCACCATCGACCGCGCCGCGCTCGGCCGTCGGGTTTTCGACGACCCGGCGGCCCTGCAGCGGCTGGAAGAAATTCTTCATCCGGCGGTGCGCCGCGACCAGGCGGGGTTCCTCAAGCGCCAGGCGCGGCGGGGCTGCAGGCTGGCGATTCTCGACGTGCCGCTGCTCTTTGAGACCGGTACGGATGCCGATTGCGACGCCGTGGCCGTGGTCAGCGCGCCGCCGTTCGTACAGGAAGCCCGTGTGCTGGCCCGCCCGGGCATGACACGGCAGCGGCTGGCCGCCATCCGGGCCCGCCAGATGGCCGATGCCGAAAAGCGACGGCGGGCCGATTTCCTGATTCCCTCGGGGCTGGGACGGCGGGAAACCCTGCGCGCCGTTGCCCGCATCGCCGCCCGGGCGCAAACCCTGCGGCCCCAGCGCTGGCCGTGGACGGACCCCGCGGCAAGACCGTGATGACGACGCCAACCAAGGAGACCCCGCCCATGCGCGAGATCGTGCTGGACACCGAAACCACCGGCCTCGATCCGGCAGCCGGCCACCGCATCGTCGAGATCGGCGCCGTCGAACTGGTCAATCACCTGCCGACCGGCCAAAGCCGCCAGATCTACATCAATCCCGAGCGCGACATGCCCCCCGAGGCGTTCGCGGTGCACGGTCTTTCGGCCGAATTCCTGGCCGACAAGCCGGTATTCGCCGCCATCGCCGCCGATTTCCTGGACTTCATCGGCGACGCCGTCCTGGTCATTCACAACGCCGAGTTCGACCTCAAGTTCCTGAACGCCGAACTGGCCGGGCTGGGCATGCCGGCGCTGCCGGCATCGCGCGCCGTCGATACCGTCGGCCTCGCCCGCCGCAAATATCCCGGCGCCCAGGCCAGCCTCGACGCCCTTTGCCGGCGTTTCCAGATCGATCTGACGGATCGCGCCCTGCACGGCGCCCTGAAGGACGCGCGGTTGCTGGCCGAGGTGTACCTGGAATTGATCGGCGGCCGTCAGCCCGACCTGGCGCTGAGCGCGGCGGATCCGGCCGCCGGCACCCCGGCGGCGGCCCGGCCGCAACGGCCGCCGCGACCCCATGCGCCAACTCCCGAGGAGGCGGCGGCCCACGCCCGCTTCCTCGACAAGCTGAAGGAACCGATCTGGACTTCCTGAGACGTCAGGCGGTCTTTGGCGCGTCGGGCGCGGCCTGCGCCGTGTCGGCGATCCTGTTGCGGTACATCGCCGCGAAATCGACCGGCGAGAGCATCAGCGGCGGGAACGCCCCGTCGCGGGTGGCGTCGGCGATGATGTTGCGGGCGAACGGGAAAAGCAGCCGCGGGCATTCGATGAGCAGGATGGGCTGCAGGTGCTCGCGCGGCACGTTGATGGTGAAAAGCCCGGCATAGGCCAGTTCGCAGACGAAGGCGACGGAGTCGCCCACCTTGCATTCGGCGACGATGTGCAGCGTCACCTCGAAGAGGTTCTCCTGCGCGGCCTTGGCCAGGACCTCGACGTTGACCGAGATCTGCGGCTCCTTGCTGGCCATCTCGCCGAAGATGCCGGGTGCCCCCGGCACCTCGAAGGACAGGTCCTTGATGTATTGGCCGTTGACCACGAGGGGCGGCGGTGCGCCGGCGTCTGCGGCCTGCGGGTTGGCGTCGGTCGGGCCGTTGGAAGTCATCTTGGCGGTCTCCATGGAAGGGGTTGGCAGGGCTGGCTAGCACGGAATTCCGACCGAGACAATCGCCAAGCCGGCGGTCGGGCCGCTAGCGGCCCCCCCGGCGCCAGGGGTTGTCGCCGTTCTTGCCGGATGGCTGGCGGTCGTCGGCGTCGAGTTCCTCGTATTCGCCCTCGATGATCGGCGGGCCGCCGGGCGGACGGGATGGGCCGCCGCCCGCCATCGGGCCGTCCGCATGCACATGGACCCGCCCCGACGACAGCAGATAGGCGCTCAGCCAGCGACCGACGGCGGCCCGCACCGGCGGAACGAACAGCAGGAAGCCGACGGCATCGGTGACGAAACCGGGGGTCAGCAGCAGCGCGCCGGCCAGCAGCAGGCACAGACCGTCGAACATCTCCGCCACCGGAAGACGGCCGGCCGCCAGATTTTCCCGCACCTTCATCAAGGTGGCGAGCCCCTGCCGGCGCAGCAGCGCGGTGCCGATCAGCGCGGTGAGCACCACGGTGGCGATGGTCGGCGCCAGGCCGATCCAGCCGCCGACCTTGATGAAAACGGCGATTTCGACGATCGGCACACCGATCATGGCGAGGAGAATGAGAAGACCCATGCTTGCCCTTGGGCGAATATCGGATTATCTAGGTTAACGGGCGCTCCCTTGCGTTGGCCGCCGGTCGCCGGCCATGTCCTGGGTCCGCTAGGCTGGAGCGGTCGGCCGTGTTTAACGCAGGGAAACCCGGCGGTCCAGCCGGAGATTACACAGGAAGGCAATCATGGGCGACGGCTTTCAGTTCCTGGACATCATTCTTTTTGCCCTGATTGCCGCCTTCCTGGTTCTCAGACTGCGCGGCGTTCTCGGCCGTCGCGACGGTTTCAAGGGGCGGCCGCGCGATCCCTTCGCCCCGCCCGCGGACGGTCAGGCCGACAACGAGAATGTGGTGGCTCTGCCCGACCGCGGCAATCCCGATGCCGTCGAGGACGCCCTCGACGCCGAGCCGGCCGACCCGCTCGAAGCCGGCCTCGCGCGGCTGCGCCGATCCGACCCGAGCTTCGACGTCGAGGATTTCCTGGTCGGCGCCCGCACGGCTTTCGAAATGATCATCAACGCCTTCGCCTCCGGCGACACCGACACCCTGCGGCCGCTGCTCAGCCGCGAGGTTTTCGCCAATTTCGCCGAGGAGATCGCCAAGCGCGAGGAGGCGGGCGAAACGCTTGAAACCATCGTCACCGCCATCCGCGTCTCCGATATCGTCGAGGCCAAGGTCGACGGCCGCACCGCCCGCCTGACCATCAAGTTCGTCAGCGACCAGACCAACCTGACCCGTGACCAGGAAGGCCGCCTGATCGACGGCGATCCGGAAGCCACCATCGAGGTGACCGACTTCTGGACCTTCGAGCGCCCCTTGCGCTCGCGCGATCCCAATTGGACCCTGGTGGCGACAGGCACCCTTGACTAGCCGCGCGCCGCGTCTGGCGCTCGTCGGCGCCCTTCTCTTGGCCGTCGCCGGGTGCGCCGGCGGCGAGCCTCCCGCGCAGAAGCCGTCTGGGCCGCCGGCCCGCCTCACGCTGACGCCGGTCTCCTTCGATCAACTGCCCGGCTGGCGGACGGACCGCCACGCCATGGCGCTGCCCGCCATCCGCCGCTCATGCGCGCGCATTCGTCAACTGCCGGCCGATCGCCCGATGGGTGGCGAGGGCGGCATCGGCGGCCTGGCCGTCGACTGGCGGGCCGCCTGCGCCGCCGTCGACGCGGTGCCGCCCGGCAACGACGCCGCCGCGCGCTATGCCATCGAAAGCTGGTTCGTGCCCCACCGCGCCGCCGTCGGCACCGACGACACCGGCACCTTCACCGGCTACTACGAGGCGGAACTGCGCGGCTCGCGCAGCCGGGGAGGCCGCTACCAGACGCCCATCTACGGTCCGCCCGCCGACCTGTCGGCGGTGAAGGAGAAAAACGGCGGCAAGTACAAGACGCGGGCCGAGATCGCCGGCGGCGCGCTGGACGGCAAGGGACTGGAGCTGTTGTGGTCCGACGATCCCGTGGACGTCTACTTCCTGCACGTCCAGGGCTCCGGCCGGGTGGTGATGGACGACGGCCGGGTCATCCGCCTCGGCTACGCCGCCGACAACGGCCATCCGTCCGTTCTGCTGGGCCGGGAACTCCTGGCGCGCGGCCTGATCGCCCCGGACGCCATGTCCATGCAGTCGATCCGCGCCTGGCTGGCCGCCAATCCGGCCCAGGGCGGCCACATGATGGGACAGAACCCGCGTTTCATCTTCTTTCGCGTCCGCGCCGGCCAGGACGAGGGGCCGATCGGCGCCCAGGGTGTGCCGCTGACGCCGGGGCGCAGCCTGGCGGTCGACCCGGCCTTCATTCCGCTTGGTGCTCCGATGTGGCTGGACACCGTCGAGCCGCTGGACCCCAGGGTGCCGCTCCGGCGCCTGTTCGTCGCCCAGGACACCGGCAACGCCATCAAGGGGCCGGTCCGCGGCGACGTCTTCTTCGGTTTCGGCGACGAGGCGGCGCTCAAGGCCGGCGGCATGAAGACGCGCGGCCGCTACTTCGTGCTGCTGCCGCGAAAGGCCGTCCCGCCGACGTCCTGACCCTTGCCAAACGGCGCCTCTGACCGCATTGTGCGGCGCATGCCCAGCGCCGCCCCCCGCGTCGGTTTTTTCGTCACCTGCCTGGTCGATCTGATGCGGCCGTCGGTCGGCTTCGCCGCTGTCGGGCTGCTGGAAGAGGCCGGCTGTGCGGTCGAGGTGCCGGCCGACCAAACCTGCTGCGGCCAGCCGGCCTACAACTCGGGCGATCGGGCCGATGCCGTGGCCCTGGCCCAACGGGTGATCGCCGCCTTCGAGGGGTACGACTACGTGGTGGTGCCCTCCGGGTCGTGCGCCGGCATGATCCGCGAGCATTATCCGCGCCTGTTCGCCGGCGACGCCGCGTGGGAGGGGCGGGCCCGCGGGCTGGCCGAACGCACCCACGAGCTGACCGCCTTCCTGGTCGACGTCCTGGGCGTCGACACGGTGGCGGCGACGCTTTCCGGCACCGTCACCTACCACGACGCCTGCTCGGGCCTGCGCGAACTCAAGATCAAGGCGCAGCCGCGCCGCCTGCTTGCCTCGATCGACGGGCTGACCCTCAAGGAATCGGCCATGGCTGAAACCTGCTGCGGCTTCGGCGGCACCTTCTGCGTCAAGTATCCCGAGATTTCGGAACGCATGGTCGAGGCCAAGACCGATGACCTGATGGCGACCGGCGCCGACATGGTGCTGGCCGGCGACCTGGGCTGCCTCTTGAACATTGCCGGGCGGCTCAAGCGCAAGGGGTCCGCCATGCAGGCCCGCCATGTCGCCGAGGTGCTGGCCGGATCGCTCGACGCCCCGGCGATCGGCGAGCCCGACGGACCCTCCTAGGCCATGGATGCCACCAGCCACCGCTTCCGCGACAACGCGAAAGAGGCCCTGGCCGACGCCCGGCTGCGGGAATCGCTGGCCAGCTTCACTCGGACGTTTCCCGAGAAGCGGCGGGCGGTGATCGGGCGCCTGCCCGAATTCGATGCGTTGCGCGACGAGGGCGTCCGCATCAGGAATCAGGTGCTGGCCCACCTCGACTTCTACCTGGAGCGCTTCGAGGCCAAGGCGGCGGCGGCGGGGACCCGCATCCACTGGTGCCGCGACGCCGCCGAGGCCCGCGAAACCATCCTTTCCATCTGCCGGGCGGCCGGCGCCCGGACGGTGACCAAGAGCAAGTCGATGATCGGCGAGGAAATCGCCATCAACGAATTCCTGCAAGCCAACGGCGTGCGGCCGGTCGAAACCGACCTTGGTGAATACATCATCCAGGTGCGCGGCGAATCGCCCAGCCACATCCTGGTCCCGGCCATCCACCTGAAGGGAGCCGACATCGCCGCCACCTTCCGCGAAAGACACGCCGCGCTGCCGGCCGATCGGCCGCTCGAGGAGCCCGAGGCCATCCTGCGCGAGGCCCGGGCCGTGCTGCGCGACGAGTTTCTTGCCGCCGACGTCGGGCTGACCGGCGCCAACATGCTCATCGCCGAGACCGGCTCCATCGTCGTCGTCACCAACGAGGGCAACGCCGACCTGGTTATGAGCCTTCCCCGCGTCCACATCGCGGTGGCCAGCCTGGAGAAGGTGGTGCCGACCCTGGAGGACGCCGCCACCATCCTGCGCCTGCTGGGGCGCTCGGCAACGGGGCAGGACATCACCGCCTACACCACCTTCGCCACGGGGCCGCGGCGGCCGGGCGATCCGGACGGCCCCGACGAATTTCACATCGTGCTGCTCGACAACGGGCGCACAACCATGCTGGGCGACGATTTCCGCGACATGCTGCGCTGCATCCGCTGCGGCGCCTGCCTCAACCACTGTCCCGTCTACGCCAGCATCGGCGGCCACGCCTACGGGTGGGTCTATTCCGGCCCGATGGGCAGCGTGCTGACCCCCAGCCTGCTCGGCGCGCACCGGGCCGACGACCTGCCCAACGCCTCGACCTTCTGCGGCAAGTGCGAAGAGGTCTGCCCCATGCGCATCCCGCTGCCGGCCATGATGCGCCGCCTGCGCGAGCGCCAGTTCACCGGGGGCGGCCCGGCGGCCAAGGGCAAAAGCGGGCTAAGGCTTTGGGCTTTTCTGGCCCGGCGGCCCGCCCTCTATCGGCCGCTCACGGCGCTGGCCGTCGGCCTGCTGGCCGCGCTGGCGCGGGGCCGCGGACGCTTCCGGCGGCTGCCGCTCGCCGCCGCCTGGACCGGACCGCGCGACCTGCCGGCGCCCCAGGGCCGCACCTTCCAGTCGCTGTGGGCGGCGGGCCGGCGGAGACGCTCGTGACCTCCCGCGACGCCATCCTGGCCGCCGTCCGCCGGGCCACCGGCGGCGCCGACGCGCCCGACCGCGCCGCCGTGGCGCGGGCCTTCGACGACCGGCTGGCCCGGCCGCGAGCCAACCTGGTTCCCGAACGCGGCAGGGGGACGCCGGCCGAGCTTGTCGCCCGTTTCATCGCCGAGGCCGAAGCCGCCGCCGCCACC
>JAVEYE010000113.1:0-10386 GCA_034003665.1 Rhodospirillales bacterium | reverse complement strand
TGGGCTTCCGGCGTCACCTTCGTGATGTCGCTTTTCCTGTGGATCGGGTTCGATACGACCACCGCCGAGTTCCAGTTCCAGGACCACATGGAGTGGATGCCGGCGTTCAACATTTCGTATCACTTGGGCGTCGACGGCATTTCGATGCTGTTCGTGCTGCTTTCCACCTTGCTGACACCCATCTGCATCCTGGCCAGCTGGGAATCCATCAAGGTCCGCGTCAAGGAATACATGATCGCCTTCCTCGTCATGGAAACCATGATGGTGGGCATGTTTTCGGCCCTTGATCTCATTCTTTTCTACGTTTTCTTCGAGGGCGTCCTGATTCCGATGTTCCTGATCATCGGGGTGTGGGGCGGCCCCCGGCGGGTTTACGCCGCCTTCAAGTTCTTTCTGTTCACCCTGGTCGGCTCGGTGCTGATGCTGCTGGCCATCCTTGCGATGTATTTCGTGGCGGGGACGGCCAACATTCCCGAGCTCATGCGGTTCGGCTTTCCGGCCGACATGCAGACTTGGCTGTGGCTGGCTTTCCTGGCCTCCTTCGCCGTTAAGCTGCCGATGTGGCCGGTCCATACCTGGCTGCCCGACGCCCATGTCGAGGCGCCAACCGCCGGTTCGGTCATCCTGGCCGGGGTGCTGCTGAAGTTCGGCGCGTACGGTTTCCTCCGTTTCTCGTTGCCGATGTTTCCAGAAGCCAGCGTTGCCTTCACGCCGCTGATCTATGGGCTCAGCATCATCGCCGTCATCTACACGTCCCTGGTCGCCCTGGCCCAGGAGGACATGAAAAAGCTGATCGCCTATTCCTCGGTCGCCCACATGGGATTTGTTACGGTGGGCACCTTCACATTGACGGTGCAGGGCATCGAAGGGGCCATCTTCCAATCGCTCAGCCACGGCATCGTCTCGGGCGCGCTCTTCCTTATCGTCGGCGTCGTCTATGACCGCGTCCATTCGCGCGAGATCGCCACCTACGAAGGCCTCGTTCACCGCATGCCCGCCTACGGCGCGATATTCATGCTGTTCATGCTGGCCGCCGTCGGTCTGCCCGGCACCAGCGGCTTCGTCGGGGAGATCCTGATCCTGGTCGGCGCTTTTCAGGCCAACACCTGGGTGGCCGCGCTGACCGCCACCGGCCTCGTGCTTGGCGCCGCCTACATGCTGTACCTGTATCGCCGGGTGATTTTCGGCAAGCTGACCAAGGAAGATCTCAAGAAGCTGCTCGACTTGACCCCACGCGAGATGGCGGTTTTCGCCCCGCTGGTCGCGCTGGTCATCGTCATGGGCATCTATCCCACCCCCTTCCTTGATGTCATGCATGTGTCGGTGGACAACCTGATCAATTCCCTGGAGGCGGCGCGCGCCGGGTCGGAAAGCGTCGCCCTGATGGGCCGGTAGTGGAACGAGAGGAGAGTGCGGCGAATGCCGAGCGCTAGTTTGCCCAATCTGATCCCGGCCCTGCCGGAGCTCTTCCTGGCCGCGGTCGCCATGGCCTTGTTGCTGCTTGGCGTTTACCAGAAAATCAGCAGCAAAGGCGACGGCGAGCGCGCCTCGCGGCTGATTTCCATGCTCGGCGTCATCACGCTGGCCCTTACACTGCTGCTGGTGATGACGGTCGCCCGCGGCGGCGCCGCTTCCACTTTCAGCGGCATGTTCGTTACCGACGCCTTCGCGGTATTCCTCAAGGTCTTTGTGCTGATCGCCTCGGCCCTTTCGCTGGTCATCTCCGAGGATTATCTCGAACGCCAGCATTCGGCCCGATTCGAGTATACCGTCCTCATCCTGCTGGCCACGTTGGGCATGATGCTGATGGTGTCGGCAAACAACCTCATCTCGCTCTATGTCGCCCTCGAGCTGCAGAGCCTGGCGCTTTACGTGGTGGCGGCGTTCCAGCGCCATGACCTGCGCTCCACCGAAGCGGGGCTCAAGTACTTCGTGCTGGGCGCCCTGGCATCGGGCATGCTCCTCTACGGAGCGTCCCTGGTTTACGGATTCGCCGGGACCACCGATTTCGCCGTACTGGCCACGCTATTTGGCGGCGCCAACGCCGGCATGCCGGCGGTTGGCCTGGTAATCGGCATCGTCTTCATCCTCGTCGGCCTTGCGTTCAAGGTCTCGGCGGTTCCCTTCCACATGTGGACCCCGGACGTCTACGAGGGAGCGCCGACGCCGGTGACCGCCTTCTTTTCGGTTGCCCCCAAGTTGGCGGCGGTTGGTCTTCTGGTCCGCGTCATGATCGGCCCCTTCGGCGACCTCGTCGGGCAATGGCAGCAGATCATCGTCTTCATTTCCATCGCCTCGATGGCGCTGGGCGGTTTTGTCGCCATCAACCAGCGCAACATCAAACGGATGATGGCCTACAGTTCAATCGGCCACGTCGGCTATGCCCTGATCGGCCTGGCCGTCGGCAACCAGGTGGGGGTGCGCGGCATCCTCATCTACATGGCGATCTACATCTTCATGAACCTCGGCGTCTTCACCATCATCCTGTGCATGCGACGGGGCGGCGCCATGGTCGAAAACATCGACGATCTGGCCGGCCTGTCAAAGACGCATCCGACGCTGGCCCTCGCCATGGCCATCTTCATGTTTTCCATGGCGGGCATTCCACCGATGGCCGGGTTCTTCAGCAAACTCTATATCTTCCTGGCCGCCATCGAGGCCGAGCTCTACACCCTGGCGGTGATTGGCGTCCTGACCAGCGTAGTGGCCGCCTTCTACTATCTTCGCATCATCAAGGTGATGTATTTCGACGAGGTCTCCGACGCCCTGGACAAGGTCGTCCGGCGCGAGATCAGCCTGGTGATTTTAGGAACCAGCGCCATCATCTTGTTGTTCTTCCTGCTGCCTGGGCCGCTCCTCGACGGAGCCGGTGCCGCGGCTGCGGCGCTTTTCCCCGGCTGATGGACGCGGCGGGTTTCCTGCACGGCTTTCGCCTCATCACGCTTGACACGGTCGGCAGCACCAATGACGAGGCGCGGCGGCTGGCCGGCCAGGGGGCCGGGACCGAAACTCTGGTGCGGGCGCGCCGCCAGACGGCGGGACGCGGTCGGCTGGGACGGCCCTGGATTTCAGAGACGGGCAACCTATACTTCTCTCTGCTTCTCAAGCCTGCCTGCGGGCTGGGCGTGGCTGGACAGATCGGGTTCGTGGCGGCCTGCGCCGTCGCCGATGCGGTGGCTGAGGCACTGCCTACGGTGACGATCGGCTGCAAATGGCCGAACGACGTGCTGGCGGCGGGACGCAAGGTGTCGGGGATGCTGTTGGAATCGGAAGTCGACCGGATCGGCAATCTCCAATGGTTGATCGTCGGGATCGGCATCAACGTCAACAGCCACCCGACCGACGTACGCTTTCCCGCCACCTCGCTCCGGGCCTGCGGAGCCGGTGATGAGGTTTCCGCCGATACCGTGCTGGAAGTCTTCTGCCGGCGATTTCGAACCGGCTACGCCGCCTGGTTGCGCGAGGGGTTTGAACCGGTGCGCCAAACTTGGCTGGCCCGTGCGGTGGGCCTGGGCGCCACCATTTGCGCCAGTACGACAACCGCGACCATTGAGGGTGTGTTCAAGGATGTGGACTCCAACGGTGCCCTTGTCCTGAGCATGGCCGACGGCACTCGGACGAGGATAAGCGCGGGCGACGTCCATTTCCAGGATATGCCTCGATCAGGGAGAGAATGACATGCTGCTCGCCATCGACTCGGGCAACACCAACATCGTCTTCGCCGTCTTCGACGACAGGGGCGAGATGCGCGGCGAGTGGCGTTCCGCCACCAACGTCAACCGCACGGCCGACGAGTTGTGGGTCTGGCTGACCCACCTCATGCAACTGGCGGAAATCAACCGGGCCGACATCGACGCGGCAATCATCGCCACCGTCGTTCCAGCCACCTTGTTCAACCTGAAATCCTTGTGCCGCAAGTACTTTCACGTCGATCCGTTGATCGTCGGCGAACCCGAAGTGGACCTTGGCATCGAGATCCTGATGGACCATCCCGACGAGGTCGGCGCCGACCGCCTGGTCAACGCGGTGGCCGCCAACGAGCGGTACGGCGGTCCCCTGATCATCATCGACTTCGGCACCGCCACCACGTTCGACGTCATCGACGACCACGGCAACTACTGCGGGGGCGTCATCGCGCCAGGCATCAACCTGTCACTCGAAGCGCTCCACCAGGCTGCCGCCAAGCTGCCGCGGGTAGCCATCACCCGGCCCAAGAGGGTGATCGGCAAGTCGACGGTGCCGGCCATGCAGGCCGGCATCTTCTGGGGATACGTCGGACTCATCGAGGGCCTCGTCGTACGGATCCGCAAGGAATACGCCGGGGAACACGGGGATGGCGCCAATATGCAGGTCATCGCCACCGGCGGTCTGGCGCCGCTGTTTGCCGATTCGTCGTCCGTCATCAAGGTTTCCGACGTCACCCTGACGCTGGACGGCCTTCAATCCATCTATCGCCGCAACCGCCCGCGATGACCGCAAACGCCAAGGACCTGCTGTTCGCACCCCTAGGCGGGGCCGGCGAAATCGGCATGAACCTCAACCTGTACGGTTACGGCACGGCCGACGACCGCCTATGGCTGATGGTCGATCTAGGCATCACCTTCGGCGATGACCGCACGCCCGGCATCGACGTCCTGATGCCTGATCCCGCCTTCATCGAGGAGCGCCGCGACCGTCTGGTCGGGCTGGTCCTGACCCACGCCCACGAGGATCACATCGGCGCCGTGCCTTACCTGTGGGACCGCCTGCAATGCCCGGTCTACGGCACGCCGTTCACGCTCTCGGTGTTGCGCCGCAAGCTGGCGGAGGAGGGGATGGACGACCTCGTCCCGCTTCGTCAGGTGCCGCTGAGCGGCCACTTCCAGGTGGGCCCGTTCGACCTCGAGATGGTTACCCTGACCCACTCGATCCCCGAGCCCAACGCCATCGTCATCCGCACCGACGCCGGCTTGGTCTTCCACACCGGCGACTGGAAGCTCGATCCGCGCCCGGTCATAGGCCCCCGCGCCGAGGAGGACACACTGCGCGCACTGGGCGAGGAAGGGGTGCACGCCATCGTCTGCGATTCGACCAACGTGTTCGAGGAGGGACCGTCGGGATCGGAATCCGACCTGCTGGCCGGCCTGACCGAAGCCATCGCCGGCTGCCGCAAGCGGGTGGCGGTGGGCTGCTTCGCCAGCAACATCGGCCGGCTGGAAACCATTGCGTCCGCCGCCGCCGCCAACGACCGCAGCGTCGTGCTGGCCGGCCGCTCGTTGTGGCGAATGTACGAGGCGGCGTTGGAGAACGGCTATCTTACCGAGGTCCCGGCCTTCCTCGACGAATCGGCGGCGGACGACATTCCCGACGAGAACCTGCTGGTCATCTGCACCGGCAGCCAGGGCGAACCCCGCGCAGCACTGGCCCGCATCGCCGAGGGCACGCATCCGCGCATCCGCCTGAACGGCGGCGACGCCGTGATCTTTTCGTCGCGGGTCATCCCCGGCAACGAACTGGCGATTGGCCGCCTGCACAACCTGCTGGTCCGTCGGGGCGTGCGCATCATCACCCAGGACGATTCCTTCGTCCACGTTTCCGGCCACCCGGCCCGCGACGAGATGGCCACCATGTATCGGCTGGTCCGGCCGCGCATTTGCGTGCCGGTCCACGGCGAGGCGCGCCATCTGGCCGAACACGCCCGCCTGGCCAAATTCTGCGGCGTGACCCACACGGTCCTGGTCGAGAACGGCTCGCTCGTTCGTCTCGGGCCGGGGGAGGCGGCGACCGTCGACCACGTGCCGGTCGGGCGCCTAGCGGTCGAGGGCAACCGCCTGGTCCCGCTGGGCGGCACAGTGCTGCAAAGCCGCGGCAAGGCCCTTTTCGGTGGGTCGGCCATGGTGACGGTGGTGATCGACGCCGCCGGCCGTCTGCTGGCGGAGCCGCAGGTGTCGGTGGTCGGCCTGCTGGAGGAGCATGAGGAGGAGCCGCTCGCCATCGTGCGGGCCGAGGTGCGGACCGCCCTTGGCGCGTTGAAGGCCGACAAGGCCGCCGACGACGAGGCGGTGCGCGAGATGGTCCGCCTTGCCGTGCGTCGCGCCTTCCGCAAGACCGTCGGCAAGAAGCCGCTGACCCAGATCCACTTGGTCCGGCTTCGAGAGAGGGGGGAGCCGTGATGATCGCCCGTTTCGGCCACGTCGCCAGACGCCCGGAACGCGGACAACCTGTGGCCGAGCGTGGATGCCTTCGGCATATCCCTGGTATCGCCTTCGCTGAAGGACTTCGCCGGCTTCCCAATGGAAATGACCGGGGATGACGAGGATTTCGCCATGGGATGGATGAGTGGCATCGCGGTCTATCTGGTGATCTGGTGGCTGGTCATCTTCATGGTGCTGCCCTGGGGCAACCAAGCCCTCGACGCCGAGGACGTCGCCCGCGGCCACGCCTCGGGCGCGCCCCGCAAGCCGCACCTGGCCATCAAGCTGGCGGTGACCACGGTGATCGCCGCCATCCTGTGGGTCGTCGTCGACGTCGTCATGATGCAGGGCTGGATTTCGTTCAGGAGTTGAGATGCCCGATTATTGCGACATCGCGCCGGGCCATCCGCTCCACGGCCCCTACCATGACGAGGAATACGGATTTCCGCTGACCGACGAATCCGCACTGTTCGAGCGCCTGTCGCTGGAAATCTTCCAGGCCGGTCTGTCATGGCTGCTGGTGCTGCGCAAGCGCGAGGCGATGCGGGCCGCCTTCGACGGCTTCGACGTCGACAAGGTCGCCACTTACGGAGATGCCGACCTCGCCCGCCTGCTGGCCGATCCGGGCATCATCCGCAACCGATTGAAGGTGTCCGCCATCATCGAGAATGCCCGCCGCATCCAGGCCCTGCGGGCAGCAGGGGAGGGCGGCTTCGCCGGCTGGCTCGCCGCCCGGCATCCCTTGCTGCTGGGGGAATGGGTGAAGGTGTTCCGAAAAACCTTCAAGTTCACGGGCGGCGAAATAGTGAACGAGTTCCTGATGAGCATCGGCTACCTGCCCGGGGCGCATCGCGAGGACTGCCCGGTTTTCGCGCGCATCGCGGCTCTCGACCCACCCTGGAAACAAGTCCGTTGAAACAAATCGGCAAGACCGCGAGGCCTTGCCGATCCGCCATTCGTCTACGGCCAACGACGGCGAGGCCTGGAGGCCTCTTTGCACCTCCCAAAACCCGGTCGAAAGCCTCTCGGGGCGATCCGCGGCCGTACAGGATCAATTGATAATAGAACGACGAATAGGGTTTATCAGCCGAGTTTCGCCGGCGAATGCGGCAAAGTCCGATGACAGCCGCGCCAGTACATTCTATATGAGAAACGATACATCGACGCGCACGTCGGACCCATCGAAGGACATCGTCATCCATGCCCCGCTACTCCGCCCCGCTGTCCATGGGCTTTTCCTGCGTCGCCCACAGCTATTCCCATCTGTTTGCGCCGATCTTCTATATCGCGGTGCTGGCCTTGGAACCGGAATTGGGGCTGAGTCATGGCGAAGCGGTGTCGCTCATACTGGTCAGCAACATTCTGTTCGGCGTCATGGCGCCGCTTTCCGGCTGGCTGGGCGACCGCTGGAACGCGGTCGGCATGATGACGCTGTTCTTCCTCGGCACGGGCGGAGGAATGGTGATGACCGGGCTGGCCGACACCCCGTTCGCCATTGGCGCCTGGCTGGCCGCGACCGGGCTGTTCGGATCGATTTATCACCCTGTCGGTATGGCCTGGTTGGTCCGCAACGCGATCAATCGCGGCATGGCGCTGGGCCTCAACGGCATGTTCGGCGGCTTCGGGCCGGCCGCCGCCGCCCTGATGTCCGGCGCGCTGATCGACCTGTTCGGCTGGCGCGCCGCCTTCATCCTGCCGGGCGCCCTGATCGTTCTCACCGGGATCGTTTTCTGTGGGCTGGTGCTGCGGGGCGACATCGTCGAAATCAAGGCCGACCGTCGAATGGAAGCCCCGCCCTCCCGCCAGGACACCGTTCGTGTCGCCATGGTCCTGGTTCTTACCATGATCTGCAACGGCATGATCTACCAGGCCACCCAGGCCGGCCTGCCCAAGGTGTTTTCGTTGCGGGTGGCCGACTTCGCGGCAAGCGGCGCCTTCGGAATCTCGGTTCTGGTCGCCATCGTGTACGTAATCGCGGGGGTCCTGCAGGTCGCCTCGGGGCGGATGGCCGATCGCTATTCGCTCAAGACCGTCTACCAATTGGCCTTCCTCGCCCAAGTGCCGCTGCTTGTGATCGCCTCACAGATCAGCGGTCCGCTGCTGGTCGTTGTCGCCATCCTTATGGTGACCGCCAATGTCGGCTCTCTGCCGGCCGAAAACTGCCTGGTCGCGCGCTATGCGCCCAGCCACCGGCGGGGGCTGTTCTATGGCCTCAAGTTCGTGTTCGCCATCGGCATCGCCAGCGGACTCGGCGTCAAGCTGGAGGGCGCCCTGTTCGACGCCAGCGGCGACTTCTTCTGGCTGTTTGTCGCGCTGGCCAGTCTTGCCGCGGCCGCGGCGACCATCGGCTTCCTGCTGCCCAGTGAGCCGGCCCGCCAGCCGGCCCGCCCGATTTCGGCAGGAGCGGCGGAATAGGGAGACGGGCGACGGATAACGGTAACATAATACCTCTCTCGTAACCTACGAATTTTCAACGATTTTTCCGTTGACTTCCCTTTTTCCTATGGCATACTCCGCGCCCCACGAGCCGGCTGGACCGGCTCGGACTTTGTGTTTTCCAGCTCTGCAAGGGAACGATGAAAACCTATTCGGCGAAACCGTCGGACGTAGAGCGCAAATGGTTCGTGATCGATGCGGAAGGTCTCGTCCTCGGACGGCTGGCCAGCGTCATCGCGATGCGCCTGCGCGGCAAGCATAAACCCATGTTCACGCCACATATCGATTGCGGCGACAACATCATTGTCATCAACGCCGAGAAAGTGCACCTGACCGGCCGGAAAATGTTCAAGAAGGAGTACTTCTGGCATACCGGCTATCCGGGCGGCATCAAGTCGCGCACCGCCGACGAAGCCCTCGCCGGCAAGCGGCCCGAGTTCGTCATCAAGAAGGCGGTCGAGCGCATGATCTCGCGCAACCCGATGGGCCGCCAGCAGATGAAAAAGCTGTTCGTCTATGGGGGGCCCGAGCATCCCCATGCGGCGCAGCAGCCCGAAGTCCTGGACATCGCGGCGATGAATCCGAAGAACAAGAGGAGTGCGTAAGGCATGGCCGAGGAAGTGAAGACCCTCGAGGACCTGAAAGAGGCCATCGAAGGCCGGGCGTCCGCCGGCGCCGCGCGCAAGGCCGAGCCGCAGCCGCAAGCCGCACTGCCCGAACCCAAGATCGACGCCCAGGGGCGCGCCTATGCGACCGGTCGCCGCAAGAACGCCATTGCCCGCGTCTGGATCAAGCCTGGCGCCGGGCGCATCACCGTCAACGGGCGCGAGGCCGAGGTGTATTTCGCCCGGCCGGTGCTTCGCATGATCATCAACCAGCCGTTCGATACCGCCCAGCGGAGCAGCCAGTACGACGTGTTCTGCACGGTGACGGGAGGGGGGCTGTCGGGACAGGCCGGTGCCGTCCGTCTCGGCATCAGCCGGGCGCTCACCTATTTCGAGCCCAACTTGCGCAGTGTGCTGAAAAAGGGCGGCTTCCTGACCCGCGATCCGCGCGCCGTCGAGCGCAAGAAGTACGGCCGCGCCAAGGCCCGCCGCAGCTTCCAGTTCTCGAAGCGCTAAGCACCAGTTCCTTTTCGTTTGGTGGGGCCCGCGCGAAAGCGCGGGCCTTTCCTTTTTGTGCGGCCGCGCCCAATTCGAGCGCAACAAGCGGATGGACCGCACGGCGCGGAAAGAGGACACTGTCGCGCCGCGCCGGGATACAAGGACTGACGACCGATGCCTTTGAACGCCTGGATCATGTTGGTGACGCTGTCGATCGTCTGGGGCGGTTCGTTCTTCTTCAATGCCGTCTTGCTGGCCGAACTCACCCCGTTCGGCGTGGTTTTCGGCCGCGTGCTGATCGGCTTTCTGGCGCTCTACGGCTTCATCAGGATGCAGGGCCTGACCCTCGGACTGGCCAACCACTGGCGGGCCTTCCTGGCGATGGGATTCCTCAACAACTTCATTCCCTTCACCCTGATTGCCTCGGGCCAGACCTTCATCGACAGCGGGTTGGCATCCATCTTCAATGCGACGACGCCGCTGTTCGGGGCCGTCCTTGCTTTTTTCCTCGTTCGCGCCGAAAACATCACGGCGTCAAAGCTTATCGGCGTGGTCATCGGCATCGGCGGCGTGGCCGTACTGTTCGGAATAGGATCAAGCGTTCCGACCGGACCAAACACCCTGGTCGGCGGCGGATTGGTCATGATGGCGTCGCTGTCGTATGCCGTTGCCGG
>JAVEYE010000112.1:0-10509 GCA_034003665.1 Rhodospirillales bacterium | reverse complement strand
CGCCAGGGAGTACAACTGAAGCCCCGTCCAATCGGCAACCACCGACAGCAGCAACACGACAAGAGGCACATTGCCGATGGTGTTGCTGCCGACCAGTGCCATGGCCCCGATCACCTCGACGCCAGTTGGCGTCCCGGCAATCGACGCCTCGGTAAATGCGGCGGTCAGTGACGGCCTCGCCCCCAGTGCGCCGGTCACCACGAAAAGCCCCGCAAACAACAGCAACAAGTGCCAGTCGACCATGCCCAGCATCTGTCGGGTCGCCAGTTTGCGGCTCAACAGCAGAGAGCCGGCAATAGCCAGGGCCCAGATCGCCCGATCCTCCGCGATCGAGAAAACGATCACCAGAGCTGCGGTCGCCGCGACAGCTTTCACCAAGGGCTCCAGCTTTACCGCCACCATCTGCATTTCGGGATCCGTGCCTGGCGCACGCGCCGGCGTCGCCCCTATGCCGGAACGGGCCAGCACGATGACGACGAAAACGACGGCCAGCGAAAACGCCGCCGGAACGCCACACGTCACCAGAAACGGCCAGAACCCGAGTCCTCCATATTCGCCGATCAGCAAATTCTGCGGATTGCCGATTACGGTGGCGGCCGAACCGGCGTTGGCCGCACAGGCCAACGCAATGACATAAGGTCGTGGGTTGAGACCCCGGCGCAACAAACCCTGCACCAACACAGGGGTCACGGCCCAAACCACCACGTCATTGGTAAGAAACGCCGCCAGGGCGCCGCCCGCAAGGACGACGTGGAACAGGAGGACTTTTTGGCTGGTCCGGCCGAGCGCGATGCGCGTCCCGATCCATTCGAAGAAACCGCTTGCCGCGAACTGGGCGGCAATGACCATTAGCGCGAACAGCACGGCGATGGTCGGGAAGTCGATTGAGCGGAAGGCCGCCTCACCGTCGACAGCGCCCGTCACCAGCAACGCGATCGCTCCGATGACGGCGACGCCCGTCCGATCAATGGCAAGACCCGGCCAGCGGCCCAACGCCATCCCCAGATAGACGATGAAGAAGACGCCAATGACCAGCCAATCCGATTCCATGCCCGCCACCACCACCGACCCCGGTCGCAGGCGTAGGCTTATCAGCCGCCCGCTGGGGAATCACGGTTTTTTTCAACGTGGCGATTTTCACTGGATTATCGGCCGCCCGCTGTCTCGGCGGCCACTGCCGCCCGCCGGTTTGCTGCGTCCGCCCAGCAGCAAACAAGCCACTCTACCGATAGAGGATCAACTTTTTCTGCTTGGTGATCCGTAGGCAATATTCCATGCCCTCATGCTCGATGCAGATTTCAGAATGGCCGTCGGGAAACAACTCTCTCGACGAGACGCGAGGACGCCCGCATGCGCAGTCCGTGAAGGACACCGCCCAGCCGTCATTGCCCTTCCATGCCGTCGCCGGCACACCGGGTATATCGTTTCGTCGGTCCTTCATTTATCGGCCCTTCCCTCGAATGCCTTGCCGTCGCTCGAGACCCTCCCGTCTTCCCATGCCGCTGCCTCCGGTGGAAAGAATTCGACTTTCATCATTTCTTCGTTTGTCTTCATTCCCAACCGACCGGCGGCCGTTTATTTAGAATCGCTCTAATCTAGTTATCGACTGTTCTCTTCAGGTCCGTCGTTAACGTTAATGCCTCTCATTATCGGTTTCAAGAACCGCTTCCCCAAAATCCAAAAAACCGTGCCGCCGCTCGGCACATAAAAAGAACCCGCCGGCCCTGGTTGCGGGCCGGCGGGGTATTTGGGCCATTCGGCGATCAGGCCGGCACCTTGCGACCGGCGGCGGTGTATAGTGCGTAAAGAAGATTGGTCTCTCCGGCTACGCCTTTGCCCGCGATGTCGAAGGCGGTGCCGTGGTGAACCGTCAGGATCGGGAACGGCGCCCCCGCCAGCAGATTGAAGAGGGTTCCGAACTCGGCGAGCTTGATGCATGCGTTACCGTGATCGTGATACATCGAGACGATGACGTCAAACTCCCCGGCCTTCATGTTGAGGAAAACGGTGTCTCCCGGATAGGGTCCAAGGGCTTCGATCCCCTCGGTCCGGGCGTCCTCGATGGCCGGGATGATCTGCTCGATCTCCTCGCGCCCGAGCAGCCCACCCTCTCCACAATGGGGATTGAGGCCGGCCACCCCGATGCGCGGCCGTTCGTAGCCGACGGCCTTCATCCCCTTATGCGTCAGTTGGATCACGCGAAGCACGGCTTGGCGTGAACACAGCCGCGGTACCTCGCCCAGGGGCACGTGAGTGGTCACGCGTGTCAGGTTGTAGACCTTGCCAAGGGTGATCAGGATGGTGTCGTCACAGCCGGCCATATGATTGGCGGTCTCGCGGAAACCGGCGAACTTGTAACCGCCCGCGTTCTGGGCCTGCTTGCTGGCCGGCCCCTGGACGACCGCCTGCGTCGCCCCGTTCTTGGCGGACTCGATGGCGGTTTCCAGGCATTTGCCGCTGAAGGCGCCGGTGGCGGCGGTGCCCTCGCCGACCCTGAAATCGCTCATGGACAGCGAACCAACCTCGATAACCTCGACCGTTCCGGCTTCACCACGGGCTTCCGTGGCGTCCCCGATCGTGCGGATCGCCAGGTCGTCGAGCCCGGCCACCGATCGGTTGGCCTCCAACACCTTGCTGTTGCCGAAAACCACCGGAATCGAAAAATCGTAAAGCTCTCGGTGGGCCAGCGCCTTAAGCGTGATTTCCGGTCCGATCCCAGCCGGGTCGCCGATGGTTAGGGCTATGCGCGGACGATTGGCGGTCATGAACTATTCTCCTTCCCCGGCTACCAACGGCTGACGGTGTAAATCGGCGCGAGGTCGCGCAATTGCTCGGCCGAGCGGTGCGGGTTGAAGATGCCGCAGGCGCACGGCTTGGCCAATTCCACGCTGGCGTCCCACAAAGACCGTCGGCCGGTCTTCACCTTGCGGATGGCCTGGCGAACCAAATGGGGCGACACCACGGCGTGGCCGCACATGGTGGTGAACTGGCGGATGTCGGGGGGCGGCAACAGGTCGGTGCGGCCATGAACGCCCAGCGACAGATTGATGGTGTGCGGATCGAGGCCGACTTCGCCGGCGATCTCACGCACCTTATCGATCATGCCGCTGACCATGATCGAGATGCCGAGATCGGCCTCCTTCATCTGGATCAGCAGTTTCTTGACCTTCTCGCGGCTGTTGAACGTGGCATAGGCGCGCGCGCTGTCGACATCCTTCCTGATGGCCTCCAGCATCTCTTCCGGCGTCACTTCGCTGTAAAGATTCTGCCGCAGCGAGGTGGACGAGCAGTTGGACGCGTCGTTGCTGTAGAAGATCTCGAACAGTTTGCTGACTTTCGGGCCCGCCCCTTTGTTGTTAAAGCCGCGGGCCGGATAGATGAACACGCAAAAATCGCGTTCGAGCTTTTCGAGGTCACCCTCGCGGTGCAGGCTGTGTGTCATGACTATGTCCTATTTCGAAAGTCGTCCGAGGCCCATGTTGATCTTGGCGTTCGGCCGCCAGGGCAGCCCCTCGGCTTCCAGAAGATCCAGAACCCGTTGCTGAATGGTCAGGTTCGGGCCAAGCGTCGAGAAGATATCCAAGGTGAAGACTGAATCGAGTTCCTTGGCCACTTCCTTGGCGGTCCTGAGAACGGCGGCGGCTCTTTCAAAGGGCACCGACATCTCGATGATCGCCGACAGCACCTTCTCATCCAGAAGTTCCGGCTTGAGATCGCCGGTATCGGGGTTCGAGTACATCGAATGGATGGGATTGCACTCTTCGATCTCGGTAATGCCGGCCTTGGCCAGCGCGCGGGAGATCTTCTGGACGTCGTGCAGGGTCATGCCAAGGGTCGGACGCCCCACCTCGATGGCTATGCCCACCTCGTCCGGGCCCACCCGGTTGGTCACGTCATTGGTCTTCGATTCCTCGGTGCCCCGACCGGATATCCCGGTCGCCGCGTGGGTGGCGGTGGGGTCGCTGAAGAATTTGCGCAACGCGCGCGGATAATCGAACACCTGCGGATGCTCCATCAGGGCATCCACCGGGCAGATCCCGACTCGCAGGCAGGTGCCACATTCCACGCAGGCGTCCTGGTCGACGAAGCTCTTGAGACCCTTATACGAAATGGCGCCTTCCGGGCAGTAGGGCTGGCAGCGCCCGCATCCAACGCAGACTTCTTCACGAACTAGCATGGTGTGCTCTCTTTCACGGCGAAACTTCTGGCCCGATAGGATTGCCGCAAATGCGCCCACGCACTCGGTCGAAAGGCCCGGGTGCGCGGCGCCAGCAGGTCGCTGACGGCCTGGGACACGTCCTCGGCATTGGCCATGGTGAAATGCAGCGGTCCGGCGCCGGCGATGTCGCCGACCAAGGCGCCGCCGACGATGCGGCGGTCGTCCATGAAGAACTCCCGCCAGATGCCCTCGCCGGGTCCCGGCCGCGCCTCGACGGACGAACCGACGCCGGGACCACCCAGGATCATCAGCGGCACGCCCGAAATGTTCTGGGCGTTGACCCGGGTGGTCCGTTTGAGCGGCCGCGGACTCGCTCGAAACGCGTTGGCTCCGGCCAGCTTGCCTTGGGCGACGGCTTGCGGCCACGTCCACGGATGGGCCCGCTCGCCCCCGGCCGTTTGGATGGCGACGGCATCGCCAACGGCGAAGATGGTTGGATCGAGAGTTTGCAGGGTGGGCGACACAACCAGTTCCCCGTCCCGCATCAGGTCGGTTTCGCTTATGAAGCCCACATCCGGCGTCGACCCGATGCCGACCAGGAACGTGCCGCACGGCATCCACTCGCCGCCCGCCAGCCTGACCGCGCTGACGGCGCCGGCCGCATCGGCCTTGAACTGGTCGATGGTGGTGCCGGTGCAGACCCTGACGCCCATGTTCTCCAGGTGCCGTTGCAGCGGCCACGCCGTATTGGCCGACAGCACGGTGGGCAGGATATGCGCCTCGCGTTCGACCAGCGTTACGCTGAAGCCGGCCAGCCGCAGAAACACCGACGTCTTGGATCCGACCAGCCCGCCGCCCAGAACGACGATGTCACGATGGGCCGGCAGCCATGTCTTGATTTCCCTTGCGACCGCCAAACTGCGGACCGGGAACACCCCGGCCGGCGTGACCGAACGCTCAAAGACCGGAGGCACCACCGGCCGGCCTCCCGGTGCCAGGATCAGACGCTGGTATGTCAGCGTTTCGCCGCTCTCCAGGCTCAGGCGCTTTGCCTGACGATCAAGCGACAGCACCTTCACACCCGACCGAACCTCCAGATCCTTGCCGTGGCCGGGCCGCCAAAAGAACAGCTTCTCCTCCGGCAGCTTGCCGGCCATGAACATGGGAAGAAGGGTGCGATAATAGCCGACCTCGGGCTCCTGATCGACCAGCACGACCCGCTTGTCGGGATGCAGGGCCTGGCACGAGAAGGCCGCGTTAAAGCCCGCGGCGCCTCCCCCGACAACCACCAAATCGAAATTGGCCTCGTTCATGACGTTTCCTCTTCGCGCTGCGCCGCCCGAAAGCGGCCTGTCCCGCATGACGGTCCTAGCGCTTCTCGAACCAGGCGCGAATCTCGTCGGCACTCGCCGGATGATCAAAGTGAGCGAACGTCCCGCCGCACTCGGCAACGGCCGTCGCCAGGGCGTCCCTCGCCCCGGCGCTTCCCCACATGGGCAGCGGCACGGCAACGCAGACGCGGGCGCCCAGCGCCGCCGCCCCCAGGGCCGTGGCCAAATCGCGAGTGCCGCCCAAGCCCGAGAACGCGATGCCGCGCAACCTGGAAAGGCCGCCGGCCGATGCCGCCGCGTCAAGGGCGTCAAGCGTTCCGCGGGCGCCGTCGAGCACGCGCGCCTGGACACCGGGATTGCCGCCGGTGAAGCCGCGTTTCGCCATCCACAGGGCAGCGTCCCCCCAGGTTGCCACCCTGCAATTGACCGCGGCCAACGCCGGCGGCAACTCGGTCGGCAGCCATCCAAGGGATGACTGTAGCGTATCGACGCCGCCGATGACCGCAAGGTCATGCTTCGTATCCGACGTCAATTCGCCCGCCAACGTTTCGGCCGAAATCACCTCGCCGGTACCGACAGCGGCGGGATCGGCCGCCATCGCGCGTTCGGCCTTCGCTTGACCTTTGACGGCGGCGGCGATGATGGCCTTGGCGTCGGCATCGGTCGGCGTGAAGGCCGGGATGCCCAACTCGGCACACAGCGCCGGCACCGCGGCACCGGCAACCGGCCCGCAGACCACGGCATCGATGGCGCCCGACGCGATGAGCAGTTCGGCCTCTCCGAAGGTGCACGCCATAGGCAACAACGCCTTGCCGCCAATCCAGCTTCCCAGCGAAACGACGCGCACCGCCGGCGTCGATGCCTTGGCCGCCGCGACCAACTCGTCGACGAAGGCCGGAGCAACCTGGCCGCAAACGCCGATGGTGGCCGCGTCGCCAGCCAGCACCCCGTAACCCGCCGAGAACGCGGCCGGCCCCGCCGCCGCCCGCGACGACCGAAGGCCGGAAAGCCCGAGCGTCAGCAGACCCAGCCTGAGGGCGCGGCGAACCAGAACCGGGGCCGCCTCGGCCGGACGCGCCAAGGCCGCCGCCGCGGTGAAGATCTCGGCGGAGGACAACTCGCCGCCGCCCAGTTTGCCGAGCGCCGCCGTGGCCAACTTGCCGAGCGCCGCCGGCCACGCTGGGACGGCGGCCTGTCCGGCCAAGTTGACCGCCTCCAGCGCGCCGTTGACGCACAGGCGCAACAACATGGCCGCCGCCATACCGTCGCGCTCCAATCCGCACAGCCCCTTGGTCGCCCCCCGACCGAAGGGATCGATCCGGCATGGCCCCTGCAGGCAGCCGTATGGGCAGCTCAACCCGGTGCGCAGGAAACCGTCCTGCGGCTGCTGTTTCTCATAGCGTTCCCAGTTGAGATCAATGCCGCGACGCGCCGCCGAACGCAGCAGGTCCTGACTGATCGGGTCCACCGTCTTGATGTGAATGCTTTCCATGACTTTTTCCGCCCAATAGGTTCGTTGTTATTCCGCGAGGTCGAGGACCACGGCGCCGCCCTTGCCGGCCACGGCCGCGGCAACAGAAGCCGCGGCTCGCCGCTTTTCGGCAAAGACCTCGCCAAGTTCATTGACGTCGACCACTTCCAGCGCCTGCGTCGGACATACATCGACGCAGGTCGACGATTCCATATGCATGCAGCGATCGCACTTGAGGGCCATTTTCCGCTCCGCCCACGGATAGATGACGCCATAGGGACAGAACATCACACAGGTCCAGCAGCCGATGCAGCGGTCCTCGTTGACGGACACCATGCCGGTCGCTTCGTCGCGCGCAAGCGCCCCGGTCAGGCAGGCGTCGAGGCACGGCGCATCGAGACAGTGGCGACACTGGAGCGGCACCGAAACGCCGTTTCCCCCCTCGACCCGCACCCGTGCCTGGGGCAGCGGCGTTTCCTGAACCGCCTTCAGCAGGGTCTTGCCTTCGCTCCCCCGCTCGGTTGCACAGAACAGCTCACAGGTCTTGCAACCCGTGCAGCGGTCCACGTGCACTGCGATAACCTTCATGGATGTCTCCTCCAATCGGATGCTTTTGTTCTTAAACGACGTCTTCTTCCTCGCCCCAGTCCATCGAAACCCGCGGCCGTTCTTCGGCCGGCAGGTTCATGGATCGAAGCGTGCGATTGATTCCCGCCATGCTATGTGTGCGCATGACACGCGCGATGCGGGACGGATTGCCGCCCTTCAATTCCTCGACGATGGTCCGATGTTCGTCGCAGGAGGCGCGCCGATTGACGTCCTCGTTGAGACCGCGCCGTCGGAACACGTGCAGTTCCTTGTTGAGCCCTTCATAGAGGCGAACCAACCGGCGATAACCGGTGAAACGCATCAGCGCATTATGAAATTCCAGGTTTCGCGCGTAGTAGGTGTCAGCGTCCTGAGACCTCGACGCCGCCTCCATGTCTTCGATCAACCGCGAAAGCTCGGCGATCTGCTCGTTGGTGATGCGTTGCGCCAGTATGCGCCCCGCGAAGGCGAACAACGCCGCCCGGATCTCGTAAATCTCCAGCGCGTCCTCGAAATCCAGTTTCTTGACGAAGACGCCGCGGTTGACGATGAAATCGACCAGCCCCGCCTCTTCAAGCCGTCGGCACGCCTCGCGCACCGGGCCGCGGCTGACGCCGTACCGCTCGGCGATCCCCGTTTCGTTGAGGCGTTCGCCCGGCTCCATCTCGCCATTGAGAATGTCATGTTCGAGGCTCTCGAAGACGACACTCGAAAGCGACTGCGTTCGCAGGATCTTCAAACTGTTATCCGGGGCGGTTGTCCCCGATGATCTGGAAGGGGCTGTGCTCATGGATCTCTCGCCTTATGCCCTAAGCCTGACTCATCTTCGAAAATCTGTCAACTGTTAACGATTTGACTTTTGCGGCGTTGCGCCCGCCTGAGCCATCGACCGCCCCTGCGGTAAGCCGACTTCACGATAGCCGCCCTACAATCTCTGGAAACCCGCTGTTTTTTTAAGAATCGTTCGCGTTTAAACACCGACTTTGAATCCCGGCCAAACATTCCCACCAATCAAGAAGGCGAGCAGGGACAGAATGTTTGTCGCATGCAAAGGTCAAGGTTGCCCTAGGCCAAGGTCAGCCTGCGACTCCGCGTGTTCCAAAATCGTTAACAATCAACTATTGACAGGATCCCCCTGCGATTGGCAAGATTTCTGGAAAAAGTAACGTCAAAAGGGGGAACGGTTTTGCCAGCCCTTTCAGCCGACGCCGCGAACCGATCTTTTTCCGCCACGCCAATTCATAAAGGGGGCGGGTTTCGGACGTGTGGGATCGCGATTGGAGACCCCGAGGCGACGACAGAGGCAAGAAATTACGACCACGTCTCATCTCAGCTCTGCGTAACAAGGAGGACGTAATATGACGAAACGGAGTCTTCATGAGCATCGCCTGACGCGGCGCGCCTGCATGGTCGGTGCGTCCATGGTTCTCGCGGCCGGCCTGGTGGCCGGGCCCGCCCAGGCTCAGGAAAAGTTCCCGAGCAAGCCGATCAACGTCGTCACCCACTCGGGCGCCGGTGGCGGCACCGACGTGTCGGTCCGCATGATGCTTCTCCAGGCGCGCGGCGAACTGGAGCAGGATCTCGTCGTTCTCAGCAAGATCGGGGGCAGCGGCGTGGTTTCCATCAACTACGTCGACAGCCAGCCGAGGGACGGTTACACCCTCCTGGCGGTGACGCCGAGCCATCTCGCCGCGATCGTGCAGGGCAAGGTCAAGACCAAGTTCGAGGATCTCGTCGGCATCGCGCGCATGACCGACGACCCGCAGTACCTGATGGTCAAGAAGGGCAAGTATCCGTCGGCCAAGGCGCTGATGGAGGCCGCCGCCAAGGGCAAGATCAAGATCGGTGGCACCCATGTCGGCACCGTCGACCACATTGCCATCGCCTCCTTCGCCAAGCAGGTGAAGGAAGGCTTCAATTTCGACTACGTGCCCTACAAGGGCGGTGCCCACATCGCGACGGCGCTTATCGGCGGCGACATTGATGTCGGAGTCGTCAACTATTCCGAAGCAGACGCCCAGGTCCAGGCCGGCGAGCTTGAGCCGATCTTGTCGCTGACCAAGACGCGAAAAGACATCACGCCCAACACCGTGTGCGCCGGCGAACTCGGCATCCCGGTCAAGATGTCGACGGTACGCGGCATCGTCGCCCTCAAGGGCGTGCCGCAGGATCGCCTCGACACGCTTGAAAAGGCGCTCGTCGCCAGCATGAAGGACGGCGTTTTCCAGAACTATCTGAAGTCCGTCGGCTTGGGACCGGACAGCGTGGTCGGCGCCGCGGAATGGAACGCCCAGCTCAAGGATCTCTACGAGACGACCGAGCAGAGCATGAAGGAACTGGGCTTCGTAAAGTAAGCCACTCCCCTTCGCAACACTTCGGCAGAAGAAGCATCTCATGAGCGATCAACGAAACCCGTCGAACGCTCCCGCCAAAGGGGCCGGGCCGGAGACCCCGGCCGGCCCCCGGCTGCGGAGCGACGACAAGGTAGCCATCGTCGTCATCGTGCTGTCGGCCTTGGTCTATTGGGTCTCCACCACGTTCGACGAAGTTCCGAGGGCCTTGGCCCAGGGCGTGCAGCCCGCGTCGTATCCGCAGTTGCTGGTGGGAGCCCTGATTGTCCTTGCCATCGCTCTCGTCTTCGAGAGCCGGACTCGCCCGGAAAAATCCAAGAAGCCCGTCAAGCCGATGGTCTATTACACGGGGGCCGTCCTTGTGGTTTCGGCCCTGTCGATCAACTGGCTGGGCATCTTCGGCGCCATGGTCATTCCTTGCGCCGTCATTCCCTTCCTGTGGGGCGACCGCCGGACGAAGACGGTCATAGCCTTCGTCGTGATCCTCCCCATCGTCGTGTACCTGTTGTTCCACGGCGTCCTGGAGGTTCAATTCCCCCTCGGCATTTTCGAAAACCTGTTCTGAGGCCGACCGATGATGGAAAATCTTTTAAGCGGAATGGCGGTCCT
>JAVEYE010000111.1:0-10526 GCA_034003665.1 Rhodospirillales bacterium | reverse complement strand
ATTGGCACCCGCAGCCCTCCAACCTTCTTCTGAACGAGGTAAGAGATCAAAGGGCCGGGGCCCTCGGTGCCGGTGGCGGCACCGAGAATGAGCAGGGAAATGCCTTTCTCTTCTTCGATAACCGCAAGCAGCTCGTCCTTAACATCGCCCTCGCGGATATAAAGGACGGGCGTCTTGCCGGTCTGTTTCTGGACGGCGGTTGCCACAAGTTGAATGGTTTCCTCCGCCTCTTCGCGCCGCTCCTCGCGCATCAAGTCGCCAATAGCCAGCCAATGTTGAAATTCGGCCGGCTCCACCACACAAAGGAGCCCGACCCGGGCATCCTGGCGGTTCGCCTTCCGACAGGCGAAACGCAAAGCCGGCCACAACTCGGCCGTTTCGTCAACGACGCACAGAAAGACGCCACCATCGCTACGCGTTGCGCCTTCAGCCTCAGTTTCAGCCATTTTTCTACGCCTTGCTGCGGAAAAAGACGCTGGCCAGCCATCCTGCCACGCCGGCAATTACAATGGCAAGGATGCCATAGGCCAATCCGTTGGTGTGGGCGAGATCGAAAACCCGAGCCTCGAACCCGGCTCGCGACAGGATGAGCGGTGTGCCGGCCGATCGCACGACCTCGCCGTTTTTCACCAAGTAAACGATGACCTCGTAGGGTCCGACCGAGGCGTTGGCCGGAAAATGGATGTCGGTACGGAACAATCGATTCCCAAGGAACTTCACCGCGCTCGGCTCGGCCGGGAACAAGTTGACGCGCTGCTTGTTGCGCACAAGCGCCTGCCGGAACGGCTGGATTTCCGCTTCCGGCGCACGTTTGGAATGCGGCAGCCACAGGTTGTCGACCCCGATGCGCTGCTTGGCGCGTTGTTCGGGCGAAAGGATGTCGACCAAAGGCGCGCTGCTGGCGATGGCATAGAAGGCCGGAACGCGCGCGAAGAACACCTCCTCGCGGTTCAACCAAATCCCTCCGACCCGATCCTTGCGGCGGACTACCTCGGTGCGGCGCGGCCCGCGGACTTCAACGATGACATCGCCATCCCCCTCGGTCGCACCGAACAGAACGAGTTCCGCCCCCGCGTAGTTGAGGGCGATCGACACCTCGTGACGGGACAGATCGATCACCAGTTCTTCGGGCGCAGCAGGCAGGGCAGCCTCCATCGGCGCGGCGCCGAAGAGAGCCGGAAACAACCAAGCGGCGAGACTGGCCCCCTCGATCATTTCGCCCCCACGATGCCGAGCGAATAGAGATCGGATGGCGTCGCCACCAGGTCGAACACCAGTTGTCCGCATACCGTCAGAACCAATGCCGCAAGCAGCACGCGAAGCTGGTCGCCCGGCATCTTGGCACCCGCGCGAGCCCCGAACTGGGCGCCGATCACCGCGCCGATAAGAAGCACCAAGGCCAGCATGATGTCGACGGTCTGGTTGGTGATGGCCTGCAAGACGGTAACGTTGGCCATCACGAAAACGATCTGAAAGAGCGACGTTCCGATGACCACCGTTGTCGGCATGCCCAGCAAATAGATCATCGCCGGGACCATCACGAACCCTCCGCCTACGCCCATGACGGCGCCAAGGACGCCGACCAGGAAGCCGATGCCGATGGGCGGCAGGACGCTGATATACAGGCGTGACCGCCGGAACCGCGTCTTGAACGGCAGACCATGGATCCACAGGTGGGTATGCTGGCGCCGACGGACCTGACGCTTGCGGCGGATGGCTGCACGCACGCTTTCGACGAACATCAGGCCGCCGATCACGCCAAGAAAGATGACGTATGAAATCGTGATCACCAGATCGAGCTGGCCGATCTCGCGCAACAGGGTGAACAGCCACACACCGAAGCCCGATCCCAGGATGCCGCCAACCAGAAGGACGGATCCCATCTTCAGATCGACGTTGCCCCTCCGCCAGTGGGCGATCGCCGCTGAAACCGACGCGGCGACGATCTGGTTGGCGCCGGTGGCCACGGCGATGGCCGGCGAGATGCCGATGAACATCAAAAGCGGGGTCATCAGAAAGCCCCCCCCCACCCCGAACAGGCCCGAGAGGAATCCCACGCCGCCACCCATGCCGAGGATCAGCAGAAAGTTGACCGACATTTCGGCGATGGGGAGGTAGACCTGCATCCGGCGGCTCAGTTGCGATCGAAGGGAAGGGATGGCGCAACTCTGACGCCGCACCAGCGCCGACGGGAGCCACGGTTCTCGCCGACTGTCTGCTGCGCGGCCATAGCATCACCTTCCTTGGCAGGAGCCCCCGCGGAACAAGTGCACGGCCATCTAAATGGCCCCCCCGCGGCTTGTCAACTCGGTATTCGGCGCCAGGCCGGCGCATTTTCCAGCGATTGCAAGGGACTTGCACAATTGGCCATCGCTGGGTGGAATACCGAGCCGCTTTCGGATACTTTAGTTCTTCCTAATGTTCCCACTTGCCATCGTCAGGAGACGTCCGCCATGAGCGGAGATAACGCCATCGTCAAACAAAAGCAAATGACCATCATTGTCACCAAGGGTACGCTCGACTGGGCTTATCCGCCATTCATTCTGGCCACCACGGCGGCGGCCATGAACGTCGGCGTGTCGATGTTCTTCACCTTCTATGGGCTGCAACTGCTTAAGCGCGATGTCGGCCACCTGCAGCTGTCGACCCTGGGCAATCCGGGAATGGAAATGCCCTTGATGGGGCGCCATCTCGCGATGCCCAATCTGGTGTCGGCGCTGCCGGGGATGGATGCCGCCTGCACGACCATGATGAAGAACCTCATCAAACGCAAGGGCGTGGCCTCCATCGCGGAACTTCGCGAAGCCGCCCTCGACCTCGATGTCGAGATGATCGGCTGCCAAATGACCATGGATCTTTTCGAATGGACGGCGGATGACTTGATTGACGGCATCGTCATTGGAGGGGCCGCAACCTATATGGAAAAGGCCTTGGCGTCGGATATCAACCTGTTCATCTGATCCGCCAACGGCGGACCCCTAATCCAAGGAGAGACTCCATGGAGGAACTCGATACGCGCGGATTGAACTGCCCGATGCCGGTTCTCAAGGCGAAGAAAGCGCTCAAGGACCTCGCAGCCGGCGATATTCTCAAGGTGACGGCGACCGATCCCGGTTCGGTCAGTGATTTTTCCGCCTTCTGCCGAACGACGGGAAATGAACTCGTCGAGCAGAGCGAGGAAAACGGCGTCTACACCTATGTGATTCGTAAGTCGACCTGACGCCTGCCTCGTCGAGTGGCCACAAACTTCCCGTGCCCACGCCAGCGAAGCGAGCCGGCGACGACGGCCCGGCCCGTCCGTTCCCGCTCGGCCGGCGGCAGGATATCCAGATTGGGCCACAGCCCGGTCTCCAGGGCCCGGGCATAAGCTTCCGGTAGCCCGTGCTCGCGCATCTTGCAAGCCTGGGCGGCGTGGTCGTAGCCGAAGGATCGATGGTCGACGGCAACCTCGACGCCGTCCTGCCGCAGAACGCTGTACCAGCCACGGGGCGTCCCATCGTTGGCCGGCATGCCGATGACGCCGGCGTTGTGCCACAGCCGACCGTCGACGACGCGGCTGAACGGCAGGCCGCAATGCCCGGCGATCACAGCATCGACGCCCAGGCCGTTCAATTCCCCGGCGATGTCGTTGTCGGACGCCGAGCCGAAGATGAAGCGGTTGATCCGCTCCGCCCCACCGTGAATGACCCGGAAACTGTGCCCGGCCAGCCGGAAGGAGAGCTGGCGCGGCAGGTTTCGCATCCATGCCTTGGCGCCAGCGTCGAGATGAGCCGCCGCGTAGCCAAACCATTGTCTGGCCAGCACGTCGCAGGCGCTTCCCGAGGCAAATCCGCACCCGCAGTCGGCGCCGTCCTCGGCCAGCGACTCCTCGCAGTTGCCCATGACGGTAACGATGCCGGTCTCGCGCAACAAATCGACCACGCCCTGGGGATCGGCGCAGTAGGCACAAACGTCGCCGGTACAGAGCATGTGGGACGCCGGAATGCCCAGCCGGCCGGCCTCGGCAAGCACGGCCTGGGTGGCTTCCAGATTGCCGTAGGGGCCGCCGAAAACCAGGATCGGCCCGTCGAAGCTGCCCAGGTCGAGGAGCGGTCCGGCCGTCATCGTCGTCACGGCGTCAGGCCGGCTGCACGGCGCGACGGGGCCGCCACGCGGCGATAACCGCCCCCGCCAAGTAGCCGGCCGTGCAGATCAGCAAGCCGACCACGTTGACGCCAAGATCGTCGGCGTAGGGGCCGGTCCCGACGTCGACAGCGGCGGGAAGGAGCGAGATCCCCGTCGCGCTCTCGACGGTCATCAGAGTGCCGAGGGCGAGGCCCGGCCAAAAGGCCAGATGAAAGCTCAGCCGCCCGGCCGACGGAATCCACGCCAGCAAGAAGATCGGTGCCAGGCCCATGACCATGGTACCGCTGATGGTCGTCGCCGCGATGACCGCGGGTCCCACCTGACTCCCCAGGTAGACGGCCAGCAGGGGCAGGTTGCCGAGCAGCGCGATGGCCAACATCACCTTGCGTCCGCGCGACGAATGGCACTCGGTCGGTGGCGCCTCGTCGTTGCCCCAGTCGCGCGCTCCCACCTTGGCGGCCGAGGCGAAGGTCGAATCGAGCGTCGAGCCGGCGCTGGTCAGCATGATGGCGTTGAAGACCAGCATCATCGGCAGGCCCAGCGCGGCGGGGACGGCAATGCTGGAGTCGCCCGCCAGGCCCAAGGCGCGCGCATAGAGGCCGACCGACGAAAACAGCAGGATGAAACCACCCGACACCAGCCCAGCCAGCAGGAATGCGCGCAGCATGACACCGGGCCGCGTGAGAAAGGCGCGGTCGGTCATCACCGGGTCGTGGAAGCCATAGGAAAGCACCTGGACCAGGGCCAGTCCGGCAAAGGTCATGCCGGCGGCGTGCGTGGCCGGCCCGACCTCGGGAAGCCCCGATACCGCCAGCCCAGGCCCCACGGTGGCCAGCACCGCCACCAACAGGGCGGCGGCCAGCAGCATCTGGGCGCCATCGGTCAGCAGGCTGGAGCGCATGCCGCCGCGCCAGGAATAATAGAGCGTGAAGGCGGTGATGGCCGCCGCCGCCCCCCAGTAGGCAAGGCTGCCCTCGGCCCCGAAATAAAGCGCGCCCACCTTGGTGTTCGACCACACCTCATTGAACAGGCGGATGGCGATGGCGGCCAGGAACAGCTTGGCGCAGAAGGGACCGTACTTGGCGACCAAGAAGCCCGGCAACGAAGAAAAGCCGCCGCGAACCCGCAGGAAATAGACGGCAACGCCGACGACCACGAAGCTGAGATAGTAGAAAGAATAGCCGATGCCGCCTGCGATGCCGAACGCCGCGCCAAGTCCGGCGGCGTTGGAAATAGACTTCGCGAAGATCCAGGTGATGGCGGCGCTGGCCACCAGCAGCCACAGCCCCGGCTCGCCGCCCTCACGCGACCGGCCGTCGAAAAACTGTCCGGCGCTGACCCGCCGCGGCATGATCGCCCAGATCAAGGCGCCGTAGCCGGCCAGCACCAGCCAGGGCAGGGCCCCCGCAATGTCCATGGTGAAATCCCCCCTCGGATGCCGTTGCCGTCGCGGTCTCCCAAATGGGAGTCCCGCCGGGGAAAGCAAATTACATCCGCGTGATCGAGGGGAGGGGGATGCTAGCGGCCGTCGGGCGGCTCGCCCGACCTGATCCAGCGGCGCAGCACCGAGATCGCCTCATCGGGTTGCTGCTCGACGATGTCGCCGACCGCCCGTTTCGAGGACGCACGAACCCGCCCCTTGATGCGGCCGCCGCCATCCGGTCGATCGGCGGGATTCGGCAGCCGGTCCGTCCCGGCAGCGTGGTCCGGCAGGGTTTTGGGTGCCGCCACCGGTCTGGACGGTGATGCCGGGCAGCGCCTGAGAACCATCGCGAACCCCAGGACCGCCACCACAAAGGCAAGCAGGCTGAAGGCCAGGGTTTCGATCATGACAAACCTCGTCCATTCATGCCGGAATGGGTTCAGGCGATCTTCTCCCAGCGGCAGGCCAGTCCCAGTTCGCCGGCCGTGTTGTCGATGGTAGCCAGGCACGACGGCGCGCTGCCTTGCGGGATCCACACGTCGGCGGTGATCGCATAGCGCTCCACCCCGCCGTCGACGCCTCTCTGGGCGTTGAGCCGAACGACGTTGACCTTGAATTGGACGAAAACCTCGCACAGGCGGGCGATCAGCCCAGGGCGGTCGCCGCCGCTTACGGTGATGCGATGGGTCACCGTCCCCGAAGGCCCGTGCATCGAGGCCATGCCGAATGGGCGGACGGCGATGTCGGCATCGGCAAGTTCGGGCAGCGCCTTCAGATCGTTCTCGACCGTCGGCAGATCAACCCCATCCGGCAACCGGCAGATCGAGGTGAACTCGGCCCCGCCGCCCAGTACCGCGAAAACGGTATCGCTCAGATTGCCGCCGAGGTCGAACAGGCGCCCGGTAATTGCCGCGACCAACCCTACGCGGTCCGGACACAGAACCGAAATCAACACCGTCTTGGGCATGTCTCTCCTCATTACATTCGAAACGCCCATTGACCGCTTCCGTAGGAAGGGCCCCACATTCCATAATGATGTTTCCGCCCGAAAAGAAAAGGGGCTTGGTGCCGGAATACCGACCCCGCGATGGCCAATCGAACGCTAATCTGCGTTAACCATTTCATGCTATCGTCGCTTCCGTGATGGAGTGCGTGATGATTGCAGCGCTCCGAGGGAAGGGTGAGCGATGCCCGGATGGACAGCGCCGGCGTGGAAGGGAGTCCTGCTGCTGCTGGCGTACGCCTTGATTCCCCCAGTCCACGCAGCGCCCGCAGCGGGCCAGGCCTACGAACATCCGCAACGCAAATACATACTCACCATCCCCGCCGATGCGCGCCTACGCGAACCGGGAGACACGGTGGACGTCGCCATCGATTCGGACATGGGATACGGCGTTATCCTGCAGACCAGCGACGCCGGTCCCGACACGTCAATCAGCGAAACGGCGGCAATTCTCGAAGCGGCCTATCTGGGTCCGGGCAAGCCGTGGGCCCGCAAGATCAGGCAGGAGATCTCGCTGATCGCCGGCATGGTCGCCTTCAATGGGCACTACGAGGGGGAGGACGCGCGCTATCGGGTCGTCATCACCCGTGGGCCGGTCAACGCCTATACCTTCATCTTCCGGACCCGAACCGAGGTTTATGGGGCACTGGAACCTCAATTCGATTGGATCCTGAACGCATTCCGCATGGCGCCGGGCGACATGCCGCCGACGCCGGCGGTACCCGACCCGGCAAGGGCCTTGGCCCCCATCGAACAGGCGGCCCCCGGCGCCGCTGCCGCCGTCCGCCGCTTCGCCGAACACCGTCTGGGCTATGCCATCGACTATGATCCGGACTGGATCATCGAGCGACCGACCGGCGAAGCCGTCATGCTCAGCGGTCCAGAGGGAACCGATGCCTTCTACGCGACGGTCACCATCCAGAACGTCGCCCCTCCCGAGGCCGAGACCGCAGTTCAAGCCGCGTCGATCGCGATGAACCAGATCCACGCCCAGTTCGAAAAAAGGGCGAAGGACGTAAACTTCGAACGTCAGGGCCCCTACGTCTATAAGAAGGAGGAGGTGTTTCTGGTAGGACATGAATTCACCGTCGCCTACACTCAAGGCAAGCAGACCTACCGGCAGTGGTCGGTAGTGGTTCCCAGACCGGAAGGAAACGTCGCCTACGTCTGGTCATACAGGGCACCGGCCGGGCAGTTCGCCCGTTACGTAAAAACGGCCGAGCGCATCCTGGCTTCGTGGGTCATCTCGCGATCCCAGCAGGATGCCCATAGGCGATAGCGATACAGGGAGGCGATGTCGACCCATCCGCGGACCCACAAGGCGCTCAGGACCCTGCTGCTGGCCGCCGGGCTGGTTGCATCAATTCCGGCTGCGGCCCAATCGCCCACAGGCCATTCAGATCCATCGGTCGACAGGCTGGTCGGCTATTTCGACACCATCGTATTCGGCTCGGAAATGGGTCCCAAGTTCGCCAGCACGGTCATTGCCAAGTGGCCAAGCAAAGCCCTTACCGTCTCTCTCGAACAGCGGGCCACGAAGGAACACCTGGATTACGTTTCGACCCACCTGGCGACCCTGAGCCGACTGACCGGGATAAGGTTCAGCGGGACAAAGACCCCGGAATCCGCCGACATCCGTATCCTGTTCCTGCGCCGGCACGAAATGGCGGCAGTTCAAGGCCCCAACATTGACGCGAGCGCCGTCCGTCAAGCCGCGGCAACCGGCGGCTGCTACTTCCTGTCCTGGAAGCAGCCGGAAAGCCGCATGATAAAGGCGGTCATCGTCGTCAACGTCGAACGCCATCCGGCGCACATCGACAGTTGCCTGCTCGAGGAACTCACCCAGAGCCTAGGCCTGCCCAATGACAGCGACGCGATGCGGCCTTCCATCTTCAGCGACAGCGACCATCTTACGGACCTAGCGCCGCACGACGCCATCCTGGTGCGCACCCTTTATGATCCCCGCATGACGGTCGGGTTGCCGCGGGCCGAAGCGCTGCGCATGGCCAGAACAATCATTTCCGATTTGACGAGTCCCGCAAAACAGCCCGCATCTCGTAACCCAGGCGGATGATCCTCTCGGTTTCCGACCACAGATTCATGCGACCCAGCTCGTCAAGCGAAAACCAGCCGACGGCCGCGGCGTCGTCGCCGGCCGTGGCCGTGTGGCTCTTCGCCTCGGCAACGACATCGATCAGGGTATAGTGGTATCGGACCCGACCGTCGTCATCGCGCGTGATGGAATCCACCACATCGACCACGCCAAGCACCTCGACATCGAGGCCCGTCTCCTCGCGCACCTCGCGGCAGGCCGCCTCGAACACCGTTTCGCCGGTCATCTGGGCACCGCCCGGCAGGCTCCAATCTCCAGCCCGCGGCGGATTGCCGCGACGGGCCAACAAAACCCGCTCCCCATTAAGGACAACGGCGCCGACGCCGACGAAGGGACGATCCGGATACAGGCGGCTCATGAAGGTCGACCGAAGCAATGGCGATTTGTGACTGTCGCCGGCGACACTAGAAGTGTAACTTGATTTCGGCAATCCCCAAGGGGCAGGAAGCCGCGATGGTGCAGGACAAGGTTCTCGAGCGCAAAGTCTTCCAGGCTGGAGAAATCATCTTCAAGGAAGGAGACGAGGGCCATCGCGCCTATGTGGTGCAGGCCGGCGGGGTCGAGATCTTCAAGGTCAAGGATGGCAAGAAGGTCGTGCTCGGCGTCATTGGTCCGGGCGGCATCTTCGGCGAAATGGCGCTGATCGACGACGTGCCCCGCATGGCTTACGCCGCCGCCGTCGACGTCACCACCGTCATCCTGATCTCGCGCCAGATGCTGGACGACAAGCTCTCGAAAGCCGACCCTTTCCTGCGCGGCCTGATCAATGTTTTCGCCAGCAATCTGCGCTCCATGGCGCAACGCAACATCGTGGACGACCGCCCGCCACCCGGCGGCCCTGCCGAGCCCGCCGCCTGAGATCCACCGCATCCGGCGCATCGCGCAGGGATGGCGATCCCGGCGCGGAAGGACCACATCATCTCCGCAAGGGGCGGGATGACGCGTTGGCGGTCCTTCCCATTGCCTTCGCCGTGTATCTGTACGATGGTGTGCCCACATGTCCGATCTGGGGAATCGACTGAAGATGTCACCCGAAGAAGAAAAGCCGACAGAGTCGATCGAAGAAGCCGCCGACGGCTCCAAAAGCGGGTCCGGCAAGAAGGGGCTGGTCGCCAAACTGCGGGCTTATTTCTTCGCGGGCATTCTGGTGACCGCTCCCATCGCCATCACAATCTACCTGGCCTGGATCTTCATCCATTTCGTCGACACCAGGGTGGCCAGGGCAATTCCGGCGCACTACAACCCGGAAACCTACCTGCCGTTTGCGACGCCGGGCCTCGGACTGCTGATCGTCATCATTGCGCTGACCATCATCGGGTGGTTGGCCGCCAGCTTCCTCGGCCGTTTCTTCCATCGCCTCATCGACCGCGTCCTCGCCCACGTCCCGGTCATCCGCAACGTCTACGGCACGGTCAAACAGATTTTCGAGACGATCCTTGCCCAACGGTCCGGGGCATTCCGCGAAGCCGTGCTCGTCGAATACCCGCGCCGCGGCATCTGGGCGATCGGCTTCATCACCGGACGCACCGAAGGCGAAGTCCAGAACATCACCGAAGAAGAGACGCTCAACATCTTTCTGCCGACCACGCCCAATCCCACTTCGGGTTTCCTGCTGTTCGTGCCCAGAAAAGAGCTGGTGCGGCTGAACATGACCGTCGAGGAAGCCATCAAGATGGTGATCTCGGGTGGCATCGTCACGCCGCCCGACCGGCGCAGCCCGTCTGAAAAGAAAAAGCCAAAAGTTTCCGCCGCGACCTACGAGGACCTTGAAATTCTGCGCGAACGGGAGGGCCTTCCGGTTTTGGTTCCGCGGAAGGAATAGACGGTTGCAGGACTGCCGGTGCGGCGTTCGCCCCAACGCC
>JAVEYE010000110.1:0-10553 GCA_034003665.1 Rhodospirillales bacterium | reverse complement strand
GCAGGGCAAGCTGGTAGGGCTGATCCGCAAGTATTGAACGGATTTCCCCATCCGGCCGCTGCGGGGCGAGAGCGGACGATGAAACCCGATTACGGCCGTCCCTGCTCGTTGCCGGGGCGTCGTCGGCTTTGGGTTCGCGGCCGCGCCACCCACGGCCTGTCCCCACGCACGGCATTGACGCTCTCGACCCTGATGCCATCGGTGGCGACCCACAGGGCATGGGCACCATTCCGCCACAGGTCGAAACGGTCGATCACCACGGCGGCCGACGGACAGGGCCGGCGCACCGGCACCGAGGCCACCACGACGTCGGCCAAGCGGCAGTCTTCGGCCAGGGCGCCTTCGTCGCGCACCAGGGCGATCACGTGGCCGGCCGCCCGGTAGATGCAGCCGAGGGCGTCACAGGCCAGCGTACCGTCGCCAGCGACACCGGCAGCCGGCCAAAGATCCGGCGTCTCCTCCTGGCCGCCCCGGCGCAGCCAGATCTCGGCATCGAAGCGACTGAGCCGGCGGCTCGACACGGCCAAGGCGCCATCGGCGTCGCGCACGGCCATCAACCGGCCGCTGCCGTCGACCAGAACGTCGGGCGGGCTGACCCAGGCCCCGCTGGCCAAACCGACGACGACCCCGACCACCCCCCAGTAGCGCCACCGGCCCCGCCACAGGGCAAGCCAGAGGCCGCCGATGGCGACGGCGAGGAGGCCCGCCGTCGGCATGGCCGGCAGCAGGGTGACGGCGCCCGGCCAGGCGGCCACTTCGCGGGCGACAATGATGATCCCCTCCACGCCCCAGCCCATGGGGGCCAACGCCAGGGCCTCGAGGCCGAACGGCATCAGCGCGAAGGCAACCACCGCCCACGGCATAATCCACAAGGCGGTGAGCGGCACCGCCGCCAGATTGGCGGCCACGCCGAAAGCGGCCAGCCGGTTGAAGTGATAGAGCGCGAAGGGCGTGGTGGCGGCACCGGCGATCAGGCTGCTCAATGCCACACCGCCGACGTAGAGAAGGATCCTCCAGGGCCATCCGTGCGGCCGCCGGTCGTCGCGGTGACGACGCTCGGCAATCTTCTCGTAGACGGCGATCAGCGCGACCACCGCGGCGAAGGACAACTGGAAGCTGGCGCCGAGCAGGCTCTCGGGCTGAACCAGCAGGATGGCGAGGGCCGCCCACGCCACCGTGCGGATGCTCAGGCCCCGGCGATCGAGCAGCACGGCCAACAGCACCAGCCCCAGCATCAGGAAGGCGCGCTGAGTCGGCACCGTCGCTCCGCTGATCAACGCATAGGCCGCCGCCCCCGGAAGCGCCGCCGCCGCCGCCCATTTCTTGATGGGATACCGCAGCGCGACCGGCGGCACCAGGGCGAGGGCGGCGCGCAGGCCGACGAACAGGATGCCCGCCACCAGGCCAATGTGCAGGCCGGAAATGGCCAGCAGATGGGCAAGGCCGGAATCGCGCATGGCGGCCAGCACGTCCTCGGGAATGGCGCCGCGTTCCCCGGTCATCAGCGCGCGGGCCATGGCGCCGCTCGCCCCTTCCAGGCCGGCTGCGATGCGTCCGCCGATCCGCTGGCGCAATGCAGCCAGTGCCAACCCAACCGACCCCTCGGCATCGGCCGCCACCACCTGCGGGCGTCCCATGGCGAAGCCGACGGCCCCGAGGCCGCGGAAATAGGACTGGCGCTGGAAATCGAAGGCGCCGGGAAGGGCCGGCGCCGGCGGCGGGGCCAACACGGCGCGGATGCGAATGCGGTTGCCCGGCGCCAGGGAGGGCTCGTCAGCCACCCGGATGCGGGCGCGGCGAGGCCGGTCTTCGGCCACCAATCCGGCGATGTCGAGGTCGTCCAGCAGGATGCGGCGGCCGCGCCCCAGCGTTTCGACCTCGACGATTCTGCCCTCGACGGTCAGCGGGCCGATGCGCTTCTCCAGGACCGGCGCCTCGACCACCAGGGTCCGCACCTGCGCGGCGACGAAACCGCAAGCCACGGCGGCCACGCCAACCGTCAGAAGGCGCAACGCCGACCGGCTCGGCGCCGCCACCAGGGCGACCGCAATGACGACAAGCACTCCGACGGCCGGCCACCACGGCGGTTCCACCGGCAGCGTGAAATAGGCAGCGATGCCCAGCCCGACGGCGACCGGCAGCCACAGCACCCAGCGTTCGCGCTCGGCTGCCAGGGCAGCGGCCAGCCGGGCCGCCACGCCGGCCAGACCGCCCGGCGATGGCGACGCCGCCCCCAGCAGGCTGGATTCGCTCATCCCGACGCACCAATTGACTGCAACCGGCGGCGGAATGTGCTACATGTCCGCGCCATCCGTTCCTGTCACAGTAGCAAAAGAGACCATGACCGTCGTCACCCGTTTCGCCCCCTCGCCCACCGGCTTCCTGCATGTTGGCGGTGCCCACACGGCCCTCTTCAACTGGCTGTTCGCCCGTCATCACGGCGGCAAGTTCCTGTTGCGCATCGAGGACACCGACCGGGCCCGCTCCACCGAAGAGGCGGTCAAGGCCATCCTCGACGGCCTGACCTGGCTGGGGTTGGACTGGGACGGCGAGGTGGTGTCGCAGTTCTCGCGGGTTGACCGCCATGCCGAGGTGGCCCGCCAGTTGGTCGCCAAAGGCAAGGCCTACTACTGCTACTGCACGCCCGAGGAACTGGCCGCCATGCGCGAGCAGGCGGCAGCGGAGGGCCGCTTCACCGGTTATGACGGCCGTTGGCGCGACCGTGATCCGGCGGAAGCGCCGGCCGGAGTGGCGCCCGCCATCCGCCTCAAGGCACCGCGCGAGGGCGAAACCGTCATCGACGACTTGATCCAGGGCACGGTCAGGGTCGCCAACGACCAGATGGACGACATGGTGCTGCTGCGCGCCGACGGCACCCCCACCTACATGCTGGCCGTGGTGGTCGACGACCACGACATGGAGGTGACCCATGCGGTGCGCGGCGACGACCACTTCACCAACGCCTTCCGGCAGACCCAGATCTATCAGGCCATGGGGTGGCAGCCGCCGATCTTCGCCCACATGCCCCTGATCCACGGCCCCGACGGCAAAAAGCTTTCGAAACGCCACGGAGCGGTTGCGGTGGGCAACTATGCCGACATGGGTTTCCTGCCGGAAGCCATGCGCAATTATCTGCTCCGCCTCGGCTGGAGCCACGGCGACGACGAGATCATCAGCACCGAGCAGGCCATCGAGTGGTTCGGCTTCGAGGGTGTGCTGCGCTCGCCCGCCCGCTTCGACATGGCCAAGCTTACCAATCTCAACGGCCACTACATTCGCCAGGCCGATGACAAACGCCTGGCCGACCTCATTCTGCCCCGCATGCGTGACGGATTGGGAGCCGACTTCGTAGACGGCGCGGAGAGTCGGGTCCTGGCCGGAATGAAAGCCCTGAAAGAGCGGGCCAAGACCTTGGTCGATCTCGCCGACAGCGCCACCTTTTTTGTGCGGCGACGACCGCTACCGCTGACCGACGCGGCAAGAGCCCTGCTTGATGCGTCGGCGCTGGGCATGCTCGCCGACGTCCGCCGGGAACTGGCCTTGGCAAGCGAATGGAAGGCTGACCACCTGGAAGCCGTCGCCCGTGCCCACGCCGAAAAGGCCGGACTGAAATTGGGCAAGGTCGCCCAGCCGATCCGAGCGGCGCTGACGGGCGCCACAGTATCGCCGCCCATTTTCGCGGTGATGCAAATTCTCGGACCCGACGAAACCCTGGGGCGTCTCGACGACGTGCACAAGAACTCCTAATTTCTAAACATTGAACCGGCAACCGGTACCGACCACATAGAACGCGTACCCGGGCCAACGGCCCCAACAATAATGACGCGCATGCGGACCGCTCGGCCCCGACGGCAAGCGCGACCATTTCATTTTGTTGATGAGGTAAAGATTCAATGGCTAAGAAGACATCCGTCGCAAAACCCGGATCCGTCAGGACGCCGGCGCGCCAAGACTCGATGACGATGATCGACAACCGCAACGGGAAGCAGTTCACCTATCCCATCCTCAAGGGAACGGTCGGCCCCGAGGTCGTCGACATCCGCAAGTTTTACGCCGACACCGGCATGTTCACCTATGACCCTGGCTACGGTTCGACCGGCAGCTGCACTTCGACCATCACCTACATCGACGGCGAGGCCGGCGTCCTTGAGTATCGGGGCTATCCCATAGAGCAGTTGGCCGAGAAGTCGCACTTTCTCGAGGTGGCCTACCTCGTCATCAACGGCGAGTTGCCGAACGCCAAGCAGCAGGAAGAGTTCGAACACTCCATCACCCATCACACCATGCTGCATGAACAGATGCAGTTCTTCTTCCGGGGGTTTCGCCGTGACTCCCATCCCATGTCGGTGATGTGTGGCGTGGTGGGGGCGCTGTCGGCCTTCTATCACGACCACATGGATTTCTCGAAGCCCGAGGATCGGATGATCGCGGCCCACCGGCTGATCTCCAAGATGCCGACCATCGCCGCCTACGCCTATAAGTACGCGCAGGGCCAGCCGTTCATCTATCCGCGCAACACCATGAATTACACCGAGAACTTCCTGCACATGGTGTTTGCCACCCCGTGCGAGGAATACAAGGTAAGCCCGGTGCTGGCCAAGGCGCTGGACAGGCTGTTCATCCTGCACGCCGACCACGAGCAGAACGCCTCGACCTCCACCGTGCGCATCGCCGGGTCCAGCGGGGCCAATCCGTTCGCCTGCATTTCCGCCGGCGTCGCCTCGCTGTGGGGCCCCGCCCATGGCGGCGCCAATGAGGCGGTGATCGCGATGCTGACCGAGATCGGCGACAAGAAGCGCATCCCCGAATATGTCAAAAAGGCCAAGGACAAGAACGATCCGTTCCGGCTGATGGGCTTCGGCCACCGGGTCTACAAGAACTACGACCCGCGGGCCAAGCTGATCCGTCAGACCTGCTACGAGGTTCTCGACGAGGTCGGCATCAAGAACGAGCCGCTGCTTGAGCTTGCCATGGCGCTGGAAAAAGTCGCGCTCGAGGATGACTATTTCATCGAGCACAAACTCTATCCCAATGTCGATTTCTATTCGGGCATCATCTATCGGGCCATGGGTTTCCCGCCGCCCATGTTCACGGCGCTCTTCGCCATCGCCCGTACGGTCGGCTGGATCGCCCAGTGGGAGGAAATGCTGACCGATCCCGAAACCCGCATCGGCCGGCCTCGCCAACGCTTCTGCGGGCCGACCAGCCGCGACTACGTGCCGATGAAAAAGCGCAAGTAGAACGATCTTCGTGTGTTCGGGGACACTTTCGCAAAGTGTCCCCGAAATCATCTTGCCGCGATGACGTCCAAAACCACCGCGGCCGCCCGATCTCCCGGCGATGGCCCGCCCCACCCAAGGCGCATCAGGGCTTCGCGGCCGCCCTCGACCTGAACCCGCCTAGCGCCCCCATCGTCCAACAAGGTTGCCAGGACGCCGGCCAATCGTTCCGGCCGGCATTCCTCCTGCAGGAGCTCGGGCATAACCGGCCGGTCGAGTACGAGGTTGACGAGGCTGACGTAATTCACGCGGACGAGGCGGCGCGCCAGCCACGCGCTTGGCGGGCTGATCCGATACGCAATGACGGCAGGCAGATCGGCCATCGCCAGTTCGAGAGCCACCGTTCCCGAAGCCGCCAGCGCAACATCGGCGGCGGCGAAGGCATCGTTCTTCTCGGCACGTACGCGCACCACGGTGGTCGGCACCGTCCAGCCAGCCACCGTCCCTGCCACCTCGTCGGCGACCGCGCCGATCACCGGAACCACCGCCTGCAGGGCGGGCCGCGCCTCCTGCAATCGGGCCACCGTCTGGGCGAACACCGGCAGCAGCCGCGACGTTTCGCTCCGCCGGCTGCCCGGCAACACGCAAACAAGCGGCGCCTCGACTGGGATCCCGTGGCGGGCGCGAAAGGCGTCCCCGTCGCCCTGGTCGGCACCGCTGTCGACGACCGGGTGTCCGACAAAGGTGCAGGCAAGCCCCTCGCGTTCGAAAAAAGGCGGTTCAAAGGGCAGAAGTGCCAACAGATGATCCAGAAAGCCCGCGATCTTGCGGGCCCGCCCTGGCCGCCATGCCCACACGGATGGCGCGACATAGTGAATGAGGGGCATGCCTGCTCCGCGCAAACGCTTGGCCAGGCGGAAGCAGAAATCCGGGGAGTCGATCGTCACCACCGCCGCCGGCTGCAAACGGCGCACCTCGCGGGTGGTTTCGCCAAGCCGGCGAAGAATGCGGGGGATTCTGGGCAGAACCTCGGTCAGGCCCATCACCGACAGTTCGCCCATCGGAAACAGGCTGTCCAGCCCCTGCACCGCCATGCCCTCGCCGCCGATTCCGGCAAAGCGCACGGCACCACCGGTGCGCGCCTTGAGGGCCGCCATCAGGCGGGCGCCCAGAGCGTCGCCGGAAGGCTCCCCGGCCACCAGGAAGATCAATGGAGGGGCGTCGTCCGCACCGCTCATCGCCGCGCCTCCGACGTCTCGACCCCCATGACGAACAGACCGGCGGCATCGGCCGCCACCACCACCGCGTCGCGGTCGACGATTAGCGCCCCCCCGGCCTCCACGGCGATTCCCGCCAGACCGGCGCGCGCCACCGCCGTAACCGTATCCGGCCCAATGGTTGGCAGATCGACCCGACGCTCCTGCCCAGGCTTGGCCATCTTGACGAGGACGCCGGACGGCGTCGTCGGCCGCTCACCGGCACACGCCGCCAGCAGGGCATCGGTGCCGTCGCGGGTCTCGAGGCCGACGACTCGCCCTCCCCGCACCACCGCCGCTTGGCCGGCATCGCGGGCGCCCAGGGCCAGGGCCGCCTCGACGCCCCGAATAACGTCGGCGGCCGCCTCGGCATCCGGCTGCACGGCACCCAGAACGCCGATCGGCGCCAGCAGTTCCGGCAGCAGCGAGTCGACGCCGACGACGGTAAAGCCCTCGCCGGCCAACGCGTCGACGATCGCCCGCAACAGGGCGTCGTCGCCCCGCGCCAGACCGCGGTTGCGGATCAGGAAGCGCAATGCCCACAGATCCGGTCGCATCATCACCAACGACGGACGGCGCATTTGACCGACCAACACCAATTCGCCAACGCCTTCACGGCGCAGCAGGCGAACGGTTCGGCCGGCCGCTCCCAATCGCACCCAGGCATGCGGAACCGGTCGGCAGTCGGCGCGCGGCGCAAGCAGGGCGGGATCGGCCTGGTCTTCGAACGCGATCACGAAAAACGGCCGGCGCGACCGGATACAGGTGTCGACGAGAAGGGCCGGCAGCGTTCCGCCGCCAGCCAGGATGCCGAGCTTAGGCGGCATCTTCCAGGGCGGGCTGACAAAGGGCCCGCGACGATGCCGCCCGTATGAACTCCACGATCTCCATGACCGGTTCGTTGTCGCTGAAAACCTGGGCGACATCGTCCAGACGCTCGGCCATCGTTCCCTCCTGGGCGAACAGGAGCCGATAGGCGTTCCGCAAGGCGTGGATGACATCGCGCGAGAAGCCGCGACGCTTCAACCCGACGATGTTGAGGCCGGAAAGCCGGGCGCGGTTGCCCATCACCGTTCCGTAGGGAATGACGTCCGCCTCAATGCCCGACATGCCGCCGATCATGGCGTGCTTGCCGATGCGCACGAACTGGTGCACGGCCGACAGGCCGCCCAGGATCGCCCAGTCGCCGACCTCGACGTGGCCACCCAAGGTCGCGTTGTTGACGAAAATGACATGGTCGCCGATCCGACAGTCGTGGGCGACGTGGGAGCCGACCATGAACAGGCAATGGTTGCCGACCCGCGTCACCATGCCGCCCCCTTCAGTTCCGGGATTCATGGTAACGTGCTCGCGGATGGTGTTGTCGCGCCCGATAATCAGTTCCGACGCCTCGCCCCTGAATTTCAGGTCCTGCGGAATATGGCCGATCGAGGCGAACGGAAAGATCCGGGTATTGGCGCCGACCCTGGTGCGTCCATCGACGGCGACGTGCGAATGGAGCACGACGCCATCCTCCAGGATTACCTCCGGACCGATGCAGCAGTAGGCGCCGATGCTGACGTTCTCGCCCAACTGGGCGCCTTCGGCGATGATTGCGGTGGGATGGACTTTGGTCATCACTCGTCCAGAATCATGGCGGCGTAGATAGCCTCGGCGACCAGGGTCCCGTTGACCTTGGCTTCTCCCCGGAACTTCCACACGTTGCGGCGATTGCGTTCCTTGGTGACATGGATATGGAGCGTGTCGCCGGGCATCACCGGCTTGCGGAAGCGTGCCTCGTCCACCGTCATGAAATAGACCAGCTTGCCTTCGGACGCGCTTCCCAGCGTCTGAACCACCAGGACGGCGGCGGTCTGTGCCATCGCTTCGATGATCAACACCCCCGGCATAACCGGGCGCCGCGGGAAATGGCCGGCGAAGAACGGCTCGTTGATGGTCACGTTCTTGACGCCGACCGCGCTGGTGTCGGGAATAATGTCAATCACGCGGTCGATCATCAGGAATGGATAGCGGTGCGGAATCATCTCCATGATCCGCAGGATATCCACCGCCGTGACGCCAGGCGTCTTGGCCTCAACGTTCATGTGTCACTCCCTCGTCCCTTCTTGCTCAATTCGGCAAGGGTGGCGACCTGCCGCCAGTGCTCGCGTGCCGGCAGGGCCGGTGAGCCGGCCAACGTCACGCCGCGCTCGACATCGCGCATGACGCCACTTTGTGCCGCTATCCTGGCGCCGTCCCCGATTTTGAGGTGTCCGGTCAGGCCGGCCTGTCCACCGATCACCACGAAATCGCCGACCTGGGTGCTGCCCGAGATCCCCACCTGCGAAACCACGACGCAACCGCGTCCGAGCCGCACGTTATGAGCGATCTGCACCAGATTATCAATCTTGGTGCCGGCGCCGATGACCGTGTCGGGGCCGGCTCCGCGATCGATCGTGGTGTTGGCCCCGATCTCGACGTCGTCCTCGACGATGACGCGACCGAGTTGCGGCACCTTCACATGTCCCCCCGGACCGAGGGCAAAGCCGAAACCGTCCTGGCCGATGCGAACACCGGCATGCACGATGACGCGGCTGCCGACCAGGCAGTAGGTCAAGGATGCGCAAGGGCCGATCAGGCAGTCGTCGCCCACCACGACGCCGGCCCCCACCACCGCATTGCAGCCAATCCGGCAGCGCCGCCCGATCTCGGCGCCCGGGCCGACGACCGCTCCGGCCTCGATTTCGCTGCCGTCGCCGATACGGGCCGTGGCGTCGACCGAGGCCGACGGCGCCACGCCGGCCCTCGCCGGTGCGCCGGGATAGAAGGCCTGGGCAACCAGCGCATAGGCGCGGTACGGTTCGGCCGTGGTCAGCACGACCATCGACTCCGGCGCCCGGTCGGCGAAGCGCGGATGAACGAAACAGGCGCCGGCCCGGCTGGCGGCGAACGCCTCGACGTACTGCTTGTTGTCGAGAAAACTCACCTGGCGGGGACCGGCCGCACCCAACGGCGCCACGTCGTGCATCAGTCGCTCGCCGTCGGCGCCGGGGGCCATCTCGGCCCCCGATATCTCGATCAGACGCTTCAGGGAGAAAGGTCCGGCGACCGCGAAGAACCGGGGATCGGCCATTGCTTATTTTTCCGGCTGGGGAACCTTGACGCTCGGCAATGCCTTGTCGAGCCGAGCCAGGACGATGTCCGTCATGTCCATCGTCTTGTTGTGATAGACGATCGTGTCGCTGCGCAGAATAAGCGCGATGCTCTTTTCCTTGGCGAAGTCGGCGATGATCTTCTTCAATGCGGTTTCCGCCTCGATCACCGCCTTGGCGTGCACCGCGTTGAGATTCTGTTTGCGCCGTTCGACCTGTCGCTGGAAATCGGTCACGTTCTTTTCAAATTTGCGCCGTTCCTCGGCATAGGCTTCCGGAGACAGAATGGTCCGCTGGCGGGCCAATTCCTTGTTGGCGTTGCGCAGCACATCGTCCTCGGACTTGATGGCCGCCGAGAAGGAGTTGCTGTATTGCTCCATCTGGCTGCGGATGCTCTTGAACACCGCAGCCTTGCGATTGATCTCCTCGAGATCGAGAATGCCGATCCGCAAGGCGCCGGAATCCTCCGCCGCCTGCGTCGTCTTGGTCTGCTGGGCTTGAACGGGAACTGCTGCGAGCGCCACGACCAGAAGTCCGGCAGCGGCCGCACGCATCACTTTTTCTAGCATCATACGTTAAAACCTCGTTCCGAAATTCACCCGGAGCACTTCGTCCCGGTCATAGGATTCCTTCATCCACGGGTACGCCAGATCAATGCCGATCGGCCCGAAGGTTGAACGCCAAGTGAAGCCAACGCCGGAGGAAGCCCGAAGGCTTGCCGAGTCTTCGATCTCCGACCCCGTGGAGGATATGTCCGTCAGGCTGCCGAAATCGGTAAACATGCGCCCATTGATCGGTACTTCCGAGGGCAGCCCCAACGGAAACGTCATCTGGACGGTTCCAGTATAGAAGATTTCACCGCCGAGCGCATCGTCCGTGGAGATATCGCGCGGCCCGATGCCTCCGGTCTCGAAGCCTCGCAGATCGTCACCGCCGATAAAGAACCG
>JAVEYE010000109.1:0-10556 GCA_034003665.1 Rhodospirillales bacterium | reverse complement strand
GGGGACCGACATCGTGATGGACATTTCGGGGCGCATCGCCAACGCCTGTCCGGGCTACGTGTCGGCCCCCGGCGAACTGGGCTCGCCGCCGGACATCGAGGCGAACATCTCGCCAATCGAGGAATCGTCGAACGGTGTCGTGGTGGTGGACGGTTCGATTCCAGGTCCAGAGGTCGGCCTGTTGCGGGCGCCGGTGACAATGACCGTGTGTGACGGCGCCATCGTCGATATGGAAGGGCCCGCCGATATCGTTTCCATCGTGCGGTCCATGTTCGCTGCGATCGGCTCGCCCAAGGCCTATATCCTGACCGAATGCGGCGTCGGCATGAACGATCTCGCTCAGTTGCGGGGGATCATGCTGACTGACGAGGGAACCGCCGGCACCATGCATTTCGGTTTCGGTTCCAACATCACCGTCGGCGGCCTCAACGACGTGCCGTTTCATCACGATTTCGTCTTCTATGCGCCGACGCTCAGCGTCGACGAAGAGTATCTCCTGATCGATGGAAAGGTGGCTGATTCATGATCCGCGATTTTCTCGACGATCTGCGCCGGCTGGCCGGCCTTCACGAAACGAGGCCAGCGATCATCGACGGCCATGATGCCGCCGTGATGACCTGGGGAGAGATGGACCGCCGGTCCGACCACGCCGCCGCCTACTTAGCCGGATTGGGCTTGGGTGCCGGTGAGCGGCTGGTTCTGCAGGTCCCCAACAGCGTCGATTGTTTCCTGTTGTTTCTCGGCTGCATGAAGCTGGGTGCCGAGTTCGCGCCGCTGCCGCCGCAGGCCTCGTTGCGCGAGGTCAAGAGCTGGACGGCGCTGGTGCGACCGAGGGTGGCTGTCCTTGCCGATTCCGCGGTGCCGGCCGTCGCCGAGGCCTTGCGGGAGGCAGGGGTGGCGACGGCGTCCATTCGCCTCGCCAAGTCCCTCGCCTGGCTGCCGGCGGCCGAAAAGCCGGCCCGGCCGACGCGTTCGGGGCGCCTGTTGCTCAAGACCAGCGGAACGACCGGCGAGCCGAAGGCCATGGTGTTTGATATCGACCGGCTTTGGTCGAGTGGCAGCGCCTTCCTGCGCCACCACGATTTCCTCGACGCCGATGCCCGTTTCCTCAACAACCTTCCGATGTCCTACCTCGGCGGCCTGTTCAATCTTGGACTCATCCCGTTGGCGGCCGGCGGCTGTTTCGTTGCCGCCCAGCCATTCTCGGGCACCTCGTTCCTCAGCTTCTGGCAGGATGTCGAGCGGTTAGACATCAACGTCCTGTGGATGGTCCCGACCATCGCCCGTGGCCTGCTGGCGATCGCCAATCGCACGCGCCATCCGCAGGTGGAACGCCGGCGGAACGCCATCCGTGCCGCCTTCCTGGGGACGGCACCCATCGACTTGGCGACGAAAGAGGCCTTCGAGGCCACCTTCAACATTCCCCTGGTCGAAAACTTCGCCCTTTCGGAAACCACCTTCTTCACTTCCGAAACGCTGGGCTCGCGGTTCCGCCGCGAGCAGGGGTCGGTGGGCGAGGCGTTGCCATACGTCGAGATGCGCTTTGGTGAACGGCCCGATCCCGACGCGGAGCCAGCCGAGATCGAGGTGAAGTCGCCGTACCTCTTTCTCGGCTATCTGGGCGGGGATGGGGCCATCAACCTGCCGCTGACTGAGGACGGCTTCCTGCGCACCGGCGACCTCGGGCATCTGAATGCCAAGGGAAGCCTCGTGATCGATGGCCGCACACGCGACATCATCAAGAAAGGCGGCCACTTCGTCCCGCTGCGCGAGATCGAAATCCTGGCGGAACAGCATCCCGAGGTCCGGGAGGCCGTGGCAGTGCCCATCCCACATGACTTCTACGGCGAGGACTTCTGCCTCGCCGTGCATCTGCGCGAGGGACATTCCGCCGAGGCCCTGCCCGCCCTCAATCGCTGGCTGCACGACAATCTCGTCAACTACAAATGGCCGCAGCATATCGTCATCCGCGATACTTTTCCGCGCACGGCCAGCGGCAAGGTGCGCAAGAAGGAACTCGCTGACGAGATCCTCCGAACGGAAAGGCTGGTGTGATGTCCATGGATGCCTTGAAGAACCACACGCCTCTACCCTTCAATCCGGTGGTCGACCAGATGGTGGAAGCCACCTCCATCTATATCAACCAACTTGTCTACGACCTGAAACGCCGTGGTGAGGACGTGACCACGCTGTCGCTGGGCGAAGCCTTCTTCGATATTCCGCTGTTCGACATCACCAAGCTCGACGTCGCGAAGGGGTTCCACTACTCGGAATCCCAGGGTATGCCTGAACTGCGCGACAAGATCGCGGGCTACTACCGCAAGCATTACGCGGCGCCGGTCGACGGCAAAAGCCAGGTCCTCATCTCGGCCGGATCGAAGCCGATCATCTTCATGGCGATGCTGGCGGCGCTGACGCCCGGCGACGAGGTGTTGATCTACGAGCCGACGTGGCTTTCCTATGCCGAACAGGCCCGGTTGTGCGGCGCGGTGCCCCGTTTCCTTCCATTCGACAGCCCATTCGAGGATCTGCCCAACCACTTCACCGACCGCACCCGCATGGTCATCCTGTGCAACCCGAACAACCCGGCCGGCCGCATCTACACGGCTGCCGAACTGCGCCAGGTTTATGAGGTCTGTCGTCCGCGCGGCATTTATGTGCTGGTCGACGAGGCCTACAGCGACTTCGTGCTCGACGATCCTTTCGCCTCGATGGCGGCGGTGGTGCCAGACCTCGACGGCGTCATCGTCGTCAATTCGCTGTCGAAGAACATGGGCATCTCGGGCTGGCGCATCGGCTATGCCATCTCGTCGGACCGCTTCATCGCCAACCTGTTGAAACTCAACCAGCACATCGTCACCTGCGGTCCCAGCCTGCTGTTGCAGTACTGCAACTTCTATTTCGACGACATCATCGCCATCACCCTGCCGCAGGTCCGCCTGGTGGTGGAAAAGCGCAAACGGGTGGCCCGGATGATGGACGACCTGAAGCTGGGACGACTGGGCGGCTCGGCCACCTTCTACTTCTTCGTCAGTATCGGCGATTTCCCCGGGACCTCGACCGAATTCGCCCTCAAGCTCCTGCGCGAGAAATACATCGCGGTGGTGCCGGGCGTCGCCTACGGGGCCAGCACGGACCGTTTCGTGCGGGTTTCCATCGGCAGCGAGTCCGAGGAGCGCATTTGGGAGGCGCTGCAGGTGATCAAGGATCTCGCCGACGCTGCGGCGCCGCCGGCTTGAGGGAGGCGTAATCTTGACGATTTTGGGCGTCAGCCACGTCGTTGCGACGACGCCATACGCAGCTTCCCTGGCAACTAGTTTGTGTGACGGTCGGGCGTGGTCGCAAGGACTGACTGCGCTCAGCATGCCCATAGATCCTGGAAAAGAAGGCTACCTCACATTCGAGCAGGATGACCACGACCTGCATGTCCTGCATCACGAGTCCTCCTCACGGTGCGTGGAGTTTGTCAACTATACGCGCGTAAGCCCCCGACCGGCCCATTATCGGATGATATTTAGTCGTGAAGATCCCGGCGTGCTGGCTGCAGGGGTGAGGGAAGATGGCCTTCTTGGCGACGATCCATCATGTCAATTCGGGGACGTGCCGTGGGTCGGTTCATCGGATGCTCCACCCGCCCTTTTTGTCCTTCGCGTAACGGCGATCGAGCAGGCGTTGCGGTTCTGGGGCGAAGGCATAGGGTTCCGGCGCGTAGCAGACGTGGAGAACAGGGGACAACTCCTCAGGTTGGGATCGCTCGTGCAGGCATGGCGCCATCACTTGCTGCTCATTCCCGGAGGGAAAGCTAGACCCGCGGGGATGCTTGACGATCATGGTTGGAACTGCGTGTCGCTACTTGTCGACGATCCAATCGCTGTAGGACGACGCCTGATCGATTTTGGGGGTTCCAGCCTGACACCAGAAATTCGTCTTCCCGTCATGGAAGAAGGTGGTATTGCATCACGTGAGCTTCGCGTGACGTTCATTCGGGGGCCGGAGGGCGAAATCGTTGAATTGCTTGCGGCCACAAGCTTGATTAACCCGACTTAGGCTGAGGCCGGAGGGGGCTGCCATTCATATTGCATCCGATGTCATCTTGTTGACCCGCGGTGTTGACCGGTGGGTCGCTTACAACGTGCGATGCCGCACAGCGGTCGGACTGGACACGCGCGGGATAGTCCTCCTGGACATGGCTCAGCGTCAGGAGCACGACCCGGCAACAATGGAAGAGACGATCAAGATTTGGGAAATTGGTTACTTCAGCAATATCGACGGCCTTCTAGCCGACCCTACGCGATTTATCCAAGATCCAGCGGAGTGGCCGGAGCCACTGACAATGGACTACGCAACCTTTGTCAGCCGTCTCATCGAGACCTGCGTATTAATTCAGGATGATACAGCGTACGAGGGGCGTTTTCAGCCAAAACGGACACTCCTGGACTATGGCCATTTTGGTCATTTTCACCAGCAGCTTGGGCAGGCGCTGATGTTGCACTGGCGGCGCGATCCGGTGGATTGGTGGGTGGAGCAGAAGTTCTCCGACCCGGGTAAGCGCATCCGAGACAACTTGTACGGTGCCGTTCAGGATCAGTTCTTGAAGGAGTATCTGCCGCGGGTCGTCAAGCCTGGAATGCGCGTGTTGGATCTTGGCTGCGGACCCGGCTACTTTTCGAATAAAATGGCCAGGTTGGGCGCTGACGTACTGGGGTTGGATCCGTCGGAACGCTATCTTTCCATTGCGCGTGCGAACGTTGCGCCGGGGGCCCGGTTTGAACAAGCCGAGATCGGCAAACCGGGCGCGTTGGATGGATTGGCGAGCGGCCAATTCGATCTGGTCTTCATGAGTGACGCCTTGCTCTTTTACTTTGTTCCGGAAGCGCCTACTCAGGTTGCTAGCCTCGATGTCTTATTGTCGGATATTCGTCGGGTGCTTAAGGATGAGGGGCGCTTCATCAGCGTGGAGCCGCATTATCTTTTCTGGTTGGCACCATGGTTGGGCGATCCGGAACGTCCATTCACCATCTTCAGCGAATACAATGATCCTCCGGGTATGCGGGTTACGCCGACTTTATCAAGGCTGATCAAGGCTTTTTGTCAGGGCGGATTTTGCATCACGGATATGCAAGAGATGTTCCCTGCGCGCGAGTTCGAGGCTGTGGACCGTCGTGCTTATTACTTCGCTCGTCGCTTCCCGCTCTGGCAGCTATACGAGATGAGGAAAAAGCCATAACTCCTGCGATGCATCCTTTCCTCGCTTCCCGCATTGTCCGCCGACTTCACCGCGAGCTGACGGCCCGTTGGCCGAGGCGGGTCAATGGCGGTTTGCCGCAAGCGTTCGGGAAAGCTCTGGCCGATCTGGGCATCCGTCCCAACAGTCAGGTGTTGCTGATCGTTGACGAGAATGCCCTGTTCGCCGCTCTGCCGGCTCCTCGCATCGGCGGGATGTCGCAAGGACGGGCCGGGCGCGCCGTGGTCGAAGTCGCCCTGTCTGCCATCGGTGAGACAGGTTTGTTGGCCTTGCCTTTCGACCCGCTGTCCGACCCCAAGAAAGGCTCCCATCGTCGCACCCTTTTCGCCTCCGAGGCGACACGGCCCCATGGATTGGCCTCGGCGGCGATGGCAGGACCCGACGTCGCGCGCAGTGAGGCTCCGATTCTCGCGCTGGCCGCCGTCGGCAAAGGGGCCAAGGAATTGACGGATGGGCAGTTGGGGGCTGCCCCCTTCGCGATGGGGCCCGGCTCGCCGTGGGCGAAACTGCTGCATAGACCGGTTCGCTTGGTGATGACGAGAACGCCGGCCACGGTGAACTACGGCCTGCTGTTGCCCGTCCACCTGCGGTATTCGGAATACGGCCGTCCGGCCTTCTTCAACCGGGCATTTCCGTTTCGGGTGCGTGATCGCAACGGCCGCGAGCGCGAGGTCGCCTTTCATCTTCACGCCTGCCCGTTTCAGCCACACTACGACCTTGCGGGCTATGCCGATTTTGGTCGCTTCATGGACCATCTGGATGATAAATGCGAGCTCTACGCCAAGGCTCGGATTGGGAACCTGGAACTGGTGGCGTGCGACTTCGCCGCTCAGTATCGGGCTTGCGTAGAGGCCATGGCCGAGGGGAATTACCTCGAAGACGCGCGGTACTGGTAACGGGAACAGGAAGATGCAGAAGCAGCAGATCGTCGATTGGTTGAGCGCATGGATGCGCGAGCAGGGGAAACTGGGCGATGTGGCCATACCGGGAGAGGCCAACTTCGTGGAGGCCGGTTGGGTCGATTCCGTCGGCGTCATCCAGTTGATCTATGCGGCCGAACAGGAATTCGGCATCCGCTTCAACGAGGATCACTTCGCCGATCCGGCATTCCCGACGGTGGCTGGCCTTGCTGGCATCATTGCCAACGAGAGGCGGGAAGGGGCGGCGCGTCCCGGACCACGCCGATAGCGGAGACGATGGCGGCCGAATCCAAGATCGTCGAGGCGTTGCGAGAGAATCTGGCTGCCGCCGGAATCGGTTCCGGTTCCCATGTTCTCGTGCACAGCGGGATCAGAGACCTGCTTCCGGCCGATCCCGAGACCAAGCCAGCCGTGCTTGGCCGGCAGGTGGCGGAAATGCTGATCGATGTCGTCGGCCCATCGGGAACTATTGCGATGTCGACCGACGGCATCCGCGACCCGCGCGAATTCGCCTATCACGGCCGTGTCTTCGACGCCGAGCGGACGCCGTCGCGTCGCGGCTCGGTTACCGAGGTCTTTCGCCAGATGCCGGGAGTCCTGCGATGCCGGCATCCGTGGTGCACCGCCGCGGCGGGGGGGCGTCACGCAGACTGGCTGCTGGCCGACCACCTGAAAAGCTCGCCGTTCGCCATGGACCGCCAATCACCCTGGTTCCGGTTGGTCGAAATCGACGCCGACATCGTCTACATCGGCGAGCGGCCACACAGCGCCGACCAAAGCATCATCCTTCCCCAACCCGTGTTGGGGCACGACTATCCGGTGCCATGCTTCCTGGACAAGGCGGTGTCTTTGCGCACGCGCCGGGCGGACGGTTCGGTGACCGAGATTCCGGTGCATCTGGACGTCCACGACTGGCGCAAGAGCGAAGTGGTCGCCTTCATCCGCCACCTCGATCGAACGTATGGCCTCCACCGAGAATTCGGCGCGGCGCCGACGACGGTTGTCCAATGCAAGGCGGCCCGCCACTACGAGGCCCTGATGGCCGAACTCGAGCGGGGCCATGCCTATCCCCACATGCGCTACTGGCTGTAACCCTTCATGACCTATGCCCTTTATTACGCCGGCATGGCGAACGACATGGTCACCGAGCAGATCGGCTTGGCATTGTCGCCCGACGGGCGGCGGTTCCAGCGGGTTGGTGACGGTCTGCTGGTTCCCGCGAAGGCCTCGCATCCGTGGAAGGGCCTGCGCACCTGCAATCCCACGGTTATCGCCGTGCCCGGCGGGTTCCGCATGTACTATCAGGGCATCTCGGCCGAGCGAGATATCTGCATTGCCGGGGGATTTTCCGGCGACGGGCTGGCATGGGACTTCGACGACGAGCCGTGCCTCACCGTGCCCATGCTGGCCGAGGCGCTGGAGGCGCCGGAACGGCGCATAACCGATGTTCTGGAGCCGGCCGTTCTGGTGGACGGCGACGGCCTGCGGATGTGGTTCGTGACGCGTGGCGCCAACGAGCCGGGAAACCGACTGCACCACGCCCGCAGCGCCGATGGCCGGACCTGGCGACTTGACGGCGTCGGTTTGGTGGCGGGTACGCTTTTCGGGCCAGGGCGACAGATCCACTATCCGCAGATCGTGCCGCGCGGCTCCGGATTCGACGTTTACCTGAGCGTGCGCGCCAAGGGCGGCTATTTCACGGTGGTGCGGGGCCAGTCAGCCAATGGCCTCGCCATCGATGGATGGCGCGAGGTGATTCCGCGCCGTTTCCGTCGCGGCTTCCTTGACCGCCTCGCACACCGCCTGATTCGTCGGGCCAGACCCTACGCGCTGGGATTGGCCCATTCGCATGTCGTGGCGGGCGAGGAAGCGGGGGCGGTCTACTATCATGCCTATCATCTGGACGCCCGGCGCAGAATCTTCATGGACATCGTGCGCGCCGAGTCTCCATCATCGGGCGCCGTCGAGCCGGCTCTTTCGCCGGCCGTTCCGGCGGATGCCTGGGACGCCTTTTTCGTCGCCGATCCATTCATCATTCGCCTGGACTGAACGACGTGGACCCGAAATACGCCTCCATCGATCCCACCCATCTGCCGCCGGTCGGTCTTGCCGACCTTCGCCACGAGATGCGTCACGCCTTCGGCCCTTATCCCTGGCACGTCGTTTTGGTGATCGGCTGGAGCTTGGCCTTCGCGGTGGCCGATCTTTTGTTCCTGGCACTGGTCTATCCGTTCCTCAACGCCGTCATCGACGTGCGGCTCGACCTGCCGATCGATCTGGCCGTGCTCAACGACGCCATGGAGATCTTCAACGCCGCCGACACCAAGACGAAGTTCCAGTTCATCGCGGCAATGATGCTGGTTGCGGTGGTCCTGCGCTCGTTCGTCGAATACCAGTCGCGGTTCGTGACCGCGCGCCTCTATCACCGGCTGGAAACGGATTACCGATCAGACTTCATGGCGTTGGTGCTGGGCTTGGACTATGCCTTCGTTTCCCGCTACAAAAACGGTCAGGTCTTCGCCCTTCTCAGCAATTTCACCGTGCATGCGTCGCGTATTGCCAACAGCCTGTTGCAGTCCATCGCGCCGCTGCTTCTCCTGTTGGTCTATACCCTGGCCATTCTCGCCATCTCGGTGCCGCTGACCCTGCTGGCCCTCGGGACCACCGCCGCATCGGCCTACGTGGTGCACCGGTTCAGCCACCGGATCCGTACCCTGGCCGAACGCGAGGCCGGGTTGTTCCTGGCGCTCAACCAGATGGGCTACGAGTTCATCTCCGGCCTGCGCATGATCAAGAGCTTCGGACGGGAACGTGCAATCCACGAGCGCTATCACGAGGCCATCGTGCAAAGCCAGGACGTGGCCCGCCGCAAGACCGTGATCCAGGCGGGCATGAAGGTGATCGCCGCCAATATCGCCTCACTCACGCTGGCCGTCATCATCCTCGCCGCCACGTTCTTGCTGGCCGTGGACGGGGCGAAATGGGTGGCGGCGATCCTGCTCTATGTGGCGGTGATGGGGCGGGTCGCGGCGCCGATGCAGCAGCTCAATTCGATTCGCGGCGACCTTGCCGCCGATCTCCCGCCGTTCCGCTGTCTGATCGGCTTTCGCAAGCTGGCTCGGCCCTTCTTGCGTCCCGACGAGGGAAATGCGGTGGACGGGATCGGCGGCGACATCCGCTTCACGGACGTAACCTTTCGCTACGCCGCCCACATGGAACCGGTGCTCGACCACCTCAACCTCGACATCCCGTATGGACGCACCACTGCGCTTGTAGGAGCCTCGGGTTCGGGCAAGTCGACGATCGCTAATCTTCTGGCGGGTGTTTACCGGCCTACCGCCGGGCGCATCGTGATCGACGGACAGGATCTCGCCGGATACCGGATGTCGAGCTGGCAGGAGGTCGTGGGCGTCGTTTCGCAGGACATCTTCCTTCTCAACGACAGCGTGATGCGCAATATCCGCTTCGCGCGGCCGGATGCCACCGACGAACAATGCATCGCGGCGGCCAAAGCCGCCAACGCACACGATTTCATCATGGCGCTGGAGGATGGCTACGACACCGAGATCGGGGACCGTGGTCTGCGATTGTCGGGCGGCCAAGCCCAGCGTTTGGCTTTAGCCCGGGTGTTCGTCAAGGACACCCAACTTCTGATCCTCGACGAGGCGACCAGCGCGCTCGATGCCGAATCGGAGCAGCTTATCCATGAAGCCATCGAGCGGGCTTCCATGGGGCGCACGGTCCTGGTCATCGCCCATCGGTTGGCAACGGTTCGGCGGGCGGACCGCATACATGTGCTGGAAAAAGGTGCCATCGTTGAAACCGGCACACACGAGGAATTGCTGGCGAGACGCGGCCAGTATTTCAACTATATCCAATTGCAGAGCCTGGGTGCCTGATGATCCGGCTCGAGGGAAGGGAAGCAACCATGCCAAAAGCACTCGTCATAGGATCGGAAGGCAACATCGGGGTGCCGCTGGTCAAGCATCTGCGCGCCACCGGCTACGATGTGATGGAAAGCGACATCCGGCCCGGTTGGCGCAAGGACTACCTGATGGCCGACATCAACTATCCGGTCGATCTGCTGCCGGCCTTCGACTGGGGGCCGGACGTCGTGTTCATCCTGTCGGCCATGGTCAGCCGGGTGACCTGCGAACAGGCGGCGGGGCTGGCCATCGCGACCAATTTGGGCGGCATCAACAACGTCCTGCAGCTTTGCCGGCGGGCCGGGGCGATGACCGTGTTCTTCTCGACCTCCGAGGTCTACGGGCCCGAGTGCGACCCGATGGACGAAGCGATCTCCGACCCAAAGCCCAACAACCGCTATGGCCTTTCCAAGCTGCTGGGCGAGCACCTGGTGGAATACGAGGTCCGAACCCACGGGCTGCGCG
>JAVEYE010000108.1:0-10559 GCA_034003665.1 Rhodospirillales bacterium | reverse complement strand
CCCTGGGTTTGGGGATGGCGCGGCGCGCCGCGAACGTGATCCATGCCCTGGTCCTCGAGCCATTGGGCCAGATCGCCGGAGATGTAGGCGAACCGTTATCGCTGAGCAGTCGAGGCTTGTGGGCGACCGCGGCCTTGCCGCAGCCTGACGCCTTCAGGGCCAGGCTCAACGTCTCCGTCACATCGTCGGCCCGCATGGTCGTGCACAGCTTCCAGGCGATGATATAGCGGGAATAGTCGTCCAGGATGGTCGACAGATAGAACCAGCCCCAGCCGATGACCTTGAAGTAGGTGAAATCAGTCTGCCACAGCTGGTTCGGGGCCGTGGTCTTGTCCTTGAACTCGTTGGCCGCCTTGATGACGATGAAAGCCGGGCTGGTGATCAGGTCGTGGGCCTTGAGCAGCCGATACACCGAGGCTTCCGAGACGAAGTAGCCCTTGGTGTCGATGACCTTCACGGCCAGTTCGCGTGGGCTGAGTTCCGGCTCCTTCAGCACCAAGTCGACGATCTCGCGGCGGACATCGTCGGAGATCCGGTTCCAGACCCGGCCCGGACCGCTATCGCGGTCCTCAAGGCCGACGAGGCCGAACGCGCGATGACGATCGTACCACCGGTAAAATGTCATCCTCGGGATCCCCAGCTTCTCCAGCGTTCGCCGGATCGGCAGATGCGAACGTTCGACCAGGCGGATGATCTCCAGCTTCTCGGATGCGGGATACCTCATGCGTCGTCGTCCCCATCCCCGATCATGCTTTTTTTGAGCAGGCGGTTCTCCAGCGACAACTCGGCAACCAGTTCCTTCATGGCGCCCATCTCGCGGCGGAGATCCTTGACCTCGTCCGAAGTCGCTTGGCGGACCGTGTCGCCCGCAAGGCGCTTCTTCCCAGCCTCGAGAAACTCCTTCGACCAGCTGTAGTACAGGCTCTCGGCAATGCCTTCCCGGCGGCACAGCGCCGCGATGCTGTCCTCGCCTCGCAGGCCGGACAGCACGATCCGGATCTTATCCTTCGCCGAATACTGCTTGCGCGTCTTGCGCCGGATATCCCGAACGACCTGCTCGGCCGGCTCCTTCGAAACTTGCGATTTTTGCTTCATCTTCGTTCCCTTCGGTCACTCCGATGAACCAAAAATCCTCCCTTATGCCAACCCCTCAATCTGTCCCATAGGCGCTGAGGTCAAACATAGGGCTTCATCAGGCCGCTGCGCCCCTGGGCCTCGTGGACGGTTGCGACCCCCTGGCGCTCGAGTTCCGCGACGGCGTCAGCTGGGGCTCGCTCGATGGTGCGGACGACGACATTTTTCATGACAGATGATCCGTGACCTGGGGGAAGACGCGTTGATAACCCTCGGCGTACTTGGTCGTCGTGCGGTTCGAGTTGCGTTTCGCCTGGACGCCCCGCTGCAGGCCGACCCGCGTGTAGTATTCCCACAGGTGTTCCTGCGCGCCCATCGATTCGAAGGCCTGGCGCTTGGTGTCCCACACCTCGGTGATGTCGAGCAGCACCTGCGGCTTCCAGTTGCACTGCTCGGGCTGGTGCGGCTCGAACAGGAAGACGGGCGGCGCCCCGATGATCCTGTCGGCGCCGCGGAAGCCGTGGGCTTGGGCGACGATGCGCGCTTCCTGGGCCAGATGGGTGGCCAGCGGATGGTCGAAGTTGTAGGGATCCTCGAGGGAATGGCTGAGCACGAACTCCGGCTGCAGGTCCTGATGGATCTCGGCGAGCCGGGTCAGCAACGCAGGCGTCACCCGCAGGGGGTAGTCGCCGGCATCCAGGAAGAGCGTCTCGCCGCCAAGGGTCTTTGCCGCCCGTTCGGCCTCGGCGCGGCGCTCCTTCTTGACCACGTCGAGGGTCATCCCCGGCTGTTTCCACAGCTTGGCCGACTCGCCGCGCTCGCCGTAGGACAGGCAGACGATCAGCACCTTGTAGCCGCGCTTCGCATAGAGCGCGATGGCGCCGCCGGCCCGCCACACGAAGTCCGCTGAGTGGGCGCTCACCACCAGTGCCGTCTTCGCCTTCTGTTCAGCCATGGCTGTTTTGTCTCCTTAATGTTTCGCCGGGGATCCAGCGTTGAAGCCGCAGCGAGATTCGGGTTAAGCGGCGTCGGGCGTGGCCGTCGTGCCGACCCAGACGCGGGCCGGAACCAGGATGCTTCCCTCGAACAGCGGCCGCGCCGTGCGCAGCAGGGCGGCCCGTTCGACCCTGGGGGCGTCGGCCGTTCCGCCGACTTCCAGCTCGACCGAGAACTCGCCCGTCGGATGCTCGACCGACAGGCGTTTGCGACGGCCGTCGGGGATCGTGGCGACGCGGGCGCCGACCGTGCCCGGCAGGACGCAGGCGGTGGCCACGGTCACCGCGCCGAGCACGCCGATGGTCGAGTGGCAGACGTGGGGAATGAAGGTCCGGGTGCAGACGCTGCCGCCCGACCGCGGCGGCGCGACCAGCGACATCTTGGGCACGACCTGGCTCGACACGTCGCCCAGATTCATCAACGGCCCCGCCTTGCGGCGGATCGACTCCAGGGCCTCCTTCAACGGTACGTTGGCGTTCATCTCGTCGCGGCTTTCAAAGCCGGTGCAGCCGACGGATGCCGCCTCCAGGACCACCACCGGCATGCCGTTGTCGATCATCGTCACGTCGATGCCGTCGATGGTATCGACCAGGTTGCCGGTCGGCAGCAGCGCGCCGCAGGCCGATCCCTCGGTGTCGAGGAAGGCGATGGGAATGCCGGCGGCCGTGCCGGGAACGCCGTCGATGTGCACGGCGCCGTCGTACGTGACCCGGCCCCCCGGCGTCGACACGGTCGCCTCGGCCACCATGCCGCTGTTGACCATGTAAATGCGGACCATCGTTTCCGGGCCGGTTGGCGCGACCATCCCCCGTTCGATGGCGAAGGGCCCGACCCCGGCCAGCATGTTGCCGCAGTTGGGCTTGGTGTCGACGATGGCTTCGTTGATCACGACCTGGCAGAACAGGTAGTCGACGTCGGCATTCGGGCGGCTCGACGGACTGACGATGGCGACCTTGCTGGTCAGCGGGTCGGCACCGCCGACCCCGTCGATCTGACGGGAATCGGGCGACCCCATGGCGGCGAGCAGCACGGCATCGCGGGCGGCGACGTCGGAAGGCAGGTCGGCGGCCCTGAAATAGAGGCCCTTCGAGGTGCCGCCGCGCATCAGGGTGCAGGAAATGCGGGTCTGGCCGCTCATCGTGCCGTCTCCTTGACCGATCGCGCGGCCGCTCTTTGGGGGCGGGCGACACCGACCGGCGGCGCCCTGAATCCTTCGGCGATGAAGGGCACCAGGAAGCGGAGCAGGTTGCGCGTGTCGCTGGGATCGCACAGGCCGCCGGAAAGCCGGCGGATGCGATTGGGGTCGATCAGCGTGTAGTGCAGGATGCCCAGCACGAACGAGAAGCGCCACAGCACCTCTTCGCGGGACAGGGAAGGGACCGCCTTTTGGATTGCGTCAACGAACGTGAGGCTGGTGGAGTCGAAGTTGCGGGCGATCAGGTCCTCGATGAAATCGAAGTTCTCGCCGATCAGCACGGCCCGCAGCCGCGTGAAGCGAGCGCCGCCTCCGGCCGCATCGACACTGACGTCGAGGGCGGGTTCAAGGAAGGCCGCGACGATCTGCTCCAGGAGCGGCGGCAGGTCTTCCCGTTCTGTGCAATTGGCCAAACGCTGCAGGCGGGCCTTGTTCAAGGGCGTGCAGTAGCGCTCGTAAATGGCGTAGAGCAGATGATCCTTCGAGCCGAAGTGATATCGGACGCTGGCCAGGTTTGCGTCGGCCGCCGCAGTCAGTTCCCGGACAGAGACGTTCTTGTAGCCACGGCTGGCGAACAGTCGCTCGGCGACATCGAGAATGCGCTCGCGGGTGTTGGACCTTTCCGCCATTCGACCGATCCCGTTGCCAGAAAAGAATTCATACGTGTGTATGCATTATGCCGCGGCGGGTCAAGACCCCGATCACCTGCGACGCGCCGGTAGGGATACGCAGAGCCGCCCGGCGCTGCGAAACGATCGCCGCGGGTTGGCACCCACCGCCGGGAACGACGGTTAGTGAGACGTACGTGGGCATGGATGAGCGGGGCGGCCGACCTCGATAAGCAGAGGCTTTCCGTTGGCCGTAGCGGCCAGAAAACCATCCCTTGACCTGTCGCGACAAAACTTATACACACGTATGAATTTCTCCCGTAACGAAGAGGGTGGCCCGGCGGCTGGCATTGATGTGAAGGACGCATCAATCACGACAATATTTGCATTTGCTGCAGGGCGGTTGATCCGGCTTAATGGCTGAAAACGGGTGGCACAAACTCGAGAAGAACGATGATGGCGCCGCCGATGAAGTCGGCGAACGTAGGCGATCAGGCGCGCGCGCCGTTGCTCATTCTGAAGACTCGGTCAAATCACAAGGAGGCTTTCCATGAGACTTCACACATTCCTGACTGCCAGCATCACCGGTATTGCCCTTGCTGCTGCGGCAACCGGCGCGCTCGCCCAGGACTATCCGCGCCGGGCGGTGGAAATGGTCGTTCCTTTCGGCGCCGGCGGCGCCAGCGACATCTTCGCCCGCCAGTTCGCCGAGATCGCGACCAAATACCTCGGCGCGCCGATCACCGTGGTCAACAAGGGCGGCGCCGGAACCATCGTTGGCATGACCTACGCCCACAGCGCGCCGGCCGACGGCTACACCATCCTCGAGGTCACCCCCTCGCTGCCGATCGTCGAGGCCCGCAACGCCAGCTCGATCAAGTTCCGCGCCGAATTCGACCCGATCATGCGGGTGCAGGCCGACATCCAGCTGTTCGGCGTTCCGAAGAACAGCCCGTTCAAGACCATCGACGACCTGATCGCCTTCGCCAAGGCCAATCCCAAGAAGCTGAAGATCGGCGGCATCTCGCCCGGCGCGCTCGACGACTACATCGCCAACGGCTTCGCCAAGGCGGCCGGATTCACCTGGAACTACGTCCCCTACAAGGGCGCTTCGGTCTTGAAGGCGGCCGTGCTCGGTGGCGAGCTCGACGTCTACCAGGACAAGGTCATCTCCTTTATGAGCCTGGTCGAGAGCGGCGACGTCCGCCCGCTGGTGGTGCTCAGCAAATCGCGCCTCGACGTGCCGGCCCTGAAGGATGTGCCGTCGTCGGTGGAAAAGGGCATCAACTTCACCCAGGGTTCCTGGCGCGGCTTCGTCGTCAAGAAGGGCACCCCCGAAGAGGTCAAGAAGATCATCATCGACGCTTTCCAGAAGGCTTATGACGACCCGGCCTACAAGGAAGTCGAGAAGCAGCAGATGACCGACATCCTGCCCGGCTACCTGAACGCCGAGGACTTCCGCAAGTCGCTGGATGACGAGGTCACGGGCTTCACGGCGGTCTTCGAGGAGCTCGGTCTGGTCAAGAAGTAGGCCGGGTCCAGCCTTTCCATCACCGGATCGTCCCCCCGGGGACGATCCGGTTTCCCTTCCCGAGAGGTATACGCAATGGCCGCCGAACTCATCTTCAACCTCCTGGTTGGACTGGGCCTGCTGTTCCTCCTGTTCGAGGCGCTGGCTCTGCCGCAGACCGACAACCCGTCCGATGTCCTGGGAGCCGGGGGATATCCCCTCATCCTGTGCGTCCTCGGGCTGGTCGTGCTGGCGGTCATCACGGTCCGGGTCATCCGCGAGAAGAAGTCGATCAAGATCCCGTTGTTCGACCTGAGATCGTTGGACGGCCGCGCCGTAGCCCTGAACGTCGCCCTGCTGTTCGTCTACATCATGGCGATGGAGGTCATCGGGTTCATCCTCTCGACCCTTCTGTACCTGGCGGCCGCCGGATGGCTGATCGGCTACCGGAAGCCGCTGCGGCTGGCGATCTATGCCGCCATCCTGACGGCCGCGTTCACCGCGGTCTTCGGCATGCTGTTCTACGTCCCGCTGCCGCGCGGCGTCGGCCAGCTGCGCGAACTCAGCTACCTGATCTACTGAGCGGGGGGCCGTCTCGATGGAAGTCTTTCTTCAAGCTCTGGGCGCGGTGTTCAACCCGTTGTCCGCAGTGCTGGTCATCCTGGGCACGCTGTTCGGCATGGTCTGCGGCGTCCTGCCGGGAGTCAGCACCTCGCTGGCGATCATCCTGTGCCTGCCGTTCACCTACACCATGGACCCGGGTTCGGCCGTCGTCCTGCTGATCGCGGTCTATGTCGGCGGCGCCTGCGGCGGCTCGATCTCGGCCATCCTCATTCGGACGCCGGGCACGCCCGAGGCGGTGGCGACCACCTTCGACGGCTACCCGATGGCGCAGAAGGGCGAGGCCGGAAAGGCCCTCGGCTTGGCGGTGACCGCGTCGTCGTTCGGAACCATCTTTTCGGCTGCCGTCATGCTGGTGGCGGCGCCGCTGCTGGCCACGGTGGCGCTCAAGTTCCAGAGCGCGGAGTACTTCGCCCTCGGCCTGCTCGGCCTGAGCTGCATCACCAGCATCGCCGCCAAGGATCAGATGAAGGCCATGCTGTCGGTGATCCTCGGCCTGCTGCTGGCGACGATCGGCATCGACAGCATCAACGGCGTCGAGCGCTTCGCTTTCGGCGATCCCTTCCTGCTCAACGGCATCCACTACATCACGGTCATGATCGGCGCCTTCGCCCTGGCCGAGGTGTTCCGGAACATCGAGGAGTACCGGCACCGCGACAACACCCTGCAGGCGGAGAAGGTGTCGATCAAGCTGATGAAGTTTGTCGAGATGATCAAGATGTGGGGCACCTTCATCAAATCGGCCATCATCGGCGTCATCGTCGGCATCATCCCGGCCGCCGGCGGTTCCATCTCCAGCCTGATCGCCTACGGCGAGGCCTCGCGCTCCCATGCCCACGACCCGATCAAGTTCGGCGAAGGCAATCCGCGCGGCATTGTCGCGCCCGAATGCGCCAACAACGCCGGCGTCGGCGGGGCACTGGTGCCGACGATGGTCCTGGGCATCCCCGGAAGCCCGGTCACCGCCGTCGTCATGGCCGCGTTCATCATCATCGGCCTGCGGCCGGGACCGCTGCTGCTCCGCGACCAGCCCGTCCTGCTGGACACCGTCTTCCTGTCGCTCGTCTTTTCGGCCCTGTTGCTGTTCGTCGGCGGGCGATTCGTGACCCGGCAGTTCGGGCACATCCTGAAGCTGCCGTATCCGCTGCTCGGGCCGCTGATCGTCACCCTCGGCCTGCTCGGTGCCTACTCGCTGCAGAACAATCCGTTCGACGTGGTCGTCATGTTCATCTTCGGCCTGGTCGGCTACCTGTTCGACAAGTTCAACTACTCGACCCCGGCGCTGATCCTCGGACTGATCCTGGGCGAGCTGATCGAGAACTCCCTGCGCAAGCAGATCATCATCGGCGACGGCAGCGCCATCGGCTTCGTCACCCGCCCGGTGTCCCTCGGCATTCTGGTGGCGGTGGCACTGGTCTTCGCCTGGCCCATCATCAGCAAGCTTAACAGGCGCCGCCGGGGGATGGCGGAGGCGTAGCGGCGACGGCCTGGGAGAGAGACGGAATGCCGCTGACCGCGATCCCCTATCTGTTCATGCGGGGCGGAACGTCGCGCGGGCCCTATTTTCTGCGCAGCGACCTGCCCGAGAAGCGGGACGATCTGGCCGCCGTGCTGCTGGCGGCGATCGGCGCCGGGCATCCCGGCAACATCGACGGCCTGGGCGGTGGCAGCGCGGTAACCTGCAAGGTGGCGATGCTGTCCAAGTCCGATCATCCCGGCGCCGACGTCGACTACCTTTTCGCCCAGGTCGTATCCTCCAAGAACGAGGTGGACTTCTCACCCACTTGCGGCAACATCCTGGCTGGAGTGGGGCCGGCCGCCATCGAGATGGGGCTGGTCGAGCCGCGCGACGGGGTGACGACGGTGCGCATCCGCGCCGTCAACACCGGCTCGCTGATCGAGGCCGACATCCAGACGCCCGGCGGCGGCGTCGAATACGAGGGGACGGCGCGGATCGACGGCGTGCCGGGTAGTGCGGCCCCGGTCCGGCTGAACTTCTCGGAAGTGGTGGGGTCGAAGACCGGGCGGCTGTTTCCGACCGGAGAGCGCATCGAGACGATCGGCGGCGTGCGGGTGACCTGCGTCGACGCCGCCATGCCCATGGTGGTGGCCAACGCAGCCGATTTCGGCCTGTCGGGTGGGGAGGGCAAGGCGGAGCTCGACGCCAACCGCGCTTTCTACGAGCGGATGGAGCCGATCCGCATCGAGGCGGGCCGACGCATGGGGCTGGGCGACGTCTCGCGCAACGTCGTTCCCAAGTTCGCCCTACTCGCTCCGCCGAACCGGGGCGGCACCGTCGCCTCGCGCTATTTCATGCCGTGGGACTGCCACCCCAGCTACGCAGTGACCGGGGGGATCGCCCTGTCGGCCTGCATCCTCGCCCCGGGAACGGTCGCCGAAACGGCATTGACCGCCCGGCCGAGCGGTCCTGCCGCGGCGATCGTCATCGAGCACCTATCCGGCGCCCTCGAGATCGTCGCCGACTTCGCGATTGTCGGGGGCGAACTCGACCTCCGCAGGATCGGCACCCTGCGGACCGCCCGCAAAATCGCCTCGGGTCGCGTCTTCGTGCCGAGCGCCGTGTGGAGCGGGGCCGCCGCGAGCTGCGACGCGGCGTGAGTCGCTGGGCCTCCAGAGAGTCGCAGGAGCCCTGGCTCAGCCTCCGTCTTCCCACGCTTCCTTGCGCGCTGAAACAATCGTCCGTAAAAATGCGCGATGCGCATCAACTTCGAACTGCTCGACCTGCGGTCGTTCATCACGGTCGTCGAGCTGGGCTCGTTCCGCAAGGCGGCCGATGCCCTGCACCTGTCGCAGCCGGCGCTGTCGCGGCGTGTCCAGTCTCTCGAGGCGGCCCTCGGCGAGCCGCTGCTCGAACGCTCGACCCGGCACGTGGCGCCGACCGCCTTCGGGCGGGAGATCGAGCCGCTGGCCCGCCGCCTGATCGACGAGTTCGAGAACCAGCTGCTGTCGATATCCGGGGTGGGGGACCGCCAGGCCGGCCAGGTCACCATCGCCTGCGTGCCGACGGCTGCCTTCTACTTCCTTCCGAACGCCATCAAGGAATTCCAGAGCCGCTATCCGCGCATCCGGTTTCGCATCCTCGATCTCTCTTCGGCGCCGGCGCTGGACAGCGTGGCGCGCGGCGAAGCGGAGTTCGGCATCAACTTCATCGGGACGTCCCGCAGCGACCTCCGCTTCACGCCGCTGGTCGACGATCCGTTCGTCCTGGCCTGCCGGAGGGACCACCCGTTCGCCGGACGCCGAAGCCTCAAATGGAAGGATCTCGAGGACCAGCAGTTGATCGGCGTCAGTCGGGCCAGCGGCAACCGCGTCCTGCTCGACGCGGCGCTGGCCAAGACGCCGGTGCGGCTGTCCTGGTTCTACGAGGTCAATCACCTGTCGACCTCGTTGGGCCTGGTCGAGCGCGGACTGGCGGTTTCGGTGCTGCCCCGCTTGGCAACGCCGCAGGAGGACCATCCGCTGTTGCGCACGGTGCCCCTCGTCGACCCGGTCGTGACCCGGACCATCGGCATCGTCGAGCGGCGTTCCGGACGGCTGTCGCCGGCCGCCCAGCGGTTCCGCGACATGCTGGCCGGCAACGGCCCGCCCGAGGCAGCAGATGGCCGCAGCGCACGTTAAGGCAGGCACTTCAGCGAACGGCCTCCTACCTCGCCCTGTCTGACGTCAGCACCTTTGGGACAGATTGAAGGGTTTGCGTAACGGAGGAATTGGCGTTCCGCCCACTTTGTGCACTGGCTCATCGTAGTGACCGAAGGGAACGCAGATGAGACAGAAATCGATGAGCGAGAAAGCCCCTGCCGAGCAGATCGTCAGGGACATCCGACGCAAGACGCGCAAGCAGTATTCGGCGGAAGAGAAGATCCGCATCGTCCTTGAGGGCCTGCGCGGCGAGGAGAGCATCGCGGCGCTGTGCCGGCGGGAAGGCATCGCGGAAAGTCTGTATTACAGCTGGTCGAAGGAATTCCTGGAGGCGGGCAAGAAGCGGCTTGCCGGCGACACGGCGCGCCAAGCGACGTCGGGCGAGGTCACGGATCTGAAGCGCGAGATGCGCGACATGAAGGAACTGGTCGCCGAACTAACGCTGGAGAACCGCCTGCTTAAAAAAAGCATGATCGCGGATGGGGGCGACGAGGAATGAGATATCCCGCCTCCGAGAAGCTGGAGATTATCCGTACCGTCGAGCGCTCCCACCTGCCGGTCCGTCGCACGCTGGACAAGCTGGGCATTCCGAGGACGACGTTCTATCGCTGGTACGATCGCTACCAAGCCTTTGGCGAGGCCGGCCTTGCCGACCACGCCAGCGGGCCCGGTCGGGTGTGGAACCGCATCCCGGATGATGTTCGCGACCAGATCGTGGAACTGGCCCTGGACGAGCCGGAGCTCAGCCCGAGGGAACTGGCCGTGAGGTTCACCGACACCAAGGGCTACTTCGTCTCGGAAGCGTCCGTCTACAGGCGGCTAAAAGCCCACGACCTGATCACCAGCCCGGCTTTCATCGTCATCAAGGCGGCCGATGAGTTCAAGGACAAGACCA
>JAVEYE010000107.1:0-10583 GCA_034003665.1 Rhodospirillales bacterium | reverse complement strand
TGTCGCCAACGCCAACGCGATGCACCGCGCCGTCAATCGGGTAGAGGTGCATAAGCGACATCTCGCTCGGCGACTTGGCGGCGTGCTCAAGGTGGGCGTCGATGGCGGCATCGGTCAGTTCCGTCACAAAATCGCCCTTCCAGTACCACTGCATGCCCTTGGGCAACAGGGGGTCGAACAGGCTTTGCAGGGTGGCGAAAGGCATCTCCTGCATCCCGTCAAGAAGCGGCTTGGGCAACGCGTCGCGGACCGGCCGCATGGCCTTCTCGCCCTCGGCCGCGGAGCCGTTGAAGCAAGAAATCAGGGCACAGACCCGCCTCCCCCACAGTTCCTGAGGGAACTTCCCCACCGAGGGCACGGTCTTCAGGCCAAGGAATGGGCACAACTCGGGAGGCGCCTTGGGTAGGAACTCGCGATAGAAACGCATGACCTCCTTGGCGTGTGCGAAATCCCAGAAGATCGGTCCGGCATAGACGTTGGCGACGGGATGGGCCCGGTAGAGGAAACTCGTCACCACCCCGAAGTTGCCGCCGCCGCCGCGCAGCGCCCAAAACAGGTCGGCGTGCTGGTGCTCGTTGGCGGTGACCAACGTGCCGTCGGCCAGGACGACATCGGCCTCGATCAGGTTGTCGACGGTCAGCCCGTACTTGCGGCTGAGATAGCCGTGCCCGCCGCCGAGCGTCAGGCCGGCGACGCCGGTCGACGCGACGATGCCGGCCGGCACAGCGAGCCCAAACGCGGAGGCAGCATGATCGACCTCGCCCTGCGTGCATCCCGGTTCAACCCGTACGGTGCGCGCCACCGGATCGACCCGCACACCCTTAAGGCGCGACAGGTCGATCACGATGCCGCCGTCGCAGGAGGCGAGGCCAGCCCCGCTGTGCCCGCCACCGCGCACGGCAATCAACAAACCCTGCCCACGGCCGAAGTTGACGGCCGTCATGACGTCGGCCACATCGGCACAACGCGCAATCAGCTGCGGCCGTTTGTCAATCATGCCGTTGTAAAGGGCGCGGGCCGAGTCGTAATCGGCATCCATCGGGCCGATCACGCCGCCCATAAAACCCTCAATAAAAGTAGTGTTTACTTGCATATCCATCGTCGGTCTCCGTTCTTTTCCGATACCCATCAAACCCCGGCAATGGCGGGGTCGGGAATATGGATCGAAGCCAGAAAATGTTCTATGATTGGGTCGCGCCAACTCTTGTTCGATCGTCCGCCGGACGGATATATCGTCCAAAAGACTTGGCAGATCGTCCGGCATTATTGCATTTCAAGGAGGCACGGGATTTGGACGTCCTTTCCGACGTGTTGCGTGCCGTCCGACTGACCGGGGCCGTCTATTTTGATGTTCGTGCGCGTGCCCCGTGGGTTGCGGAAACCCCGCCAGTCGCCGTTTATGCCGCCAACATCATGCCCGGATTCGACCAGGTCATCGCTTTCCACATCGTCATGGAGGGATGTTGCTGGGCACAGATTCCAGACACTGCCGAGTCCCCCGTTTTCCTGGATACCGGCGACGTCGCCATCTTCCCAGCCGGCGACGGCCACGTAATGGGCACCGACCCCGGTCGGCGAGCCGATCCCAACCTTTCTGTCTATCGCCAGCGCCGCGATCAACCCTTGCCCTACGTGTTCAACGAGTATGGCGGCGACGGCGAACCGGCATGGCTGGCCTGCGGCTATCTCGGTTGCGACTCCCGGCCATTCAATCCGGTGACCGAATCCCTGCCACGGCTCATGCACGTACAGGCGCCAAAGGACGGGCGACATCTTGTCCACGACCTGATCCGGGCGGCCTTGCAGGAAAGCGACCGGCCGCGGGCGGGCAGCGAGACGATTCTGGCCAAGCTCAGCGAATTGATGTTCCTGGAGGCGATTCGCGACCATATCGAGGGATTGCCGGCGGACGCCAAAGGCTGGCTGGCCGGGTTGCGCGACCGCCATGTGGGAGCGGCCCTGCGCGTCATGCATGGCCGACCGGCCGAGCGCTGGACGCTTGACGCCCTGGCGCGAGAAGTCGGGCTGTCGCGTTCGGCCTTCGCCGAGCGGTTCAGCGAGCGCATGGGCACGCCGGTTATGCAATATCTCGCCAACTGGCGGCTCCAGCTTGCCGCCCGCATGATCGAGAACCAGAGCGTAAGCATCGCCCGGGCAGCCGCCGAAGTAGGCTACGAGTCCGAAGCCGCCTTCAACCGGGCCTTCAAAAGACAGGTCGGCGTGCCGCCCGGCGCTTGGCGCCGTTCGCGGATGGTAAGCCTGCACGCATGAAAAGGCGAAGGGTGGGAACCGGTCCCACCCTTCGCACTCGGAACGACCGCCTGCGGCCTAATTCTTCGTCTTGTCGACCAGACGGTTGGCGGCGATCCACGGCATCATGCCGCGCAGCTTGTCGCCGACCTGTTCGATCGGGTGTTCGGCGCTGCGCCGGCGCATCGCCTTGAAGGCGGGCTGGCCGACCTTGTTCTCCGTCATCCAATCCTTGACGAACTTGCCTGACTGGATGTCGGTCAGCACCTCTTTCATGCGCGCCTTGACCGAGGCGTCGATGAGCCGCGGTCCGGTGACGTAGTCGCCGTACTCGGCGGTGTTGGACACCGAATAGCGCATGTTGGCGATGCCGCCCTCGTAGATCAGATCGACGATCAACTTGACCTCGTGCAGGCACTCGAAATAGGCCATCTCGGGCGCGTAGCCGGCCTCGGTGAGCGTCTCGTACCCTGCCATGATCAGGCTGGTCAGGCCGCCGCACAGCACCGCCTGCTCGCCGAAGAGATCGGTTTCGCATTCCTCGCGAAAGGTCGTCTCGATGACGCCCGAACGGCCGCCGCCGATGGCGCAGGCATAGGACAGGCCAACCTCGTGGGCGCTGCCCGAAGCATCCTGCTCGACGGCGATCAAGCAGGGCACGCCGGCGCCGCGCATGTACTCGGAGCGCACCGTATGGCCGGGTCCCTTAGGCGCGATCATGAACACGTCGATGTCGGCACGTGGTTCGATCAGCCGGAAATGGATGTTGAGGCCATGGGCGAAGGCCAACGCCGCGCCCGCCTTCATGTTGGGGCCGAGATCCTCGGCATAGAGCTGGGCTTGGCCCTCATCGGGGGTCAGCACCATGATGACGTCGGCCCATTTGGCGGCCTCGGCCGGCGTCATGACCTTGAAACCGGCCCCTTCCGCCTTTTTGACGCCGCCGCTGCCCTTGCGCAACGCCACCACGACGTCCTTCACCCCTGAATCGCGCAGGTTCTGGGCATGGGCATGGCCCTGGCTACCGTAGCCGACAACGGCAACCTTCTTGGACTTGATCAGACTGACGTCGGCATCCCGATCATAAAAAACACGCATTTTGATATCCTCTCAAACGAACAGACTTCTTTTCGCCGAACGATCGGCGCTTCCTTACATGGCGGAGAGGCCGCGGGCAATGGCCACCGTTCCGGTTCGCGAAATATCGACCAATCCAAGCGGTTCCATCAGGCGGATGAAGGCATCAAGCTTGCTGGCCGCGCCGACGATTTCGAAGACGAAGGACTCGTTGGTGCTGTCCACCACATGGGCGCGGAAAATATCCGCAATGCGCAAGGATTCGACCCGCTTGTCGCCGGTGCCGCGCACCTTGACCAGCGCCATCTCTCGCTCCACGTGGTCGCCTTCAAGCGTCAGATCGATGACCTTGTGGACCGGTACCAACCGTTCGAGCTGCGCCTTGATCTGCTCGATGATCATTTCGGTGCCGGACGTGACGATGGTGATCCGCGACAGGTTCTCGCGCTTGTTCACCTCGGCCACCGTCAGGCTTTCAATGTTATAGCCACGCCCCGAAAACAGCCCGATGACTCGGGCCAGGACTCCTGGTTCGTTCTCCACCAGGACGGCGATGGTATGCGACGTCATTTCCCCTTTGGATGCGATCATGGACATGGCCCCAAGTACTGTGCGGGTCGACGATGACCCTGATTAGTCGCGAAGCGCGCGACGACCGGCCGGCTGACCGGTCATGAAAACGGTCGGCTTTCCCCGCGCGGCATCGGCGTTCCTTCCACGATGGAAAGATTAGCCCCTGGCCGACACGGGAGCCAGCCTCAAGCGAGTACGACGTCGCTGCCCGATTCCGTGGACTCGGCGTCGGTCGGTCCAAGAATCATTTCGTGATGGGCGGCCCCGGACGGGATCATGGGATACACGTTCTCCTGCGGATCGACGACGACATCGAGCAGAACCGGGCCGTCGTGGGCCAGCATCGCCTTGATGGCGTCGTCGACCTCGCCGGCGGTTTCGGCGCGCAGCCCCTTGACGCCGAAGGCATCGGCCAGCTTGACCCAGTCTGGAATGGCCTCCATGACGCTCTGCGACAACCGGTTGTCATAGAACATTTCCTGCCACTGGCGGACCATACCCATGCTGCCGTTGGACAGGTGCAGGATCTTTACCGGCAGCTTGTACTGAGCGAGCGTGGCCAATTCCTGCACGTTCATCAGGAACGAGCACTCGCTGGTCACGCACACCACCAGTCCCTTCGGATTGCCGATCTGGGCGCCCATCGCCGCCGGAAGGCCGTAGCCCATGGTGCCCAGGCCGCCCGAGGTCATCCACCGGTTGGGCTTGTCGAAATGGATGTACTGGGCCGCCCACATCTGGTGCTGGCCGACGTCGGTGGCAACGAAGACGTCCTTGTCCTTGACTGCCTGGAACAGTCTGTCGACCGCGTACTGCGGCTTGGCCACCTTGCCGTTCTTGCGATAAGCCAGACACTTCTTGGCCCGCCATTTGGCGATCTGCTTCCACCAGGCGTCGAGCGCCTTGGCGTCCGGCGACGCCTGGCTCGATTTCCACACCTTGATGAGGTCTTCGAGAATGTGGCCGGCATCGCCGACGATCGGCACCTCGACCAGTACGTTCTTGTTGATCGAGGACGGATCGATGTCGATGTGGATCTTCTTGGCGTCAGGCGCGAAGTCGGCCAACCGGCCCGTCACGCGGTCATCGAATCGGGCGCCTATATTGACCATGACGTCGCACTCGTGCATCGCCATGTTGGCCTCGTAGGTGCCGTGCATGCCCGGCATGCCGAGATACTGCCGGTCGGAAGCCGGCATCGCCCCCAGGCCCATCAATGTCAAGGTAACGGGAAAGCCGGTCAAATGAGCCAGTTCGGTCAGCAACTGCGACGCCGCCGGCCCCGAATTGATGACACCACCGCCCGCATAAAGAATGGGCCGTTTCGCACCGGCCATCAGCTTTACCGCCTCGCGGATCGCCGCAACGTCGCCCTTGACCTTCGGCTTATAGCTGCGCGGACGCGCCGCTTCCGGCGCGACATAGTCGCCGAGGCCGAGGATGACGTCCTTGGGCAGATCGACCACCACCGGTCCGGGCCTTCCGTGCTGTGCCACGAAGAAGGCCTCGTGCATGGTCCGCGCCAAGTCATCGACGTGGCGCACCAGATAATTGTGCTTCGTGCAGGAACGGGTGATGCCCGTGGTGTCGGCTTCCTGGAAGGCGTCGTTGCCGATCAGGCTGGTCGGCACTTGGCCGCTGATGCAGATGATCGGAATGCTGTCCATCAGGGCGTCGGTCAGACCGGTCACCGTGTTGGTGGCGCCCGGGCCGGAGGTGACCAGGACGACGCCGACCTTGCCGGTGCTCCGGGCATAACCTTCCGCCGCATGCACCGCCGCCTGCTCGTGACGGGGCAAAATGTGGCGAAGTCGGTTCTGTTTGTAGAGCACGTCGTAAAGAGGAAGGGTTACGCCGCCGGGGTACCCGAACACAACGTCGACGTCTTGGTCCTGTAGGACTTTCAAGACGATCTCCGCTCCGGCGTACTTTTCCTTTGGCATCTTCTCACTCCTTCCACAGTCGGCACCGACGAAAGTCCGGCCTTGGGCGCATCAAAACCCCGAGCGCCCTTAATCGGCCGGACCCGTCACGAGAGGCGCAAGCTAGCCCTTTAAGATTTCGCGGTCAACACAAATTGACGAATAAATGAAAACATTTCCGACTGATGTCTTTCTGAATATTGCGCCGGAATGACCATCGACCCAGCCAACTGATGGCGCAGCCACGTAAATTGCCGTTTGGCATAATGCCGGGTCGCGCGGCGGGCCGCCTCGACCGCGCGGCTCAGTTCCATCTCGCCGCGCAGCACCGACGCCAACTCGCGCACCCCAACCGCCTTCATCGCCGGCAGGTCGGGGTCGAGGCCAAGGGCCAGCAGGGCCCGAACCTCCTCCACGGCGCCCCTTTCCACCATGCGCAGGAAACGCGCGTCGATGGCGGCATAAAGGGCGTCCCGCGGCGGCACGAGGACGATGCTGGCGAACCATCCAGGCACCGCCGGCTTTGCAGCCTCCTCGGTTTGCCACGCCTCCAGCGTGCGGCCGGTCCCGACCGCGACCTCATAGGCCCTTATCAAGCGCTGGGTGTCGCCTGCCGGAAGGCGCGCCGCCGCTTCGGCATCCACCTCGGCCAGCCGTTTGCGAAAGTCCTCCGGCCCCAGGTCGGCATGCAACCGTCGTGCCTCAACCCGGACCAGTTCGGGAACCTCGGGGATGGACGACAGCCCTTCCATCAGGGCTCGCAAATAGAGGCCGGTGCCGCCGACCACCACCGGCAACCGTCCCATGGCCCGCACCTCGGCGATCGCGGCCGCGGCCATCTCCAGCCAGCGGCCGGCCGAACAGACCTCGCCGGCGGAAAGGACGCCGTACAGATAATGCGGAACGCGACACATTTCATCGATGCCCGGACGCTCCGTCAGCACCCTGAGTTCGCGGTACACCTGCATGGAATCAGCGTTGATGATGGCGCCGTTGAATGCCTCGGCGGTATCGAGCGCCGCCCGAGATTTTCCGCTCGCCGTCGGTCCGGCAACGACGATGATGGGCCGTCGATCGGGCATTGCCATGGCTTCCGTCCTCCGCTCCGCTCGGCGGCGCGGGTGCCGTCGTCAGTCGAGCATCAACGACACCAGACCATCGGCCAGTTTGGGCTCGAACCAAGTGGATTTGGGCGGCATGATCTGGCCGGCGTCGCTGACCGCCATCAGGTCTTCCATCGAGGTCGGGTAAACGGCGAAGGCCGCCGCCATCGCGCCGCTGTCCACCCGCCGCGACAGTTCGCCGAGTCCGCGGATGCCGCCGACGAAATCGATCCGCGGATCCGTCCGGGGATCGCCGATGCCAAGCACAGGGCCGAGCAGGCGGGCAGTAAGCAGACTGATGTCGAGGCCCGCCACCGCGTTGCCGTCCGCCGCCGGTTCGTCGCGCAAGGCCAACCGGTACCAGCGGCCGCCCAGATACATCCCAAACTCCCGCCGCCGCCGGGGCCGTGCTTCGCCGGCCGTCGGTTCGATCATGAAATGCTCCTCCACCCGCCGCAGCAGGTCTTCGACCTTCAACCCGTTTAAATCGCGGACCACGCGGTTGTAGTCGAGGATGCGCATTTCGTCGGCCGCGAAGACGACGGTCAGGAACGATTCATGCCAGGCGTCGGGTGCGGTGCCGCCCGCCGCCCGCCGCGCCTTGGCCACCCTGACGGCCGCGTTGGAGCGATGATGGCCGTCGGCGATGTACAGGGCGTTCAAACCGTCGAAGGCATTCCGAAGCGCCGTCACGGCGTCGGCGTCGGACACCACCCAGATCGAATGACGCACCCCAGCCAGAGCGACCGAGCAGGCGGGTTCCCCCTTCGCCTGATCGGCAAGGATGGCCTTTATGGCGGCGTTCGGCCGGTGGGCGATCATCACCGGCCCCGTGTGGGCGCCAACCGCCTCGACCTGACGCACGCGATCGTCCTCCTTCGCCGGTCGGGTCAATTCGTGGCGGCGGATGCGACCGTTCTCGTAGGCGGCGATCGACGCGCCTCCAACGACACCTGTCTGCACGTGGTCGCCCATTTGCAGACGATAGACGTAATAGCGGGGCGCGGGGTCGCGGATCAGCACGCCCTGCTCGATCATGCGGCTGAAGTTGGCCGCCGCCGTGGCGTAGACCGCAGGCGAATAGACGTCGATACCGGGATCGAGGTCGATCTCGGGCTTGGAAACGTGAAGGAAACTCCACGGCTGGTCGGCCGCCATCATCCGCGCTTCGTCGGAATCGAGAACGTCATAAGGCGGTGCCGCCACCTCTGCGGCGCGACCGGAGGCGGGACGCAGGGCGGGAAAAGGCCGAAGCAGGGAAAGTGTCACTGTGTCCATCCTTGACTCATAGGCGGGACGCCGGCGGCGGCGAAACAACTTAACGCGGCCGTCGGTGCGCCACCGTTATAACAAACAGCCGCCGCCTGTAAACCGCGGCGGGAGACAGACGCCTCGATGTCAGGCGTCGGCGACCGACGGCAATCCCAGCATCGAGCGCTTGAGGGCCTCGGCATCGTGCTCGTGATCCTCGAGCTTGCCGGCGAAATAGTCCATGTAGGCCTGCATGTCGAAATGGCCGTGCCCCGAGAGGTTGAAGAAGATGGTGCGAGCCACCCCCTCCTCCTTGCATTTCATGGCTTCGTCGATGGCGCCCCGAACGGCGTGGGTGGATTCTGGAGCCGGGATGATGCCCTCGGTGCGGGCGAACTGAACGCCGGCGGCAAAACATTCTTTCTGATGATAGGCGCGCGGTTCGATCAGGCCGAGATTGGCAAGGTGGCTGACCTGCGGCGCCATGCCGTGGTAGCGAAGGCCGCCGGCATGGATGCCGGCGGGCGTAAAAGTGGACCCCAGCGTCAACATTTTAAGCAGAGGGGTCAGGCCCGCGGTATCGCCGAAATCGTAAGCGTAACGGCCCCGCGTCAGGGTTGGGCAGGCCTTGGGCTCCACCGCGATGGCGCGAACGTCCTCGCCCCCCCTGAGCTTGCGGCCGATGAAGGGGAACGCGGTACCGGCAAAGTTGCTGCCGCCGCCGGCGCAGGCGATGACGATATCGGGATAGTCGCCGACCATGGCGAACTGCTCGATGGCCTCCAGCCCGATCACCGTCTGATGCGTCATCACATGGTTGAGCACGCTGCCCAGCGCGTACTTGGTGTCGTTGCGCTGGGCGGCCAACTCGACCGCCTCGGAAATGGCGATGCCAAGGCTGCCGGTGGTGTCGGGATTTTCGGCAAGAGCGCGCCGCCCCGATTCTGTTTCCGTACTGGGACTCGGCACGCAGCGGGCGCCATACGCTTCCATGAGGGCCCGCCGATAGGGCTTCTGGAAATAGCTGACCTTGACCATGTAGACGTCAACCTCAAGGCCGAACAGCGAGCCGGCAAAGGCCAGTGACGACCCCCATTGGCCGGCGCCGGTCTCGGTGGTCAGCCGCTTGACGCCCTCTTCCTTGTTGTAGAAGGCCTGGGCCACCGCCGTATTCGGCTTGTGGCTGCCGGCCGGGCTGACGCCCTCGTTCTTGAAGTAGATGCGGGCCGGCGTGTCCAGCGCCTTCTCCAGGCGGCGGGCGCGAACAAGTGGCGAGGGCCGCCAAAGGCGGTAGATCTCTCTCACCGGGCCGGGGATCTCGATTTCACGCTCGGTGCTGACCTCCTGGGCAATCACCGCCATCGGAAACAACGGCGCCAGATCGTCGGGGGTCAACGGCTTGTGAGTCTTTGGGTGCAGTGCCGCCGGCAACGCCTCGGGCAAGTCGGCGGCAATGTTGTACCAGAATTTCGGAATGCGCTCTTCCTCGAGAAAGAACTTGGTCGTCTGGGTCACGGTTTCCCCCTCCGTTTCTTGTCGATCTCTAGCATCAAGGGTTGGATTTGTAGCCCGCCCGACTGCAAATTTCCACCGGTACGGCAGGATGATCGCCCCCGGAAAGCAGAGGGGCGCCGCCCGTCAGGACGGCACCCCTCGTCCGATTGTCGGTAGTCCGGCTATTTCTGGCTGATGCGGACCGCCTCGAAGCGCAGACGTCCCTGCCCCTCGATCAGCAAAAGAACGGATTTCCGGCCGGTCTTCCGGGCTGTTTCCACGAGCTCGGCAACCTGAGCGGGTGAATCGGCATCCTCCTGACTGACCTCGATGATAAGGTCGCCGGGACGAATCCCCTTCTCGGCGGCCGGCCCTCCCTCGTCAATGGCAACGACGACCACGCCCTTGGCGTCGGGCGCCAGGTCATAGCGCTGACGCAACGCGTCGCTGAGCGCCGCGACGGTCAGACCGAGAGGGGCGATTTTCCTGTCCTGCGCAGACAGGCCGGACCCCTCGTCACCTGGCGAGCGCCCCGCCATCTGGGCTTCGCCGGCTTCAAGCTCACCCACCTTCACCTTGACCGTCACCCGCTTGTCGTCGCGCCACAACACGACATCGACCGTGTTGCCTACCGGCGTTTCGGCAACGATGCGCGGCAGACGGCGCATTTGCGTCACGTCCTTGCCGTCGAACTGCACGATGACGTCGCCTGCCTTGATGTTGGCGGCTTCGGCGGGACCGTCCTTTATGACACTGGCGACGAGCGCGCCCTGGGCCTCCTTCAGCCCCAACGTCTCGGCGATCTCATCGGTCACCGTCTGGATGTGAACGCCGAGCCAGCCGCGCTTGACGGCACCGGTCTCGATGAGTTGCTTGACAACCGACACCGCCATGGCGCTGGGAATGGCGAAGC
>JAVEYE010000106.1:0-10601 GCA_034003665.1 Rhodospirillales bacterium | reverse complement strand
ACGCTGGCCCGCCCGCCCGAACGGATCTCGGTGGTCGAGGCCCTCGAAGTGCTGGACGGAAGGCTCAGCCTGACCGATTGCGTCGGCGGCGACCACGACAGCTGCGAGCGCGAAAGCCAGTGCCTGATGTCGGGCCGCTGGAACCGGGTCAACGCCGCCATCGTCGGCGCCCTGAAGAACCTGACCCTGGCCGACATGATGTCGCCGTTCGACTATTTCATCGACGAACCTGCGCCAGCGGCCGACAAACCGGCCGCCGTTGCGCCGCAAACCGCATCCCCCTCGCGAGGAGAATCCAATGCCCGCCGTTTCTGATACCGTCGAAACCGTCCGCTCGGTCACCGACCAGAAGTACAAGTACGGCTTCGTCACCGACATCGAGACCGAGACCGTTCCGAAGGGCCTCAACGAGGACATCGTGCGGTTCATCTCGGCCAAGAAGGGCGAGCCCGAATGGCTGCTCGAATGGCGCCTCAAGGCGTTCCGCCTGTGGACCACGCTGGAGGAGGAGCCGACCTGGGCGAAGATCCGCTACCCCCGGATCGATTATCAGGACGCCTATTACTATTCGGCACCCAAGCAGACGCAACTGAACAGCCTGGACGAGGTCGATCCCAAGCTGCTCGAGACCTACGAGAAGCTGGGCATCCCGCTCAAGGAACAGGAGATGCTGGCCGGCGTCGCGGTCGACGCCGTGTTCGACAGCGTGTCGGTCGCCACCACCTTCAAGAAGAAGCTCGAGGAGTACGGCATCATCTTCTGCTCGATGTCCGAGGCGGTGCGCGAGCACCCCGAGCTGGTGAAGAAGTACCTGGGCAGCGTGGTGCCCTATTCCGACAACTTCTTCGCCACCCTGAACTCGGCGGTGTTCACCGACGGCTCGTTCGTCTACGTGCCGAAGGGCGTGCGCTGCCCGATGGAGCTTTCCACCTATTTCCGCATCAACGCGGCGCAGACCGGACAGTTCGAGCGCACCCTCATCGTCGCCGACGAGGGCGCCCAGGTCAGCTATCTCGAAGGCTGCACGGCGCCGATGCGCGACGAGAACCAGCTGCACGCCGCGGTGGTCGAACTGGTCGCCCACGACGACGCCCAGATCAAGTACTCCACCGTGCAGAACTGGTACCCGGGCGACGAGGACGGCAAGGGCGGCATCTACAACTTCGTCACCAAGCGGGGCGCCTGCCGCGGTCGCAACTCGAAGATCTCGTGGACCCAGGTGGAAACCGGCTCGGCCATTACGTGGAAGTATCCGAGCTGCATCCTGCAGGGCGACAACTCGGTGGGCGAGTTCTATTCCATCGCCATCACCAACCACCGCCAGCAGGCCGATACCGGCACCAAGATGATCCACATCGGCAAGAACACGCGCAGCACCATCGTGTCGAAGGGAATTTCCGCCGGCAACGCCGACCAGACCTACCGCGGTCTGGTACGCATCCAGCCGAAGGCCGAGGGGGCCCGCAACCACACCCAGTGCGACTCGCTGCTGATCGGCGATCAGTGCGGCGCCCACACCGTGCCCTACATCGAATCGAAGAACCGCACGGCGCGCGTCGAGCACGAGGCGACGACGTCCCGGATCAGCGCCGATCAGCTGTTCTACTGCCAGCAGCGCGGTCTGCCGCCCGAGGAGGCGGTGTCGCTCATCGTCAACGGCTTCTGCCGGGAGGTGCTCCAGGTCCTGCCGATGGAGTTCGCCGTCGAGGCGCAGAAGCTGGTCGGAATCAGCCTGGAAGGCAGCGTCGGCTGACCGCCGCGCCCGAACATCATGGAAAGGACGGAAAGACCAATGCTTGAAATCAAGAACCTGCAGGCCTCGGTCGAGGACAAGCAGATACTCAACGGCGTCAACCTCACGGTCAAGGCCGGCGAGGTCCACGCCATCATGGGCCCCAACGGCTCGGGCAAGAGCACGCTCAGCTACGTGCTGGCTGGCCACGAGGGCTACGAAGTGACCGGCGGCAACGTCACGCTGAACGGCAAGGACCTGTTGGACCTGGCCGCCGAGGAGCGGGCCGGCGAGGGCCTTTTCCTGGCCTTCCAGTACCCGGTGGAGATCCCCGGCGTGGATAACGTCACCTTCCTCAAGACCGCCTACAACGCGGTGCGCAAGTACCGCGGCGAGCCGCCGGTCGACGCCATGCAGTTCCTCAAGCTGCTGCGCGAGAAGCAGGCCAAGCTCGGCATGGGCGACGAGATGGTCAGGCGCGCGGTCAACGTCGGCTTCTCGGGCGGCGAGAAGAAGCGCAACGAGATTCTGCAGATGGCGGTGCTCGACCCCAAGCTGGCCATTCTCGACGAAACCGATTCGGGCCTGGACATCGACGCGCTGCGGATCGTTTCCGAGGGCATCAACGCGCTACGCGGCCCCGATCGGGCGATCGTGATGATCACCCACTATCAGCGGCTGCTCGACTATGTGCAGCCGGACTTCGTCCATGTCATGGCGGCCGGCCGGATCGCCCGTTCGGGCGGCAAGGAGCTGGCGCTCGACCTCGAGCGCGAGGGCTACGCCGCCGTCGCCGCCACCGCGGCCTGAGGGGAACGCCCATGAGTCACGTCAGGAGCATCCCGTTCGCCTACGCCGATGGCGCCCGGCCCGCGCCCTCGGGCGGCGCGCCGTGGCTGTCGGCGTTGCGCGAGAACGCGCTGGCCCGCTTCGCCGAAAGCGGCCTGCCGTCGACCCGCGTGGAGGCGTGGAAGTACACCAACCTGAAGTCGCTGGCCGACAGCGCGATCCGGCCGGCCGCCGAAGCCGATGCCCAGGCCTCCGTGGCGCCCGAGTTGCTGCCGGTCATCGACGGCACCCATCGGGTGGTCTTCGTCAACGGCCGCCATCGTCCCGACCTGTCGGATTCGGGGCCGCTGCCGGCCGGCGTCGAATTCGCCACGGTCGCCCGGACCATCGAAACCGAACCGGCCGCCCTCGAAGGACGGCTGGGCGCGGTGGCGGCGCCGGACGGGCGGGTGCTCGTCAACCTCAACACCGCGTTCCTGGCCGACGGCGGCGTGCTGCGCGTAGCGCCGGGAGCCCAGGTGGAACAACCGCTCCATCTGGTCTTCGTGGCCACCGCGGGAACCGACGGCGCCCTGGCCCATCATCCGCGCAACGTGGTCGTCGTCGGCCAGGGCGGCCGCGCCACGCTGATCGAAAGCCACATCGCAACGGCGGACGGCATCGCCTACTGGTCCAATCCGGTCGGCGAGATCACCGTCGAGGCCAACGCCTGGCTCGACCACATCAAGGTTCAGGCCGATTCGCGGGCGGCGACCCACCTGTCGTTCGCCAAGGCGACGGTGGCGGCGGGCGGCCGCTACGACAGCTTCGTCATGACCGTCGGCGCCCTCCTGTCGCGCAACGAGATCGAGGTGGTCCTGGGCGGCGAGGGGGCGACCTGCCACCTCAACGGTGCCTACCTGATCAACGGCCGCCAGCATGCCGACACCACCACCTTCATCACCCACGCCAAACCGCAATGCACCAGCAGCGAGATCTACAAGGGCGTGCTCGACGGCAAGGCCAGGGGCGTCTTCCAGGGCAAGATCCTGGTCGCCAAGGATGCCCAGCAGACCAATGGCCATCAGCTCAGCCGGGCCATCCTGCTGTCGGACGGGGCCGAGGTGAGCACCAAGCCGGAGTTGGAGATCTACGCCGACGACGTGAAGTGCAGCCACGGCGCCACCACGGGCGAACTCGACGACGATTCGCTGTTCTACCTCAGGGCCCGCGGCGTTCCGGCGGCCGAGGCGCGCCGGCTTTTGATCCGCGCCTTCGTCCGCGAGCAGATCGACGAACTGGCCTTGGAATCGGTGCGCGAGCATCTCGACGGATTGATGGGCGGCTGGCTTGACCAGGCTGCGGAGGAAGGAAGCCTCGAATGAACACCACCTCACCCCTCGCCGCGTCGCGCCCGGGACTGGTTTCCGTCCCGGCCTTCGACGTCGAGGCGGTACGCCGCGACTTTCCCATCCTGGCCACCCCGGTGGTCCACGGGCGGGCCTTCCTCGACAGCGCCGCCAGCGCCCAGAAGCCGATACAGGTGATCGACGCGGTCAGACGCTGTTACGAGGCGGAGTACGCCAACATCCACCGCGGCGTCTACGAACTGAGCGCGATGGCCACCCGGAACTTCGAGGTGGCGCGCGACAAGGTGAAGGCCTTCGTCAACGCCAAGGAGTCGAGCGAGATCATCTTCGTGCGCGGCGGCACCGAGGGGATCAACCTGGTCGCCTACGCCTACGGTGACACGTTCATCGGCGAGGGCGACGAGATCATCCTGACCTACCTCGAGCACCATTCGAACATCGTGCCGTGGCAGCTTCTGGCCGAGCGGGTGGGGGCCAAGGTCCGCCCCGTGCCCATCAACGACGCCGGCGAGTTGATCATGGAGGAGTACGAGCGGCTGCTCAACCCGCGCACCAAGATGGTGGCGGTGACCCATGCCTCCAACGCGCTGGGCACGCTGCCGCCGGTCAAGCAGATGATCCAGATGGCCCACGCCCAGGGTGCCGTGGTGCTGATCGACGGGGCCCAGGGGGCGCCGCACCTCAAGATCGACGTCCAGGATCTGGATTGCGACTTCTACGTCTTTTCGGGCCACAAGGTTTACGGGCCGTCCGGAATCGGCGTGCTGTACGGCAAGAAGGAGCATCTGCTGGCCATGCCGCCGTGGCAGGGCGGCGGCGACATGATCGAATCGGTCAGCTTCGCGAAGACCACCTTCGCGCCGCCGCCCAGCAAGTTCGAGGCGGGCACTCCCCATATTTCAGGCGCCACCGGGCTGGCCGCCGCCATCGACTACGTGAGCAAGTTCGGCCAGGAAAATATCGCCGCCCACGAGCACGCGCTCCTCGAGGAGGCCACGGCACGGATGCGCCAGATTCCCGGCGTGCGGATCTATGGCGAGGCCGCGAACAAGACCGCCGTCCTCTCGTTCATGATCGACGGCGCCCATCCGCACGACGTCGGCACCATCTTCGACCACCACGGCGTCGCCGTCAGGGCCGGCCACCACTGCGCCCAGCCGGTGATGGAGCGCTACGGCATTCCCGGCACCGTGCGCGCCTCCTTCGCGCTTTACAACACGCGCAACGACATCAACCTGTTGATCGAGGCGGTCGACAAGGTGAAGGAGATCTTCAAGTGAGTTCGGAACTGCGAGAACTGTACCAGGAAGTCATTCTGGATCACGGGCGGGCGCCGCGCAATTTCGGCAAGCCGGACGGCGCCAACCACCACGCGCACGGCCACAACCCGCTGTGCGGCGACAAGGTGACCGTCCACCTCAAGCTCAACGGCGACGTCGTCGAGGACGTCGGATTCGAGGGCAGCGGCTGCGCCATCTCGATGGCTTCCACGTCGCTGATGACCGAAGTGCTGAAAGGCAAGACGGTGGCCGAGGCCCACGCCCTGTTCCACCGCTTCCATGATCTAATCGCCGGCTCCCACGACAGCCGGGAGGACGAAACCGTGGACCCCGATGCCTTCGAGCGGCTGACCGTGCTGTCCGGGGTCAGCGAGTTTCCGATGCGCGTCAAGTGCGCGACGCTCGCCTGGCACACCATGGAGGCGGCCATCCAGGGCGAGGCCGACAAGGTGAGCACCGAATGACCGACAAACCGGAGGGCGCATCGATGGATCCTTTCGTGTTCGACAAGGGTGAAACGTCGCAGCCGCAGGGCCACGCCCCGGCGGCAGATGCCGAGACCGAGCGCCCGATCCCGGTATCGGGCGACCGCGAGGGCCTGGAAGGGCGCATCGTCTCGGCCTTGCGCACCGTCTACGATCCGGAAATTCCGGTGGATATTTACGAACTGGGTCTTATCTATCGCATCGACATCGACGAGGACGGCAAGCGGGCCAACATCTGCATGACCCTGACGGCGCCGGGATGCCCGGTGGCCGGAGAGATGCCGCGCCATGTCGAGCATTCCGTGCGCGGCATGGTCCCGGAGCTCGAGAGCGTAACGGTCGAGCTGGTCTGGGATCCGCCGTGGGACAAGGACATGATGTCGGAGGCGGCCCGCCTCGAACTGGGCTTTTTCTGAACGGAGACGATTTGACGATGACTGCACGACCCCAACTGTTGACGATGACCGACGCCGCGATCCAGCGCATTCACCAGCTGGTCAATCGCGACGAGGCCGCCGGACGGACCCTGCGCATCGGCGTCAAGGCGCAGGGATGCTCGGGACTTTCCTACCACGTCGAGTTCGCCGCCGCGCCGGGACCGGCCGACGAAGTGGTCGAGGCCGGTGGCGTCAACGTCTACGTCGATCCGAAGGCCACCCTCTACCTGCTGGGCAGCCGGATGGATTACGTCGAAGACAAGCTGAAGTCGGGCTTCGTGTTCAGCAACCCCAATGAAAAATCCCGTTGCGGCTGCGGCGAATCCTTCCACGTTTGACCCCGGCCGAGGAGAGAACCACGACATGACCGACACATCCGTCGCCGACCGCATCCGCCGCGAGATCGCCGATCACGACGTCATCCTCTTCATGAAGGGGACGCCGGCGGCCCCGCAATGCGGCTTTTCCGCCCATGTGGCGCAAGGGCTCCAGTTTCTCGGCGTGCCCTTCAAGGGTGTCGACGTGCTGGCGGACGACGAACTGCGCGAAGGCATCAAGGCCTTCAGCCAGTGGCCGACGCTCCCGCAGCTATACGTCAAGGGCGAGTTCGTCGGCGGTTGCGACATCTTTCGCGAGATGGCCGAATCGGGTGAGCTGATCGGTCTCATGAAGGAAAAGGGCATCCCGGTCCGCGGCTAGGCGCCGGGCCGCCGTCCCCTATTGACTCGCGGCCTTTTCGATCCGAAATAGTATGTGGTTGCCGGCGGTGCGTTGCGGCCGGCGGCGGGGCGCCTCGACGAGGGCCCGCAAAAACCGGACTCGCTCGCATCTGGAGGAGGACGACCTATGGCTCGCGTATCCGTTTTCGATAGTCCGCTGTTGCTGGGGTTCGATCATTTCGAGCGGATCCTCGATCGTGTCGCCAAGACGTCGCACGACGGCTATCCGCCCTACAACATCGAACAGACCGGCGAGAATGCCTTGCGCATCACGCTGGCGGTGGCCGGCTTCTCGATGGACAACCTTACCGTCACCATCGAGGACAACCAGCTGATCATCCGCGGCCGCGGCGTGGAGGACGATTCGGGGCGGGTCTACCTGCATCGCGGCATCGCGTCCCGGCAGTTCCAACGCAGCTTCGTGCTGGCCGAGGGCATCGAGGTCAAGGCGGCCTCTCTCGACAACGGCCTGCTCCACATCGACCTGGAACGCCAGTTGCCGGAGCCCAAGGCGCGCACCGTGCCGATCGACTCCGGCGGGCCGAAGAAAGCCGTCGGCAGGCGCAAGACCATCGATATGGATTCCGAGGTCTGACGCTGTCCCGGCCCAAAACCGCTTCGGACCGTCATCTTCCCATTCGGAGCCCCTCGGCGTGCCGGGTCATCCAGGCGCCGTGAAGGAGATTGCCATGCAACAGAGATCCAACAACCCTTCTCGTGTCGCGCTGCCGCGACTTTTGGCGCCAGCCGATTTCGCCACCCTCGGCGTCGAGGATATCGCCTTCGTCAAGCCCGTCGTCGTCAACGGCGCCCACGCCTATGCGATTCACGCCGCCAATGGGCAACACCTAGCCGTTGTGCCCAACCGGGACCTCGCCCTGGCCACCGTACGCGAAAACGACCTGGAGCCGGTGAGCGTGCATTAGGAAGGGTGGGACGGCCGCCGGCGCGGGCCGCGCCCCGTCAGGCGGCGGGTGACGCCGCCGATTCGGTGAGGATGGCGTAGAGGGCTTCGGCGCTGTCGGTTCCACGCAGCTTTTCGCAGCCGCTTTTGTCGCGCAGCAGACGCGATACCCGGGCCAGCGCCTTGAGGTGATCGGCACCCGCCGCTTCCGGGGCCAGAAGCAGAAAAATCAGGTCGACCGGCTGCTCGTCGATGGCGTCGAAATCAATCGGTTTGTCCATCTTGGCGAACAGGCCGTACAGGCGGTCCAGATTGGGCAGCTTGCCGTGCGGGATGGCGATGCCGTTGCCCACACCGGTAGTGCCCAACCGTTCGCGTTCCAACAGGACGTCGAAGATGGCACGCTCGTGCATGCCCGAAATACCGGCGGCCCGCTTGGCCAGTTCCTGCAGGGCTTGTTTTTTGCTGGTGGCATGCAGATGCGGGATCACGCTCTCCGTCGTGATCAGATCGGAAATCTCCATATCCGCCCCTTAACCTTCGCGCGTTCCCCGGGGATCGATCCAGCCCACATTGCCGTCGGGCCGTCGGTACACCACGTTGAGACCGCCGTGAGCCCGGTTACGGAACATCACGACCGGCGCGTCGGCCAAGTCCATGCGCATCACCGCTTCGCTGACCGTGATCGTGTCGATCTCGGCCGCCATTTCGGCGATGACCACCGGCTGTCCATCAACCGGAACCTCGTCGTCCTCGCCCTCGGGCGCCAGCACGTACTGTGCCGCCGGGATGGTATCCCCCTCGGTCCCGCCCTGGCCCTTGTGGTGGTCGCGCAGGCGTCGCTTGTAACGCCTGAGCTGCTTGGCGATGCGGTTGAGCGCGTTGTCAAACGCGGCGTGGATGTCGTCCGCCGCGGCGCCGCCCTGCATGACCAAACCCCGACCGGCGTGGACGGTGATTTCGGCTCGGTTGAGGTGAGCCTCCCGCGAGAAAATGACCGTCGCGAAGAGGGCGCGATCGAAATACTTCTTCACATCGGATGTGAGGTTCTTCACGACGTATTCGCGAAGAGCGTCGCCGACGTTGAGATTTTTACCTTTGACTGAGATTTCCATGAAGAAAGCTGTCCTGCCGTGTGTGGCCCCACAGCCCGGGGGACCGAAATTGGCTCTTACTTTTTAGATAATCCCATGTGCGGCTTGTCGCAATGGCCCACGCCCGCGCGGCCCCATGTCCACCGGAGAGGCCCGGAACTTAGTGACCCCGGCAACCGGAGTCAATAGCCGGAGCCGCCCTTGTTCAGGCGCCCTCCCGATCGTCACAGCCCGCTCGCCTTGTTGCGGCGCCGCTGGACGGAGGAGGCGATGCCCAGCGACTCGCGGTATTTGGCCACTGTCCGCCGGGCCACGTCGACGCCTTCCCGGCTCAGGATGTCGACGATGGCATCGTCCGACAGGATGGCGCCAGGCGTCTCCGCCTCGATGAGCGCGCGGATGCGGCACCGCACGGCCTCGGCCGAATGGGCTTCGCCGCCGGACGAACTGGCGATGGAGGCGGTAAAAAAATACTTCAGCTCGTAGATGCCCCGCGGGCTCGCGATGAACTTGTTGGAGGTGACGCGGCTGACCGTGCTTTCGTGCATGTCGATGGCGTCGGCGATGTCGCGCAACACCAGCGGACGCAGGGCCTGGACGCCGTGGGCGAAGAAGCCGTCCTGCTGGCGGACGATTTCGGCCGCCACCTTGAGAATGGTCGTCGCCCGCTGGTGCAGCGATTTCACCAGCCAGTTCGCCGACTGGAAGCATTCGTCGATGTAGTGGCGTTCCTCCTTGGTCCGCGCCGCCTTGCTGACGACGGCGTGGTAGCGGTTGTTGACCAGCAGGCGGGGCAGGGTCTCGGCATTGAGCTCGACCGCCCAGCCGCCGTTCGGCTGCGGGCGCATCAGGATGTCGGGCGTGATCGGCGGCGCCACCGCGGTGTCGAAGGAGAGCGCCGGCTTCGGATTGAGGGCGCGCAGCTCGGCAACCATGTCGATCAGGTCCTCGCGGTCCACCCCGCAGACCCGCATCAGGCCCGCCAGATCCCGTTTGGCCAGCAGGTCGAGGTGTTCGACCAGCGCCTGCATGGCGGGGTCCAACCGGTTGCGTTCGCGGAGCTGCAGGGCCAGGCACTCGGCCAGATTGCGGGCGAAGATGCCCGACGGGTCGAACTGCTGGAGCTTGGCCAGGACGGCCTCGACGCGCGCCACCGGGCCGCCGAGGACGGAAGCCACCGTCGCGACGTCCTCGACCAGATAGCCGGCGTCGTCGAGCCGGTCGATCAGTTGCAGGCCGATGACCCGGTCGACCGGGTCATGGAGCTCCATGTTCATCTGTCCGATCAGGTGATCGCGCAGGGTCTTTTCTTCGGAAATCGTCTGCTCGAGATCGCCCGACGTCGGCTCGAAACTGCCGCCGGATCCGCCGCCCCAGGTGGCGAAGGCGGTGTCGCCGAGACCGCCGCCATCACCGACGCCGTCGTTGTTCCACACGTTGTCGTAGTCGACGTCCATGTCCTCGGTGGTCGCGGCGCTCCGGGTCTCGGTGAAATCGATTCTCTCCAGGCCTTCGCCCCGGTCGGCAACGGACGCGGCCGCGTCCTGGTCGTCCGGCCCGCCCTCGGCGGTCTCGACGCCCTCGGCGGCTCCCCCCGCCTCGCCGTCCTCGCGTTCGAGCAGGGGATTCTTGGACAGCTCCTCGTCGACGTAGGCGGTCAGCTCCATGTTGGAAAGCTGCAGCAGCTTGATCGCCTGCTGAAGCTGCGGCGTCATCACCAGCGCCTGGCTCTGGCGCATTTCAAGGCGCGGCGTCAGCGCCATGGCGCGCCTCCTGGCGGCCGGGCGATCCCCGGGCCAGAGCCCCCTTCAG